>CAMOUV010000001.1 GCA_946626695.1 uncultured Blautia sp.
AGAGGAGGTATTATTATGAGCAAGATTATCGGTATTGACCTTGGTACTACAAACAGCTGCGTAGCCGTTATGGAAGGCGGGCAGCCCACAGTTATCGCCAACACGGAAGGTGCAAGAACCACACCCTCTGTCGTGGCATTTACAAAGACCGGCGAGCGTCTGGTCGGTGAACCGGCAAAAAGACAGGCTGTGACAAACGCAGAGAAGACCATCTCTTCCATCAAGCGTGAGATGGGTTCCGATTATCGTGTAAACATCGACGGCAAGAAGTATTCTCCGCAGGAGATCTCGGCCATGATCCTGCAGAAGCTGAAAAAGGACGCCGAGGATTATCTGGGCGAGAAGGTGACGGATGCGGTCATCACCGTACCGGCTTACTTCAATGACGCACAGCGTCAGGCCACCAAGGATGCAGGCAAGATCGCAGGTCTGGATGTAAAACGTATCATCAACGAGCCGACAGCGGCAGCACTGGCCTATGGCCTGGACAATGAAAAAGAGCAGAAGATCATGGTTTACGACCTGGGCGGCGGTACCTTCGATGTTTCCATCATCGAGATCGGCGACGGCGTCATCGAGGTTCTTTCCACCGCAGGCAACAACCGTCTGGGCGGCGATGACTTCGACCAGAAGATCACGGATTATATGCTTTCCGAGTTCAAGAGAACCGAAGGCGTTGACCTTTCCAACGACAAGATGGCTCTGCAGCGTCTGAAGGAAGCGGCAGAAAAGGCAAAGAAGGAGCTTTCCTCCGCCACCACCACAAACATCAATCTGCCCTTCATCACAGCGACCGCAGAAGGCCCGAAGCATTTTGACATGAATCTGACCAGAGCCAAATTCGACGAGCTGACCCACGACCTGGTGGAAAAAACCGCAGAACCGGTCCGCCGTGCTCTTTCGGACGCTGGCATCAGCGCCTCCGAGTTGGGACAGGTCCTTCTGGTAGGCGGCTCCACCCGTATACCGGCCGTACAGGACAAGGTACGTCAGCTGACCGGCAAAGAGCCCAGCAAGAGCCTGAACCCGGATGAATGTGTGGCCCTCGGTGCTTCCGTACAGGGCGGCAAGCTGGCAGGCGACGCAGGCGCAGGGGATGTGCTTCTTCTGGATGTCACTCCGCTGTCTCTGTCCATCGAGACCATGGGCGGCATCGCTACCCGTCTGATCGAGAGAAACACCACGATCCCGACCAAGAAGAGCCAGATCTTCTCCACCGCAGCGGACAACCAGACCGCAGTGGATATCAACGTCGTACAGGGCGAGCGTCAGTTTGCACGGGACAACAAGTCCCTCGGCCAGTTCCGTCTGGACGGAATCCCGCCGGCACGCCGCGGCGTTCCGCAGATCGAGGTTACCTTTGATATCGATGCCAACGGTATCGTCAATGTTTCCGCAAAGGATCTGGGAACCGGCAAAGAACAGCACATCACCATCACCGCAGGCTCCAACATGTCTGACGCCGAGATCGACAAGGCTGTGAAGGAAGCAGCCCAGTACGAGGCAGAGGACCGTAAGCGTAAGGAAGCCATCGACACCCGGAACAATGCGGATTCCATGGTATTCCAGGTGGAGAACGCCCTGAAGGAAGCCGGCGACAAGCTGGATGCCTCCGATAAGGCAGCTGTGGAAGCAGATCTGGAAAGCCTGAAGAACCTGCTGTCCCAGTCCACACCGGAGAACATGACCGAGAGTCAGGTGGCCGAGATCAAGGCAGCCCAGGAAAAGATGATGGAGAGCGCCCAGAAGCTGTTTGCCAAGATGTATGAGCAGACCCAGGGCGGTCAGGCAGGCCCCGGCCCGGATATGGGCAACATGGGCGGCGGCTCTTACCAGGGCGGCGGCAACGAAGCAGGCTACGGCGATGATGTCGTGGATGCGGACTATAAAGAAGTATAAAGCAGAATCGTACTGCATATAATACCGACAGCGGACAGGGGAAACCTGTCTGCTGTCGGTTGATGCGTACAGACACAGAAAATCAGTATACGAGAGGAATTGTTTCATGGCCGATAAAAGAGACTACTACGAGGTGCTTGGCGTTGATAAGAACGCCGACGAAGCGGCGCTGAAAAGCGCATATCGTAAACTGGCAAAGAAATACCATCCGGACGTCAATCCCGGAGACAAAGAGGCGGAAGCCAAATTCAAGGAAGCTACGGAGGCCTACGGCGTTCTGAGCGATCCCGAGAAACGCCGCCAGTATGACCAGTTCGGACATGCTGCTTTTGAAAACGGAGGCGGCGGAGCCGGCGGCTTCGGTTTTGATTTCTCCGGGGCGGATTTCAGCGATATCTTCAGCGACCTGTTCGGAGGCATGTTCGGCGGCGGCCGTTCTTCGTCCCGCAGCAACGGCCCGATGCGCGGCGCGAGTCTGCGTGCACGGGTCAATATCACCTTCGAGGAGGCGGTCTTCGGCTGTGAAAAGGAACTGGAGATTTCCCTCAAGGAGGAATGCACCGCCTGCCACGGCACGGGCGCAAAACCGGGAACCTCTCCGGTTACCTGTACCCGCTGTAAAGGAGAAGGCCGGATCGTCTATTCCCAGCAGTCTCTGTTCGGCATGATGCAGAATGTCCAGACCTGTCCGGAATGCCAGGGCAAGGGAACCGTGATCAAGGATAAGTGCACGAACTGTAAAGGAACGGGCTACACGTCCTCCTGGAAAAAGATCCAGGTATCGGTGCCCGCCGGTATCGACGACGGGCAGAGCATCCGCATCCGCGAAAAGGGAGAGCCCGGCATAAACGGCGGCCCGAGAGGTGATCTGCTGGTGGAGGTCCGGGTGGCGAGACATCCGATCTTCCAGAGACAGGATATGAATCTGTTCTCTACGGCGCCGATCACCTTTGCACAGGCAGCTCTGGGCGGTCCGATCAAGATCAGCACCATCGACGGCGAGATCGAGTACAAGATCAAACCGGGAACCCAGACTGACACCCGGATCCGGCTGGAGGGGAAGGGGGTTCCTTCTGTCCGCAACAAGAATGTCCGGGGCGATCACTATGTGACCCTGGTGGTGCAGGTTCCCACCAACCTGAACGCGGAAGCGAAGGAAGCCCTGGAACGGTTTGACGCGGCCTGCGGCAACCGGAAAGCTCCTGCCGAGGGAACGGAAAAGAAAAAGAAAAGCTTTATGGATAAACTGAAAGAGACTTTTGAGGACTGAGTGTAAAAACCTTACAGGGTATGAATCATGACGCTGCCCGGGCCCGGTCTTCTGCGAATATGTTCTGCATGTCCGTCCTTCTCCTGACTGTTCCGAATCAGTCTGTTCGTGTCTGTACGACACAGGTGTCGTTCATCCACGTACATCCTGATTCAGACAGTCCGTCGAAAAGCCGGACATCAGCAGGAACATATTTGCAGAAGACCGGGCCCGGGCAGCTGTTTTGTTGGTGATTCTCTGAGTGATTTGGCATTTTCAGGAATTGGGCGGCAGGTGGTTGAGGCCGGGACGCTGTTTTGTCTTCCTCTTTCTTGACAATTTTGTCCGGATAGCGTATGGTGATTGATGCGAAACATATTTCGGTGCAGTGAAAATGCTTGCTTGCAAGGGCATTTTCACAAACGTCGATGAAAGAACAAAGTTCTTTCATACTTCAGGCGGGAGGTGTTTTCTGATCAAATCAGAATGTGGATTGCGGTCTTTTCTTTCCCGTTGGATTTTCCGGTGGGAGATCATTCCGCTTTTGGTGATCCTGGCAGTGAATATGGTTGTTTATTTCGGTGGGGGCAGGCTGACGCAGAGCTGGAGGCATTATGATCTTACGTTGGCTTTTGACCGGATGGTTCCGTTGATCCCGGGGTTTATCTGGATTTATCTGCTGCCGTCGTATCTCTTCTGGGGGATCTGTTATATTCTGTCGGCGCAGAAGGGGAAGGATTATTTTTATCGTTTTGTGGCCTGTGATCTGACGATCCATATGATCTGTCTGGTCTTCTTTTTGCTCCTTCCCACCACCAACGTGCGCCCGGAGATCGCGGGGAACACTCTTTCCGAAAGAATGCTGTTGATGACGTATCAGACGGATGGAGGGGATCTGCCTTCCTGTCTGTTTCCGTCGATCCACTGTTATGTAAGCTGGCTCAGTTTCCGGGTGGTTCGGGAGATCCGGACATTGCCCCGATGGGCGTCGCCGGTTTCCTGTGTGATGGCCTTGCTGATCATTGTCTCCACCCAGGTTCTGAAGCAGCATTATATCGTGGATGCCATCGCTGGTGTGGCGCTGGTAGAGATCTTCTGGCGGTTTTATCGGAAGGGTGAGCGGCATCGGGGAGTGGAGCGTTTTTTTGAAAAAATCAATTCGATTGTCTGGAAAGGAAAACAGGACTTATGAGATGGAACCGATGTACGGTACGAACGACGGTGGAAGCCGAGGAGATGGTGATCTATACCCTGACGGAGCTGGGGATCGAGGGTGTTGAGATTCAGGACAGCCAGCCTCTTACCGAGGAGGACAAGGCGCAGATGTTTGTGGATATCATGCCGGACCAGCCGGAGAACGACGGGCGCGCGGTCCTGAATTTTTATCTGGACGAGGAGGATCCGGAGGGAATCCTGCCGAAGGCCCGGGAGGCGCTTCAGGAGCTGAAGAGCTTCATGGATATCGGAGAGGGCACCATCGAGGTGTCGAAGACGGAGGACAAGGACTGGATCAACAACTGGAAGGAGTATTTCCATCAGTTTTATGTGGATGATATCCTGATCGTCCCCTCCTGGGAGGAGGTCCGTCCGGAGGACCGGGACAAACTGATCCTGCACATCGATCCGGGGACCGCTTTCGGCACGGGAATGCACGAGACGACTCAGCTGGTGATCCGGCAGATCCGGAAACAGATCCGGCCCGGCATGCGGGTGCTGGATGTGGGAACCGGATCCGGCATTCTCGGCATGGTTGCCCTGAAGCTGGGGGCGGGCCATGTGATGGCGACGGATCTGGATCCCTGTGCGGAAAATGCCGTGCAGGAAAACCTGGAGGCTAACGATATTCCGGCAGAGGATTTTACCCTTCGGATCGGAAATCTGATCGATGATCCGGAGACCCAGGTCTGGGCCGGAAAGGAACAGTATGATATCGTGCTGGCGAACATCCTCACGGAGGTGCTTCTGCCGCTGACTCCCGTGGCGGCAGCCTGCCTGAAAAAGGGCGGTCTCTATATTACCTCCGGCATCCTGGATACCAAGGAGGAGCAGATCGTTTCGGCCGTGCAGAAGGCGGGCCTGACTCTTGTGGAAGTGACACGCCAGGGCGAATGGGTATCCGTTACGGCCAGAAAGGACTGAGGACATGCAGCGTTTTTTTGCGGACCCGTCCTGTATCGATGAAGCGGGAAGAGAGATCCGTATCGGCGGTACGGATGTCAATCATATCCAGAACGTCCTCCGGATGCGCCCGGGAGAAGAGCTCTGGGTCAGCGACGGTGAACGGAAAGAGTATCATTGCTCGATCCGGGAATATACGAAGGACCAGGTGATCCTGGAGATTCTGTATGCCCAGGAGCCGGAGTACGAGCTGCCCTGCGATCTGTATCTGTTCCAGTGCATTCCCAAGGGAGACAAGATGGACATGATCGTCCAGAAGGCGGTGGAGCTGGGAGCGGCGGGAATCGTTCCCGTGGAATCAGCCCGCTGCATTGTAAAACTGGATGCCAAGAAGGCGGAAAAGAGACAGGCCCGCTGGCAGCAGATCGCCGAGGGGGCGGCAAAGCAGTCCCGGCGGATGCGTATCCCGGCGGTGGAAAGGGTCCTGTCTTTTCGGGAAGCGCTGGAAAGAGCCGGAGAGCTGGATCTTCTGCTGATTCCCTATGAGCTGGAAAAAGGGATGAAAAGAACAAAGGAAGTCCTGCAGGAGATCCGCCCGGGTCGTTCTGTGGGGATCCTGATCGGGCCGGAGGGGGGCTTCGAGGCTTCGGAGGTCGCCCTCGCAGAAAGCAGAGGAGCCGTTCCTGTTTCTCTGGGAAGGCGGATTCTGCGGACGGAAACGGCCGGAATGGCTCTGCTGTCAGTGCTGATGTTCCGGCTGGAAGAGGAGTAAACAGACATGGAGGCATATTTTGACAATTCTGCCACCACCCGGGTGTGTGCGGAAGCAGCGGAGATCGTACTCCGGACCATGACGGAGGAGTATGGAAATCCCTCCGCCATGCACAGCAAGGGTGTGGAGGCGGAACAGTATGTGAGGAAAGCGGCGGAGATCCTTGCCGGGATTCTGAAGGTGCAGCCGAAGGAGATCCTTTTTACATCCGGAGGGACGGAATCGGACAATCTGGCCCTGATCGGCGGCGCTCTTGCCAACCAGAGAGCGGGGCGTCATATCATCACGACGGCGGTGGAGCATCCGGCAGTGACGGGCCCGGCAGCCTTTCTGGAGGAGCAGGGCTTTGAGGTGACGTATCTGCCGGTGGACCGGCAGGGCGTGGTGCGTCTGGATGCACTGCGGGATGCGCTGCGGGAGGATACCATCCTGGTGTCTGTGATGATGGTGAACAATGAGACCGGTTCCCGGATGCCGGTGGAAGAGATCGCAGAGACGGTACACCGGAAGAACCCGAAGATCCTTTTTCATGTGGATGCCATTCAGGCCTTCGGGAAATACCGGATTTTCCCCTCGAGGATGGGGATCGATCTGCTTTCCGTAAGCAGCCACAAGTTTCATGGGCCGAAGGGGGCCGGGTTTCTCTACATCCGGAACGGTGTGAAGATCCGTCCGCTGATCCTGGGCGGAGGCCAGCAGAACGGGATGCGGTCCGGGACGGACAATGTTCCCGGGATCGCCGGGATGGCCGCGGCCGCACAGAAGGTCTGCGGAAATCTGGAGGAGAATGCCGCCCGACTGCTGCAGCTGAAGAAAAGAATGGCGGAGGGTCTGCTGCTGATTCCCGGGGTCCGGATCAACGGAATGGCTCTGGAGGAAGGAGCCCCGCATATCCTGAGCGTCACCGTGGAAGGCGTGCGGAGCGAAGTGCTTCTGCACACCCTGGAGGAAAAGAATATCTATGTATCGGCCGGCAGCGCCTGCTCCAGCCATAAAAGACGTCCCAGCGCCGTCCTCACTGCGATGGGACTGTCCAAAGCGGATATTGAAAGTACGGTCCGGATCAGCTTTTCAGAAGAGAATACCATCGAGGAGGTCGACTATGCCCTGCAGGTTCTGAGGGAGGTCGTACCGGTCCTGCGCCGCTTTGCGCGCAGATAAAAAGGAGGCAGAGAAAATGCAGCTTATGTATCATGCATTTCTGATCAAGTATGCGGAAATCGCCATCAAGGGGAAAAACCGCTACCTGTTCGAGGATGCGCTGGTGCGGGAGATCAGACGGTCTCTGGCCCGGACGGGCGAAGGCTTCAAGGTGGAAAAGGAACAGGGACGGATCTATGTCTATTGTCCGGAAGAATACGATTACGAAGAGACCAGAAGCGCTCTGGAGAAGGTTTTCGGAATCGTGGAGTTCTGCCCTGTGATGATCTATGAGGATCAGGGAACCGAAAGAATGGCGGAGGATGTCCTTTCCTATATGGAAAAGACCCATCCGGGGTACAGCGGATCCTTCAAGGTACATACCCGGAGAGCGAAAAAAAGCTATCCGGTGACTTCGATGGAGGTCAATGCGTTTCTGGGGGAAAGGATCCTGGAGGCATTTCCTGCGTCCCATGTGGATGTCCATGATCCGGAGCTGGTCCTCCGGCTGGAGATCCGGGAACGGATCTATGTCTATTCCCTTTCCTATAAAGGACCGGGAGGAATGCCGGTGGGAACCAGCGGAAAGGCGATGGTGCTGCTTTCCGGCGGGATCGACAGTCCGGTGGCGGGCTATATGATCGCCAAGAGGGGCGTGACCATCGACGCGGTCTATTTCCACGCACCGCCCTACACCAGCGAACGCGCAAAGCAGAAGGTGGTGGACCTTGCGCGGATCGTTGCACAGTACAGCGGCCGGATCCGTCTGCATGTGGTGAATTTTACGGATATTCAGCTTTATATCTACGAGCAGTGTCCCCATGATGAGCTTACGATCATCATGCGCAGGTACATGATGCGGATCGCAGAGCATTTCGCGGAGGAATGCAGGTGCCTGGGACTTGTGACCGGAGAGAGCATCGGTCAGGTGGCCAGCCAGACCATGCAGAGCCTGGCGGCGACGGACGAGGTCTGCACCATGCCCGTGTACCGGCCGGTGATCGGGATGGACAAGCAGGAGATCGTGGAGCTGGCCCGGAAGATCGGGACCTTTGACACCTCGATTCTGCCCTATGAGGACTGCTGTACCATCTTCGTGGCAAAGCATCCTGTGACAAAGCCCAGTGTGAAGGTGATCCGGAAATCGGAGACAAAGCTGGAAGAGAAGATTGATGCCCTGATGGAGGAAGCCATCCGGACGACGGAAGTGATCGAAGTCGGATAAAAAAAAGACTGCCGCTTTGCGGCAGTCCGATCCTGACGATTGGTTCATGATCCGGGAACCGGTATTACTCCACGATGTATTTGCCGATCACGCTCAGAACTTCTTCAAGAGCGGCACCGTCTGCATGGATGTTCAGGTCGATGGATTTGGAAAGATCCAGGCTGAAGATACCCATGATCGATTTGGCGTCAATGACATATCTACCGGAAACAAGATCAAAATCGCAGTCAAATCTGCTGATCTCGTTGACAAAGGCTTTTACTTTATCGATCGAATTGAGAGAGATTTTAATGGTTTTCATCTATGATCACCTCCATATGAAATAGTATACAGAAGCCTGATTCCCCGGAGCAGGCCTCCGTTGCACTTACATATTACCTTCAGCATAATGAAAAGTCAAGGGGAACAAAATGAAATATAAAGCCGCAGTTCATAATCTGGGCTGCAAAGTAAACGCCTACGAGACAGAAGCCATGCAGCAGATGCTGGAAAAGGCCGGATACGAGATCGTACCCTTTGAGCCCGGAGCCGATGTCTATGTGATCAATACCTGCAGCGTGACGAATATCGCGGACCGCAAATCCCGTCAGATGCTGCACAAGGCAAGGAAAATGAATCCGGATGCCATCATCGTGGCAGCCGGCTGTTATGTACAGACGGACACGGAGAGGCTGGCTTCGGACGACAATACAGCAGATCTGATCCTCGGGAACAACCGGAAGCAGAATCTGGTGGAGGCTTTGGAGGAATACCGGCAGAAGAAGGCCCGGATTCTGGATGTGCCGGAGATCGGACGCACCCGGGAATACGAACCGCTGCAGATCCGGAAGACGGCGGAGCACGTGCGGGCCTATATCAAGGTGCAGGACGGCTGCAATCAGTTCTGCAGCTACTGTATCATTCCCTATGCGCGGGGACGGGTGCGAAGCAGAAAACAGGAAGAGATCGTCTCCGAGATCCGTGCTCTGGCAGAGGCCGGATACAAGGAAGCGGTCCTGACGGGAATCCACCTCAGTTCCTACGGAACGGATTTTCCGGAAGATGAACGCGCTTCCCTTCTGGACCTGATCCGGACCGTCCACGACATATCCGGGATCGAACGGATCCGTCTGGGATCTTTGGAGCCCGGGATCGTCACGGAGGAATTTGCCAGGACGCTTTCGGAGATGCCGAAGATCTGCCCTCACTTTCATCTGTCGCTTCAGAGCGGCTGCGACCGGACCCTGGAGCGGATGAACCGGCGCTACCGGACTGCGGAGTACCGGGAGAAATGCGGGCTTCTCCGGAAATATTTTGTCATGCCGGCCCTCACCACGGACGTGATCACCGGCTTTCCCGGCGAGACCGACGCGGACTTTGAAGAGTCCCGGCGGTTTGTGGAGGAAATGCATTTCTTCGAGACCCATGTGTTCCCCTATTCCCGCAGACAGGGAACCCGGGCAGCTGCGATGGACGGGCAGCTTACGGAAGCGGTCAAGAAGGAACGGGCGGATGTGCTGATCCGGCTCAGCAGAAAACGCGAGCGGGAATTTGCGGAGGCTTTTGCCGGCCGCAGTCTGTCGGTCCTTCTGGAAGAAGAGATCCTCTCGGGGGACAGAAGATATCTGACAGGGCACAGCAAGGAGTACCTGCGGGTGTCAGTGCCGGTTACAGAAGGACTGGCAGTCAATGATATCATAACCGTACGGGCAGAGGGTTTTCTGGAAGATTATCATTGTAATTTAACCGGAAATAGATTAGAATAAAATCAGGTTTCTGGATTTTTTGGGAGAGGCGTGAACGATATGGCAGATACAAATCTTGGCAATACGCAGTTTTTCAGTACGAAGCCTGAGCAGGAGCTGCAGGTGAAGGAGGTTCTCGATCTGGTATACAATGCCATGGAAGAAAAGGGGTATAATCCTGTGAACCAGATCGTGGGTTATATCATGTCGGGAGATCCGACCTACATCACCAGCCATAAAGGCGCCCGCAGCATGATCATGAAGGTGGAACGGGACGAGCTGGTGGAAGAACTGCTGTACGAATATATTAAGAACCGGGCCTGGGAAGAGTGAGCATGCGGATACTTGGACTGGACTATGGATCCAAAACGGTGGGTGTGGCCGTGAGTGATCCTCTGGGACTGACCGCCCAGGGGCTGGAGACCATCTGGCGGGAGAAGGAGAACCATCTGCGCCGGACGCTTACACGGCTTTCGGAGATCATCCGGGAATACCAGGTGACGGAGATCGTCCTTGGATATCCCAAAAATATGAATAACACAGTCGGCGAGCGGGCTTTGAAATCTCTGGAATTCCGGCAGATGCTGGAGAGACGGACAGGCCTGCCTGTTGTTATGTGGGACGAACGGCTCACGACAGCGGCTGCGGAGCGCGTACTGACGGAAGCGGAGGTGCGCAGGGAAAACCAAAAACAATATCTGGACCAGATGGCTGCGGTGTTCATCCTGCAGGGATATCTGGACCGGAAACAGAAGATGTAAACAAGGAAAAATAAGATGGATAAGATCAGTTTTGTGACAGAAGACGGCACGACGGTGGAATTTTTCGTGGAGGAACAGACCTGTATTGCGGGAAAAAACTACCTGCTTGTTTCGGATTCCCTGGATGAGGAGGCAAACGCCTACATCATGCGGGATATTTCAGATCCTGACAGTACGGATGCCTGTTATGAAATGGTAGAGGATGATTCGGAGCTGGCCGCCGTGTCAAAAGTATTCCAGTCACTTCTGGAGGATGCTGATCTGGAATTCTGAACCATGGAGGTATGTTTTTGAACAGCAATAAAAACCGTAACAGACATTTTGTCAATAATAAAAATCATCAGGGAAAAGACGCGAAGAAGATTCCGGCAAAGAATACCGGTAAAAATGCCGAACCTGTTAAGAATAAAACCAAAGAACCTACCAGGAATACCGCTGCCAAGAACAGCAGAAACAATACAAAAAGCCCATCCCGTCCCGTGACGGGAAAATTCTTCCCGGTGCAGACCAAGGGGAACGGAAAAAAAGGAAAGAAGCATGTCTCTCGGCTGAAAATCATCCCCCTGGGCGGTCTGGAGCAGATCGGCATGAACATCACGGTCTTCGAGTATGGGGACAGCATCGTTGTGGTGGACTGCGGGCTTTCCTTCCCGGAAGATGATATGCTCGGCATCGATCTGGTGATCCCGGATATCACCTATCTGAAGGAAAATATTCATAAAGTGAAGGGGTTTGTGATCACCCACGGACATGAGGATCATATCGGCGCCCTTCCCTATGTCCTGCGGGAAGTCAACGTCCCGATCTATTCCACCAAGCTGACCCTCGGCCTGATCACCAACAAGCTGAAAGAGCACGACATGGTCAAGACGACTAAGATGAAGGAGGTCCGTCATGGCCAGGTGATCAATCTGGGCGATTTCTCCATCGAATTCATCAAGACCAATCACAGCATTCAGGATGCGTCGGCCCTGGCGATCTATTCGCCGGTGGGGATCGTTGTCCATACAGGCGATTTCAAGGTGGACTATACACCCGTCTTCGGGGATGCCATCGATCTGCAGCGTTTTGCGGAGATCGGCAAAAAGGGCGTGCTGGCTCTGATGTGCGACAGCACCAACGCCGAAAGACCGGGCTTTACCATGTCCGAACGGACCGTGGGTCATGTGTTCGACAACCTGTTTAATGAAAACCGGAATTCCCGGATCATCATTGCAACCTTCGCTTCCAACGTGGACCGGGTGCAGCAGATCATCAATACAGCCTACCGGTATGGCCGGAAGGTCGCCGTGGAAGGCCGCAGCATGGTCAACATCATCGCGGTGGCTTCGGAGCTGGGTTATCTGCGGGTTCCGGACCAGACCCTGATCGAGATCGATGAAGTCCGGAATTATCCGGACGAGCAGGTGGTGCTGATCACCACCGGAAGCCAGGGAGAGTCCATGGCGGCGCTTTCCAGAATGGCAGCGAGCATTCATAAAAAGATTACCATCAAGCCGAACGATACCATTATCTTCAGTTCGCATCCCATCCCGGGCAACGAGAAAGCGGTCTCCAAGGTGATCAACGAGCTTTCCATGAAGGGAGCCAAGGTCATTTTCCAGGATGCCCACGTATCCGGACATGCCTGCCAGGAGGAGATCAAGCTCCTTTATTCCCTGGTACGGCCGCGCTATGCGATCCCGGTGCACGGGGAATACCGTCATCTGACCGCCCAGGCCCATGTGGTGGAAGAGCTGGGGATCCCGAAGGACAATATCTTCATCCTTTCCTCCGGGAATGTGCTGGAGCTGGATGAGAGCGGCGCTTCCGTGACCGGAAGCGTACAGACCGGGGCGATCCTGGTGGACGGCCTCGGCGTCGGCGATGTCGGCAATGTGGTCCTGCGGGACCGTCAGAGACTGGCGGAGGACGGCATCATCATCGTGGTGATGACACTGGAACGCCGGAGCAATGTGGTGCTGTCGGGACCGGATATCGTGTCCCGGGGCTTTGTGTATGTCAAGGAATCGGAGGATCTGATGGAGCATGCCAGGGAGGCCGTGCAGGAAGCCCTGGACACCTGCAGCGCCAGACGGATCAACGACTGGGGCCGGATCAAGAACGAGGTGAAGGACGCCCTTTCTTCCTACGTGTGGAAACGCACGAAAAGAAGCCCGATGATCCTTCCCATCATCATGGAGGCATAATATGGACCGGATCGAGATGCTTACGGAGCAGCTTCTGCAGGCGATCCTGGAGAGCGATATCTATAAGGACTACGTGGAACAGGAAGAAAGACTGGAACATATCCCCGGACTCAAAGACCGGGTGAACCGGTTCCGGGCCGATAATTTCCTGATGCAGCAGGAGAATCCGTCGGATCTCTATGCGGTCTCGGAGATCATGGAACAGCGGTCCGCCGAGCTTCGGAAGGTTCCGGAGGCAAACGCCTATCTGGAGGCGGAGCTGGCGGTCAACAAAATGATGCAGAAAATCTGCGGGACCCTGTTTGCGGGCATCCGGTACAGCGTACCGGAGGATGTGTGAGAAAGGAGACCGGTCATGGGAAATGCGAAGGATAAAGCCGGAAAGGTAGGTCTTGCGCTGGCGGGCGGCGTCTTTCATATCGCATTGTATGCGTGTGTTGCGGTGCTTTTGTTCTGGCTGGGCAAAACCGCTTACTACTTCGGCTACGATGTTTTCAACCAGCAGGCCATGAATCCCGGCGCCGGGCAGGAGGTCACGGTGGTGATCCAGGAAAACAGTACGCCCTACAAGATCGGAAAGACCCTGGAGAGCAAGGGTCTGATCCGCAATGCCTATGTTTTTGTGGTACAGGAACGGCTTTCCAATTATCACGGAAAGCTGCAGCCGGGAACCTATCTGCTGAGCACGGCGTATACGCCGAACCGCATCATGGGAATCCTGGCGGGGGATAAAGAACAGGAAGGGGCCGCAAGCTCGTGACCGACGGAGAGAGACTGAAGGTTTTTATCGACTCCTTTGACAAAGGAAATACCGGGTTTCTGGACAGCCTGGAACAGGAAGCCCTGGAGATGCATGTGCCTGTGATCCGCAGGGAGACACAGAAGCTGATCCGGACTCTTCTTGCGCTGCAGAAACCGAAGCAGATTCTGGAGGTGGGGACGGCCGTTGGCTTCTCCACACTTCTTATGTGTGAGTATGGTCCTGCGGATCTTCATGTCACCACCATCGAAAATGATGAAGAACGGATCCGCAAGGCTGCCGACAACTTCCGGAGAGCGGGAAGAGAAGAACAGATCACGCTTCTGGCCGGAGATGCCCAGGATGTCCTGGAACGTCTCGCGGGGCCCTTCGACCTGATCTTTATGGATGCGGCGAAGGGACAGTATATCCGCTGGCTGCCGGAGCTGCTGCGGCTCATGCGGCCCGGAAGTCTTCTGATTTCGGACAATGTCCTTCAGAACGGAGATCTGGTGCAGTCCCATTATCTGGTGGAACGGCGGAAACGGACCATCTATAAACGGATGCGGGAATATCTGCATGCCCTTACCCATGATCCCGCTCTGGAGACGGTGATCCTTCCGTCGGGGGACGGAGCTTCACTGAGTGTAAAACTGGAGGAACCTGGAGAATGAAAAAACCGGAACTGCTGGTGCCTGCCAGCAGCCTTGAGGTGCTGAAGATCGCGGTGCTTTACGGAGCGGACGCGGTCTATATCGGCGGGGAAGCCTACGGCCTTCGGGCGAAGGCCAGAAATTTTTCCATGGAGGATATGGAGAAGGGCATTCGTTTTGCCCATGAACACGGGGTCAAGGTGCACGTGACCGTCAATATCCTGGCGCATAACCGTGATCTGGCCGGTGTGCGGGAATATCTGCAGGAGCTGAAAGGCCTGGCTCCGGATGCCCTGATCATCGCGGATCCCGGAATTTTCACCCTGGCCCGGGAGATCTGTCCGGAGATCGACATTCATATCAGCACCCAGGCCAACAACACCAATTCGGAGACCTTCCGGTTCTGGCACAGACTGGGAGCCCGGCGGGTCGTGACAGCCAGGGAGCTTTCCCTGGAGGAAATCCGGGAGATCCGCGCATCCGTGCCGGAGGATCTGGAGATCGAGACGTTTATTCACGGGGCCATGTGCATTTCCTATTCCGGCCGCTGTCTGCTGAGCAATTTTCTGACCGGCAGGGATGCGAACCGGGGAGAATGCACCCATCCCTGCCGCTGGAAATATTCCCTGATGGAAGAAACACGGCCGGGAGAGTACATGCCGGTTTTTGAAAATGAAAGAGGAACCTATATTTTTAATTCCAAGGATCTGTGCATGATCGAGCATCTGGAGGATCTGGCGGAGAGCGGTGTGGACAGCATGAAGATCGAGGGCAGGATGAAGACGGCCCTGTATGTCGCCACCGTGGCCCGGACCTACCGGAGAGCCATCGACGATCTGATGAAGGATCCGGCCTTGTATCAGGCCCACATGGACTGGTACAGGGAACAGATCTCCAACTGTACCTACCGGCAGTTCACCACCGGTTTCTTTTATGGCAGACCGACGGAGGAAAGCCAGATCTACGACAGCAATACCTATATCCGGGAATACACCTATCTCGGATACGCGGAGGAGGTATGCCCGGACGGACGGGTGCGTATCACGCAGCGGAATAAATTTGTGACCGGGGAGACCATAGAGATCATGAAGCCGGACGGACGGGACATTCCCGTGCAGATCCGCTCGATCCGGGACGAAAGTGGCGCAGAGGTGGAAAGCGCGCCCCATCCGCAGCAGGTGCTCTACGTGGATCTGGGACCGGGAATCGAGACCTATGACATTCTTCGCCGTCCGGAGGACGGCCAGTGACAGAAAAGGGGACCCGAATTGAAAAAGAGGATCGATGAGCTTTTGAATGGAGAATTTGAATATGAGCCGCCCGTTCTCATGTTTTCCCAGGAAAGCGTGGAGGTGGAGCTTCCGGCCGGCGAGACAGCCCAGAGAGAGCTGTATATCGGCACGGAACAGAACCGGAAGATCCGCGGGTATGTGACGTCCTCTGACCGGAGACTGGTGCCGGGACTGGAAATCTTTTCCGGGACCACCATACGCCTTCCCTTCGGCATCGATGCGGTGGGCCTGCTTCCCGGCGAAGTCCGTGAGGAGTGGCTCTGCTTCACCACGAATGTGGGCGAGTATAAGATCCCGGTCACGATCCGTACCGGATCGGGGGTCCTGTCCACATCGGAGGGGGAGGTCCGCTCCCTCGATGATTTTGCGAAGATCGCGGAGGAGGATTTCCGGGAAGCTTATCGAATGTTCACGGATCCGGAGTTTGAGAGACTGTGCGAAAAGCAGTCCGACGGGAGGATCCGTTCCTTGTATGCCGGTCTGTCCGCGCAGCCGGTCACCTATCAGAACCTGGAGGAATTCCTGATCGCCGCCGGCCGGAAGGAGAAGGTCACGGTGCGACTCCAGGAATACCGGAGAGAAATTTTCGAGATCACCGAATCCACCCGGGAGTCGGTGCTCCTTACCCGCAGCGGCTGGGGCCATCTGCGGATGGATGTGGTGGTGGAAGGCGGCTTTATCGAGACGGAAAAGCGTGTGATCACCGATGAAGATTTTATCGGAAGCTCCTACAACCTGGCCTATGTGATCCGGCAGGAAAAGCTGGGAGAGGGCAATCAGTACGGAGGGATCCGCATCATCACGCCCTATCAGGAGCTGTTCTTTGAGGTGGTCGCCTCCAGGACCATGCGCTCGGGGGTGCAGATCCATCTGGAGGAACAGAAATGCCGGCTGAATCTGATGCGGGATTATCTGGATTACCGCTGCCAGACGCTGGACTGTCCCGCCTGGGCGGCGCAGTCGCATTATGAACTGAACCGGCTGAAGGATTCGGGCTTTGATTATCCGGAATACCGGATCTATGAGGTTTTTGTCCTCTGGAAGGAGGGCAAAAAGGAAGAGGCAGCGGATCTGCTGAGAGAGTTTCACAGCCAGTCCTTTATCCGTGACAACCCGGAGATCGCCGGACTGTATCTGTATCTCTGCTCCGAGGCCGGCCTGTACAAGGACAAGGATGCGGTCCTCCGCAGAATCCAGGCTTTGCGGGCCCGGAACGAAAAAAGCTTTGTCCTGCAGGAGATCCTGCTTCAGGTGGATCCGGAGCTGGTGCGGCTGCCCTCGAGGGCACTGTACGAGCTGGAGGAGCTTTTTGAGAGAGGCTGCCGGAACCCGGTCCTGTATCTGGAGGCCTGGGTGCGCATCTGCATGGATGAGAGCCTCCTGCACCGGCTCAGCCGTTTCTGGATCCAGGTATTTCTGTTCGCGGGACGGAAAGGGCTTCTGACCCAGGAGCTTACCAACCGTTTCACCTTCCTGTCCGGAAACGAAAAAGAATTCCGGGAGAGCCTGTACCGGGCGCTGGTGTACGGGTACGAGGCGTATCCCTCCGACGATTCGCTGGAGGCGATCTGCCAGTATATCATGCGC
The DNA here is from genome assembly GCA_946626695.1 of uncultured Blautia sp. GTDB lineage: Bacteria > Bacillota > Clostridia > Lachnospirales > Lachnospiraceae > Blautia_A. Next base: position 17,349 of record CAMOUV010000001.1, read on the forward strand.
GGAAACCCGCGGAAGAAGGAGTATTTCCGCTGGTTCGAGCTGGCCGTGGAGCGGGACATCCGTCTCACAAGGGTGTTTGAATATTATATGGAGACCCTGGACATTTCCTATCACCGGGAGCTGCCCAAGTCTCTTCTGATGTATTTCAACTACAACAACAGCAATCTGGGGGATACAAGAAAAGCCTACATCTATGCGGATGTGATCGCGAACCGCGATCAGGATCCCCAGACCTACAAAAGCTATCAGGAGACCATCCGTTCCTTTGCCGCCCAGAAGATCCGGGAGGGCAGGGTCAGCGAGGATTATGCGCTCCTGTATCAGGAATATCTCCATTCACCGGAAAATCAGGAGGAGGCACGGATCCTTTCGGGCATCCTTTTCGTCAATCGTCTGTACTGCGACAGCAAGAAGGTCCGCTGTGTGATCGTGCGGCACAGCCAGCTGGTGCGGGAAGAGCTGTATCCCTGTGTCCAGGGCGTTGCGTACCCGCGGATCTACACGTCGGACGCGGCTGTCCTGTTCCAGGACGACAAGCAGCGCCGTTACAGCGCCACGGTGGATTACAATCTGAAGAAACTGATGGACGAGCGGGATCTCATCCCGCAGATCCTTGAAAAACGATATACGGAGCCCGGGATCCTTCTGAATTACTGTGAGACCCGGGAGATCACCGAACAGAATCTGGCGGTTTTCCAGCAGGTGGTCCAGTCCGATTCCTTCACGCCGGAATACCAGAAAGAGATCCGCAGGAGGATCCTTTCCTGGTACCGGGAGAATGTGCGGGGCTCCGAGCTGGACGGACTTCTGAAAAAGCTGGACTATCGGGAATATGCCCTGGTGGACCGGAAGACGCTTCTGGAGATCCTGATCGAAAGGGGACTGTTCCGCCAGGCCTACAGGATCGTGGAGGAGTTCGGGGCAGAAGAGGTGAGCCGGCCGGATCTGCTGAAGCTGGTAAGCCGCATGATCATCCGGCGGGATATGCGGGAGGATGACGAGCTGATCGCGCTTTCTTCCCAGGTGTTCCGGAACGGACTTTATGACGAAATGATCCTCCGTTATCTGATGATGTACCGCAACGGTCCGGTGGATGAGCTGTTTGCCATCCGCAAAAGCGCCGAGGGCTTTGAACTGGACACCTATTCCTTTGACGAGAAGATCCTGCAGCTTCTGATGCTGACCCAGGATTACCGGAAGGAAGGGGAAAAGGTCCTGGAAAGCTATGTCCGTGAGTCCGGCAGGGAGAAAATCATCGGGGCGTATCTGACCCAGCTTTCCTACGGCGCGTTCGTGAAGGAGCACGGGATCAGTCCCTTTGTGCGGAGCTGTCTGGAGACGGCCTTCCGGAACGAATGGGAAGTGGATCAGGTCTGCCATCTGGCGCTGTTCAAATCCCTGGTGCGGGAGAAGGACAGCCGGGGCGATTATAAAGAAATGAAAGAAAAGCTGCTCCGGGAGTGCATGGAAAAAGGAATGGTATTCGGCTTCTTCCGGAAGCTTCCCCAGGATATCCTGAGCCCCTGGCAGCTGGATGACAAAACCTTTGTGGAATGTCATGCCGGGCCCGATGCCTCGGTGACCCTGTTCTACCGGCTGGATTCGGGACTGGGGGATGACGGGAATTATGTGTCCCAGCCGCTTGCCCCGGTGTATCAGGGGATTTTTGTGAGAACCTTTACCTTGTTTTACGGAGAAACGCTGCGGTATTATTTTGTCATCGAGGAAAACGGGAAGAGCCGTAAGACCTCGGAGCGCGTGCTTACCATGAACCGGGTGGAGGGGAATCCTTCCTCCCGTTATCAGCTGATCAATCAGCTGCTGTCCTCCCGGAAGCTGAAGAAGGACCGGGAGACGGCTGCGGGCCTGAAACAGTATCTCCGTCAGGAACAGTATGTCAATGAAATGTTCAGACTGCAATAAGGAGCTATGGAATGAATGAGATTCGGGATCTGATCATCGGAATCGATTTTGGAAAAGAAAATACACAGCTCTGCTACTATGACCGCAAGGCGGATGAGCCCCGCTCGATCTCCATGAAGGTGGGAGCCAATGTCTACGAAGCTCCAACGGCTTTATGCCGGAGAGCCGGGCAGGCCGAATACTCGGTGGGAATCGAGGCGGAATATTTTTCCCGGGAGAAAAACGGTTATCTGATCGAGAATCTCTACGAGATCACCGGGAAGGAGGAGCCGGTGCAGGTGCTGGAGGAATCCAGGGAGCCCTGGGAGCTGGCGGCTTCTTTTATCAAAGGCATGCTGCGGTATCTCGGGGTGATGGAAGTGATCCGGAACACCCGCTGCCTGTGCATCGCCACCCCGTCTCTCACGGATATCCGGGTGAAAAACCTGAAGCGTGCCTGCACATCCCTCGGGATCCCGGAGGACCGTTTTCTGCTGATGGATTACGGGGAAAGCTTCTTTTATTATGTGATGACGCAGAAAAAAGAGGTGGTGAACCGCAGTGTGGCCTGGTACATTTTTGACGGCAATGAGGTCACCTTCCGGAAGCTTTCGGTCAACAACGCCAGAAAGCCCGTCCTGGTACAGCTTGAGGAGCCGGTAACGACGACGCTGCCGGAGACGGCCCGGGAAAGAGATTCGGCCTTCTGCACGTTTATCCAGGAAACGGTGGGGACGGAGCTGTTCTCCAGCATTCAGATCAGCGGGGAAGGCTTTGACACCGACTGGGCGAAACAGGCGGTAAAGCTTCTGTGTTTTCAGAAACGGAAGGTATATTATGGAAACAATCTTCATGCGGGAGGAGCCTGCGCGGCGGGAAAGGAACGCATGGAGGACCGGAATCTTAAGAATATCCGCTTCTTGAGCCAGTCCATTGTCAGGGAAGACGTGGGGATGGAAATGCTGGTCATGGGGTCTCCGGCCTATGTGCCGCTGATCACCGGCGGAGAAAACTGGTATGAATGCAGCAGCCGCTGCGAGCTGATCCTCAATAAGACCGAAGACCTGGTGTTTGTGGTTCTGCGGATGGGCGAGACCGAGAAAAAGCGGGTCGTGATGCATCTTCCCGGACTGCCGGCAAGACCGGACAAGACGACCCGGCTTCTGCTGGAGCTGGCCTATGTTTCGCCGGACCGCTGCCGCATCACGGTGACGGATCTCGGCTTTGGCGATATGTTCCCCTCCAGCGGAAAGGTCTGGAAGGAGACAGTGAACTGGACAGAGGAGGGAGTATCATGACCGGATATATCCTTTGTCAGACAAAACGGACCGAAGTTCCCTTTTATCTGGAGAATATCAGCACCAACATCTACTCTCTGGAGGAGCTTTGCTATTTTCTGTACAACAATCTGTATCTTGTGGATGAGACTGTGATCCGGGAGGATCTGTGCCGCTGGATCGACACGGAGCTGCATCTGCCCGCCTTGGCGGCGAAGCTCCGGCCTCATCTGGGCAAGTTTGCGGATCTGCAGGATTTCCTGTATCCGATTTTCAAGGAGATCAATTACCTGACCTATGAGGAGCTGCGGAATCTGAACGGCCGCCTTGCCTCCCTGGAGGGGGAGACCCTCAGTGTGCGGAAGAAGCTGAAGGGGGATGCCCTGGTGCAGAACGGAATGTATGTCAATGCCATCCGTTCCTACCGGGAGATCCTTTCTTATGCGGAGTATCGTGTCGAACCGGAGCAGATGACCGAGGGAGAAAGAGAATTCGCATCGAAGGTCTGGCATAATCTGGGCTGTGCCTATGCCCGCCTCTTTCAGATGGAAAAAGCGCTGGAATGCTTCTGGAAAAGCTTCGGGATCAGCGGAAAACGGGAGGAACTGAAAGTTTACCTGCTGGCCTTCCGGAGTGTGAGGACACCGCTGGAATATGAGAGCCGCCTGGCGGAGACCGGAGCGGATCAGGAAATGACGGCGGAGATCGAGCAGGAGCTGGATCGCTTTGCCCGTCTTCCGGAGACCCCGGTGTACGGGCGGAATATCGACAGTACCCTGGAACGGATCACCCGGGAATATCACAGGAGCACAGGATCATAATTTTCCGGTTGCTTTTGAGAAAGGCCTGTTATATAATACGTGGGTGTGTTAGCCTGAAACATCATTATGAACAATCTGTGTACATCGAAAGGAACAGGTGCTGGACATGGAAAAAAGAGAACAGCTCTACGAAGGAAAAGCAAAGAAGGTTTTTGCCACAGAGGATCCGGATGTCGTGATCGTCAGCTACAAGGATGATGCCACCGCATTCAACGGAGAGAAGAAAGGCACGATCCAGGGCAAAGGCGTGATCAACAACCGCATGACGAATCTTGTTTTCCGGAAGTTTGAAGAAGCCGGCATTCCGACGCATTTTATTTCGGAGCTGAATGACAGAGAGACAGCGGTCAAAAAGGTTGACATCGTCCCGCTGGAGGTGATCATCCGGAACGTAGCCGCAGGCAGCTTTTCCAAGAGAATGGGCGTGGCGGAAGGAACGGCGCTTCTCTGCCCGATCCTGGAGTTCAGCTACAAGAACGATGCGCTGGGCGATCCTTTTATCAACGATGATTATGCTCTGGCCCTGGGCCTTGCCACAAAGGAGGAGCTGGACCAGATCCGTGAATATACCCTGAAGGTCAACGAGATCATGAAGGAGTATTTCCTTCAGGCCGGTCTGAAGCTGATCGACTTCAAGATCGAGTTCGGCCGTTATCATGGCCAGATCCTGCTGGCGGACGAAGTATCCCCGGATACCTGCCGTCTCTGGGATGTGGAGACCAACGAAAAACTGGATAAAGACCGTTTCCGCCGGGATCTCGGCAATGTGGAAGAGGCCTACAACGAAGTCTTCCATCGTCTGGGACTGGATTGATCCCGCAGAAGAATATAGGGAGAACAGTATGAGCACAGACCGTTATACAAGCCCCCTGTCCGAGCGCTATGCCAGCAGGGAAATGCAGTATATATTTTCCCAGGATATGAAATTCCGCACCTGGCGGCGCCTGTGGATCGCCCTGGCCGAGACGGAAAAAGAGCTTGGTCTCGATATTACCCAGGAGCAGATCGACGAGCTGAAGGCCCATGCGGAAGACATCAACTATGATGTGGCTGTCGAGAGAGAAAAAGTGGTTCGGCATGATGTGATGTCCCATGTGTACGCCTATGGCGTGCAGTGCCCCAAGGCCAAGGGGATCATCCATCTTGGCGCCACCTCCTGCTATGTGGGAGACAATACGGACATGATCGTCATGCGGGAAGCCCTCCGCCTGATCCGGCGCAAGCTGGTCAACGTGATCGGGCGTCTGGCCTCCTTCGCGGACGAGTACAAGGCGCTTCCGACCCTGGCCTTCACCCATTTTCAGCCGGCCCAGCCCACCACGGTGGGGAAAAGAGCCACCCTCTGGATCCAGGAATTCATGATGGACCTGGAGGATCTGGAATATGTGCTGGGAACCCTGAAGCTTCTGGGATCCAAGGGAACCACCGGAACCCAGGCCAGCTTTCTGGAGCTGTTTGAAGGGGATCAGGAGAAGATCGACCGGATCGATCCGATGATCGCGGAGAAAATGGGCTTTGAAGCCTGCTATCCCGTGTCCGGGCAGACCTATTCGAGAAAGGTGGACACCCGGGTCCTGAACATTCTTGCGGGAATCGCATCCAGCGCCCATAAAATGTCCAATGACATCCGTCTCCTGCAACATCTGAAGGAGGTGGAGGAGCCCTTCGAGAAAACCCAGATCGGTTCCTCGGCCATGGCGTACAAACGAAACCCGATGCGGAGCGAGCGGATCGCTTCGCTGTCCAGATATGTGATGATCGATGCCCTGAATCCGGCCATAACCGCTGCGACCCAGTGGTTTGAGCGGACTCTGGATGATTCCGCCAACAAGAGACTTTCCGTGCCGGAAGGCTTCCTGGCGGTGGACGGGATCCTGGACCTGTGCCTGAACGTGGCGGATGGTCTTGTGGTCTATCCGAAGGTCATCGAAAAGCACCTGCGTTCGGAGCTTCCTTTTATGGCCACCGAAAATATCATGATGGATGCGGTAAAGGCCGGCGGTGACCGTCAGGAGCTGCATGAACGGATCCGGACCCTGTCCATGGAAGCCGGACGTCATGTGAAGGAAGAGGGACGCGACAATGATCTGCTGGAGCTGATCGCGGCGGATCCGGCTTTTGACCTGACTCTGGAGGAGCTTCAGGCCGCGATGGATCCCTCCCGTTATACAGGACGGGCGGCGGAACAGACCGGACGGTATCTGGATACCGTGGTACGTCCGGTGCTGGCAGAGCGAGAGGACCTTCTCGGGCTTACAGCCGAGATCAAGGTATGAAAGGAATGCGATAGTCTATGGTAAAAGCAGTTGTAGGAGCAAACTGGGGAGACGAAGGAAAGGGCAAGATCACGGATATGCTTGCCAGAGAGGCGGATATCATCGTCCGTTTTCAGGGGGGAGCCAACGCGGGGCATACCATCGTAAACAATTACGGAAAATTCGCGCTTCACACTCTTCCCTCCGGTGTCTTTTATAACCATACCACCAGCATCATCGGAAATGGTGTGGCGCTGAACATCCCGGTTTTCTTTAAGGAATATCAGGAAGTGGTGGAAAGAGGCGTTCCGGCACCGAAGGTACTGATCTCGGACCGGGCCCAGATCGTCATGCCGTATCACATCCTGTTTGATCAGTATGAAGAGGAACGGCTGGGCGGAAAATCCTTCGGATCGACCAAGTCCGGCATCGCTCCGTTTTATTCGGATAAATATGCAAAGATCGGCTTCCAGGTGAATGAGCTGTTCTTTGAGGATACCCTGAAGGAGAAGCTTGCCCGGGTGCTGGAGACCAAAAATGTGCTTCTGGAGCATCTGTATCACAAGCCGCTGCTGAAGGTGGATGAGATTTTTGAGGAGCTGATGCGTTACAGAGAGATGGCGGCACCCTATGTGTGCGATGTTTCCGCCTATCTGTGGAACGCGATCCGGGAAGGAAAACAGATCCTTCTGGAGGGGCAGCTGGGTTCCCTGAAGGATCCCGATCACGGCATTTATCCCATGGTGACCTCCTCCTCGACCCTGGCGGCCTTCGGCGCCATCGGCGCGGGGATTCCGCCTTACGAGATCGGAAAGATCGTGACGGTGGTGAAGGCGTACTCCAGCGCCGTCGGAGCAGGGGCTTTTGTCTCCGAGATCTTCGGGGAAGAAGCCGATGAACTGAGACGCCGCGGCGGTGACGGCGGAGAATACGGCGCCACCACAGGCCGGCCGAGAAGAATGGGCTGGTTTGACTGCGTTGCCTCCCGGTATGGCTGCCGGATCCAGGGGACGACGGATGTGGCCTTTACGGTTCTGGATGTTCTCGGATATCTGGATGAGATCCCGGTATGCACCGGATATGAGATCGATGGAAAGGTGACCACGGATTTCCCGACCACCGGGCTTCTGGAAAAGGCAAAACCGGTGTTCGAAGTGCTTCCGGGATGGAAGACGGACATCCGCGGAATCCGTACCTACGAAGAGCTTCCGGAGAACTGCCGGAATTACATCGAATTTGTGGAAAAGAAGATCGGCTTCCCCATCACCATGATCTCCAACGGTCCCGGACGGGATGATATCATTTATCGGTGAAATGCATGAAAGATAAGAAACGTATCCTGGCTCTGCTGGGGGTGGGACTGCTGCTGATCGTCTGCTGTCTTCCCATGATCTTTGCCTTCCGGAGCGGCGAAAACTCCCAGGGCGAATTCATGGCGGTCGTGGGGATCGCGATCTTTGTCCCGGTGTTCGCCTATATCTGCATGACGGTCTACCGTGTGCTGAAGGGACGAAAAACGCAGACAAGGGAAGAGGGGATCCGGAATGTGGTGTTTGACGTCGGAAATGTCCTGATGGATTATAACTGGCCGGATTACCTGAAAAGCTTTGGCTTTGATAAGGAAAAATACGAACGGCTGGCGGATGTGATCTTCCGGAGCACGACCTGGAACGAACGGGACCGGGGCGGAAAAGAAGAGGAAGAATACATCCAGGCCATGGTGAAGGAAGCCCCGGAATACGAGAGTGAGATCCGTGAGATCATGCGGCGTTCCTACGAATGTATTCATCCCATGGAATATAATGTGACCTGGGTCCGTTTTCTGAAGGAGCAGGGCTGCCGTCTGTATGTTCTTTCCAATTTCTGCCGGTACATGCTGGATGTAAACCGGAAGGACATGGCGTTCCTTCCCTATATGGACGGAGCGATCTTTTCCTGTGAGGTCAATCTGATCAAACCGGGACCGGAGATCTACCGGAAGCTTCTGGAAGAATACCGGCTGGATCCTTCGGAATGCGTCTTCATCGACGACCGGCAGGAAAACTGTGACACGGCCGCATCTCTGGGAATGAAAACGATCCGTTTTGAAAACTTCCCCCAGGCGGCGAAAAAGCTGGAGGCCATGTTAAAACCGTGAATGTCCGTGCTGCCCCTGGCAGTCCGGAAAAGATAGAAAAGAGGAGTTATTATGAGCGAAAAGACACTTTTGGAACAGTGGCGCGGGATCGCCTACGATCAGAACGCCGACAAAGGAAAGCTCCAGAGATTCTGGGCAGAATATTTCAACATCGAAAAAGGAATCTATGAGCAGCTTCTGTCTGAGCCGGATGTGCAGGTGACCGGAACCGTGAAAGAGCTGGCGGAAAAATACGGCCAGTCCGTGATGACCATGACCGGTTTTCTGGATGGCATCAATGACAGCCTTGTGGAGCCGAACCCCATCGAGACCATGGATGAGGACACTCCGGTTTCCCTGGCCTTTGACAAGGAAAAGCTGTACAAGAATATGGTGGATGCGAAGGCAGACTGGCTGTACGGCCTTCCGCAGTGGAACGATATTTTCAGCGAAGAGAAGCAGAAGGAACTGTATCTGGAACAGAAAAAGTCCGGTACCATTGTAAAGCCCCAGAAGATCGGCCGCAATGATCCCTGCCCCTGCGGAAGCGGGAAAAAGTACAAATACTGCTGCGGCAGAGCATAAGATGATTAAGAAGAACACCCGTCAGGATGACTCCCGGCGGGTGTTTTAAAAAGAGACGGAGACTCCTGTGATCAGCAGGAAAAAGGAAATCATGGAAGCAGTATTTCTTATCCTGGCGGTACTGAGCCTGGCCTATTATATGGTTGTAATTATATGCTCCGGATACGGGACCAGCTTTGCATGGTTCTGGATCCTGACGGGAGCTGTTTTTCTGCTGCTTTTCGTTCTTCTCCGATATGACCGCACCCATCCGGGGAACGTTCCCCTCTGGGGAAAGAGGATCCTGTTCGGCCTCCTTCTGACCGGGTTTGCCGCCTTTCTTTTTCTGTTTTCCAGAGTGGTCAGCGGCATGCATGCCCAGGCGCCGGAAGGACTCTCTTATCTGGTGGTTCTGGGAGCGAAGGTCCGGGATGACCGGCCCTCCAGAGCCCTGCGGAAAAGGCTGGAGACGGCGCTTGCCTACGCGGAGCAGAATCCGGAAACAATGCTGATCCTGTCCGGCGGACAGGGGCCCGACGAGCAGATCTCAGAAGCCGCCTGCATGGAGAAATGGCTCACGGAGAAGGGGATGGATCCTTCCAGGCTGATCCTGGAGGATGCCTCCACGGACACCCGGGAAAATCTGATCTACGCAGCGGAGAAAAGCGGCTGCGGGGAAAGTCCGACCGGGATCGTCACCAACAATTTTCATGTATACAGAGCGCTAAGGCTGGCGGAGAGTCTGGGATATACACAGGCCAGCGGCATGGCGGCGCCTACAAGCCCGGCGGTCATTCTGCCGCATTATATGGTCCGGGAGGCTTTCGCCCTGGCAAAGGAGCTCGTTACCGGAAATATTTCATTCTGATCTCTTCCACAGGCATCTCCTGTCCGGTCCAGAGCCGGAAGGCTTCGGCGCCCTGATACAGCAGCATGTACATGCCGTTGAAAACGGCGCAGCCGGCGTCCTCAGCCTGCCTGAGAAGAAGAGTCCGCCTGGGATTGTAAATGATATCCGCCACGGTGAGACCAGGATGAAGGACGGAGGGATCCGGGAGGATGGATGTTCCGGTATCCGGAGCCATCCCCACGCTGGTGGCATTGATCAGCATGTCAGAGCCGCCCAGTACCTGCGCGAGCGTTTCCGTGTCCTCGTTGTCATGAAGGCAAGCTCTGCAGGGAAGCGTATCGTTGATGGTACGGATCAGGGCCTCGGCCCTGTCCCGGAAACGGCTTTGGGAGCGGACAAACTGATGGATCTCGGCTGCACCGCTTAAGGCAGCCTGGGCACAGATGGCGGTAGCTGCGCCTCCGGCACCCATCAGTACGAGCTTTTTGCCGGTTATGTCATGGCCGGCATCCCGCGCGGACCGCACAAAACCGATCCCGTCGGTGTTGTACCCGGTCATCCGTCCGTCCGGATCCACCACCACCGTGTTGACGGCGCCGATCAGTCTGGCTTCGGGAGAAAGGTCATCCAGCAGAGGAACGATCCGGTTCTTCAGCGGCATGGTGAGGTTAAAGCCCCGGATGCGGCAGGCCCGCAGACCGCGGACAGCTTCCTCCAGCGTTTCTTCCGTGACGTCAAAGCAGAGATAGACCGAGTCGATTCCCAGCAGCCGGAAGGCTTCGTTGTGCATGAGGGGAGAGATGCTGTGAGAGACCGGACTGCCCAGCAGGGCGGTCAGACCGGTGGTTCCTGTGATTGTATTCATGGGTAAATCCTTTCAGAACATGATTACGGCGCTGCGGGAGAGGCAGCAGACGCTGGTCTCCGGCCTGCCTTCAGCTGAATCTATGATAAAGAAATGCGTCTGATTTTGTCAAGGAGGAACATATGACAAAACCCGTTTTTGTGAAAGACTGTATCATCGGGGAGGGAATCCCCTGTATCTGTGTGCCGGTGACCGGTAAAACCCGGGAGGAGATCCTCTCTCAGACGGCCGAAGCAGTAAAGGCCGGAGCCGATCTGGTGGAATGGCGGGCGGATCTGTGGGAAGAAGAGAACCGCCTGGCCCGGGTGGAAGAAATGCTCTTTGCCCTGGACGGTGTCCTGAAGGGAATTCCGCTTCTGTTCACGGTCCGGTCCTCGGAGGAGGGGGGGATCCTTGCGATCTCGCCGGAGGAGCAGACGGCACTGATCGAACGGGCGGCCGCCAGCGGAAAAACGGATCTGGCGGATGTGGAATATCTGCGGGATCCCGAGGCGATGAAACGTCTGATCCGGAATCTGCATTCCCGGGGCGTGGCCGTGATCGCTTCCTCCCATGATTTTGAAAGAACGGGAACCAGGGAGGAGCTTCTGGAAAAGCTGGACCGGCTGGATCAAAGCGGGGCAGACATCCTGAAACTGGCCGTCATGCCGGAAAACAGCGAAGATGTGGAGGTGCTGATGGAAGCGGTCTCCGAGATGAGCCGGAACCATACGCAGAAACCGCTGATCGCCATGTCCATGGGAGACCTGGGGCAGATCAGCCGGATCCGGGGCGAAGCCTTCGGATCTTCCGTCACCTTCGGAACAGCCGGACCCGGGTCTGCGCCCGGACAGCTTCCCGTGGCGGAGCTGCGTGAAAAGATGGAAGCCTTTCATACCGTGTAACCGGTTTTCGTGCAACAAAATCTCGAAAAACCTCGAAAAAGCTCGAACGATTTTCCTTCGGATTCGACAGGGTTCGACAAGATTCTGAAAAGAGATCCGTTATAATACCCCTGCACAACATACAGTAAGCGAAGCGTTTTTCTTCGTTTACGGGAAAGTGAGGGGGCAGGGCGTATGTACGGCACACAGGCGGAAAAAACGGCCGGTTACAAAGAAGAACAGGATCTGCTGCGGCGGATGCGGAGAGAGAAGGACAGGAAGGCCCGGGAACGGCTGATCTGCGGATCTCTCTGGATGGTCCGGCATATTGCAGGGCAGTTTCACGTATATGGAACCGCTGAGGATCTGGTTTCCGTGGGAACACTGGGCCTGATCAAGGCCGTGGATTCCTACGACAGCCGGAAGAAAAACCGGCTTGGCTGTTACGCGGTCCGCTGTATTGCCAACGAGATCCGCACCTATCTTCGCAAAGAAGGCGCTCACATGACGGTATCGCTGGAGACATTGCCGGACCAGAATCTGTTGTACAGGGAGGGCTCCATGGAACCGATCGGAAAAACCTATCCAGAGCCGCAGAAAGCGGCGGAAAAAGCCTGGGAGCTGCAGTGCCTCGCGGCGCTGCTGGAGAAACTGCCGGAGATGGACCGGGAGCTGCTCCGTCTTCGGTTTCTGGAGGACCGGCCGATGACCCAGAGGGAAACGGCAGAGAAACTCGGAACCAGCCAGTCCTATGTCTCCCGCCGGGAAAAAAAGATCCTCGCCGCTTTACGGGGCGGACTGGAGGCAGAATGAAGGTTGCTTAATTTATTGCTTTAAAGCGACAATGCTTTACAAAAAAGAAGTTTACCTTTCGGGCAAAGAGTGTTATGATTATCCTGTAAACCTTTCATCCGGCCATGCCCGCCGGAACGACCGAGATTCAGATATACAGAAAGAGAGGGAACGAAGCAAATGGGAAGATATTTTCAGCCGGAGATCGAGACTGCATCGCAGGAACAGATCCGGGAGTGGCAGAGTGAACGTCTTGTAAGACAGATTCAGAACGTCTGGGACAATGTACCAATATATCGTAAAAGGATGGAAGAAGCAGGGCTGACCCCCGCGGACATTCAGTCGGTGGATGACCTGAAAAAGCTTCCGTTTATCACAAAAGATGATCTCAGAGATGAATACCCCTTTGGACTTCTGGCAAGACCTCTCAGTGAGTGTGTCCGTATTCAGTCAACAAGCGGTACTACCGGACGCCGTGTGGTAGCCTTCTACACCCAGCATGACGTGGACCTGTGGGAGGAGTGCTGTGCAAGAGCGATCGTGGCAGCCGGAGGAACGGAAGAGGATGTCTGCCAGATCTGCTACGGCTATGGACTGTTTACCGGCGGCCCCGGACTGAACGGCGGTTCCCACAAGGTGGGATGCCTTACCCTTCCCATGTCTTCCGGAAATACAGAGAGACAGATCCAGTTCATGACGGACCTTGGCTCCACCATTCTCTGCTGCACGCCTTCCTATGCAGCCTATCTGGCAGAAAGCATTCATGAAAGAGGCGTTCGCGACCAGATCAGACTGAAGGCAGGCATCTTCGGCGCAGAAGCATGGACCGAAGAAATGCGTCATGACATCGAAGACAAGCTTGGCATCAAGGCATATGATATTTACGGACTGACCGAGATCTCCGGCCCCGGCGTATCCTTCGAGTGTTCCGAACAGCGCGGCATGCATGTCAATGAGGATCATTTTATCGCGGAGGTCATCAATCCGAAGACCGGCGAGGTTCTGCCGGACGGTGAAAAAGGCGAACTGGTGTTTACCAGCATCACCAAGGAAGCCTTCCCGCTGATCCGTTACCGTACAAGGGACATCTGCATCCTGACCCACGAGAAGTGCTCCTGCGGCCGTACCCATGTCCGCATGACCAAACCGCTGGGCCGCAGCGACGACATGCTGATCGTCAAGGGCGTCAATGTATTCCCGTCCCAGATCGAGACCGTTCTGATCAACAAGGGATATCCGGCAAACTATCAGATCATCGTCGACCGTGTGAACAACAGCGATACCATTGAGGTTCAGGTGGAGATGACACCGGAGATGTTCTCCGACAGTCTGAGTGCGGTTTCCGCCAAGGAAAAAGAACTGGTCGACGCGCTGAAGGCGATGCTCGGCATCTATGCGAAAGTGAAGCTGGTCAATCCGAAAGCCATTACCCGGAGCGAGGGCAAGGCCGTCCGTGTCATTGACAAGCGTAACCTGTATCAGGGATAAGGATCCTGCAAGGAAGAGAAAAGGAGGGAAGACCATGACAGTAAAACAGATTTCTGTATTTTTGGAGAACAAACCCGGAAAACTGGCTGATTTTACGGATGTCCTTTCCGCAAACGGCATCGACATGCGTGCGATGTCCCTGGCGGAAGCGGCGGATTTCGGTATTGTCCGTATTATCGTGGATGACGTGTACAATGCGTCGACGGTGATCAAGGATGCCGGCTATATCTTCTCCATCACCAAGGTCCTGGCAATCGAGATGCCGGATGAGCCCGGCGCACTTTCCAGGATCATCCGCCTGCTGGGCGACAACGAGATCAATCTGGAGTACATGTATGCTTTTACGGCTCCGAAAAAGAACTCTGCGTATATGATCCTCCGCGTGCCGGATAATGAGAAAGCCATCGAGGTGCTGGGAAGAAAAGGAATCCGTCCCGTGTGTCATGATGACCTGGTGGAGATGTGATACCGACCGTGAGAGAAGAGGAAATGAATCATTGTTGTCTGTGCCCGCGTAACTGCAGCGCTTCACGCAGTGAGGGAATGGCAGGTTTCTGCGGGATGACAGACCGGATAAGGGCGGCGAGAGCCGCCCTTCATATGTGGGAAGAACCCTGCATATCCGGGACAAAGGGCTCGGGCGCGGTCTTTTTCAGCGGATGCTCCCTGCGGTGCATTTTCTGCCAGAATCATGAGATCGCGGCAGGAAAGGCAGGAAAAGAGATTTCCGAAGAACGCCTGGCGGAAATCTTTCTGGAGCTCCAGGAAAAAGGCGCCGCGAATATCAACCTCGTGACAGGAACCCATTTTGCGCCTTCGATCCGGAAGGCTCTGGAACGAGCCAGAGAACAAGGCCTGTCCCTTCCGGTCGTCTATAACTGCGGAGGCTATGAAAGCCTCCGGACCCTTCGCATGCTGGAGGGCTTTGTCGATGTCTATCTGCCTGATTTCAAGTACATGGATTCTCAGCTGGCTGAGAAGTTTTCCCATGCTCCGGATTACCCGGAGGCAGCGAAAACCGCTCTGGCAGAGATGGTTCGTCAGACCGGCCCCTGCGTTTTTGATCCGGAAGGGTATATCCGGAAAGGCACCATCGTGCGGCATCTGATCCTTCCGGGTCACACACGGAATTCGAAGGATGTGCTGCGCTATCTCCATGAAACCTACGGAGACCGGATCTACATCAGCATCATGAACCAGTACACGCCTGTCCGTCCTCTCCCGGACTATCCCGAACTGAACCGCAAGGTAACACGGCGGGAGTACGAGAAGGTACTGGATGAGGCAGTCCGGCTGGGAATCGAAAAAGCCTATATCCAGGAAGGGGAAACGGCAGACGAAAGCTTCATTCCCGCTTTTGATCTGGAAGGCATTGAGTGAGTCACCCGGGCTCTCCGGGCAGGTAATTCGTAATTTTACTATGGCAATTTTATATGAAATGTCTTATAATACAGAGAATGGGCACTTTGATACGTTGAAGAGTAACAGAAGCAAATCAGGAGGATCCTATGAAAAAACTGATGACAGGCGATGAAGCCATTGCGAGAGGCGCATATGAAGCAGGCGTTTCCTATGCCTCCGCATATCCGGGAACCCCGAGTACCGAGATCCTGGAGAATCTGTCCACTTATAAAGAAATCTACGCGGAATGGGCACCGAATGAAAAGGTAGCCATGGAATCCGCGATCGGCGCTTCGGTAGCAGGGCTCCGCAGCATGGTATCCATGAAGCATGTCGGAATGAACGTGGCTGCAGACCCGATGTTTACCTGGGCTTATATGGGCGTCAACGGCGGTAACGTGATCGTGACGGCGGATGAACCGGGAATGTTTTCCTCCCAGAACGAACAGGACAACAGAAATTACGCCAAAGCGGCCAATATCGCCATGCTGGAGCCCTCGGACAGCCAGGAGTGCATCGATATGATGAAGGCTGCCTTCGAGCTGGGTGAACAGTATGACACCCCCTTTATCATTCGTATGACCACCCGGGTCTGCCATTCCAAATCCATCGTGGAACTGAAGGAAAGAGCAGATGTGCAGCCGAAGGAATGGAGCAAAAACCCGGCTAAATATGTATGTCTTCCGGCCATAGCCCGCAAGCTGAAGGTCCGGCTCATGGAAAGAATGGAACAGCTTGCCGCATACAGCGAGACGTCTCCCTTTAACCGTGTGGAGATGGGCAGCGGCAGGACCGGTGTGATCGCATCGGGGATCTGTTATTACTACGCGAAGGAAGTTTTCGGAGAAGAGGCTTCCTATCTGAAGCTTGGATTTACCAATCCTCTTCCCGCAGGCCTGATCAAGGATTTCTGTTCGAAGATGGACAAGGTCTACGTCCTGGAAGAGAATGATCCCTATATTGAAGAGTTTGTCCGCCAGCAGGGCTGTGAATGCATCGGAAAGGATCTGTTCCCCTCAACGGGCGAGCTGACACCGGATGTGATCCGTGAGTGCGTGACCGGCAAAGCGGCCGAGACCATCGCCTTTGACCGGAGCAGACTCATCAGCCGGGCGCCGGCTTTCTGCGCGGGATGTCCCCACAGAGGACTTTTCTACCGGCTGGGCAAACGGAAGGACATCATGATCAGCGGCGATATCGGGTGCTATACCCTGGCGGCCGGAAAACCCTACCAGGCGATGGATTCCACGGTATGCATGGGCGCCAGCATCAGTCTGGGAGCCGGTGCACAGCGGGCCTTCAACATGATCGGAGAAAAACGCCGGGTCGTCACCGTGCTCGGGGATTCCACCTTCTTCCACACGGGAATCAATTCGCTGATCAATACCGTCTACAACAAGACCAATACCGTCAATATCATTCTGGATAACCGGATCACGGGCATGACCGGACATCAGGACAATCCCGGAACCGGCTACACAGCCAAAGGGGACGAGACCACGGCCATCGTGATCGAGGATCTGGTGCGCGCCATCGGTGTGAAGCATGTGTTTGTGATCAACCCGAATGATCTGAAGGAAGTGGACGAGACACTGGACAAATGCCTTGCCATCACGGATGAACCCTCGGTGATCATCACCCGCTGGCCCTGCGCCCTGAAGAAGTTCTCAAAGGAGGACAAAGCGGAGTTTGACAGTCTGTTCGTGACCCGGAACAAAGTGGTGGAAGAGGACTGCATCGGCTGCCGGGCCTGCCTGAAGGCCGGCTGTCCCGCCATGTCCTACAATGCGGAAACGAAGAAGGTTTCCATCAACGGTGCACAGTGCGTCGGATGTGATGTCTGCACCCAGATCTGTCCGAAAAAAGCCATTGTGAAGGAGGACTGAAATATGACGAAGAGTATTCTGCTGGTGGGTGTCGGCGGACAGGGAACCATTCTTGCAAGCAAGATCCTGACCAACGGCCTGATGGAAGCCGGCTATGACGTAAAGATGAGTGAGATCCACGGTATGTCCCAGAGAGGCGGCTCCGTTTCCTCCCAGGTACGGTACGGGGAAAAGGTGATGTCTCCGGTGATCGAAAAGGGACAGGCAGACATCATTGTGTCCTTTGAAAAAATGGAAGCGCTGCGGGCTCTGGATTATCTGAAGCCGGACGGAACCATTGTGGTCAACACGGTGGAGATCCCGTCCATGTCCGTCATCACGGGCGATGAGGTCTATCCGGAGGATGTCCTTCAGGAGATCGAGAAGCATGCGAAGACGGTGGCCGTGGATGCGACGGCACTGGCCCGGGAGCTTGGAAACGAAAAAGCCGCCAACATCATTCTTCTGGGAACCATCATCAAGGCGATGGGACTGACCCAGATCGACTGGGATGCCATTCTGGAAGCCAATATCAAGCCGCGTTTCCTGGAGCTCAACAAAAAGGCGCTGCAGGTGGGCATCGAGGCGGTTGCATAAGAATAAACAGCATCATATGAACTGACAGAAGGAGACGAGATCATGGTTGCAGAAAAAATGAAACCTTATCTGAAAAACAATTCGGCGATCCGGATGATGTTTGAGGAAGGAAACCGCCTGAAGGCTTTGTACGGCCCGGAGAATGTGTTCGATTTCAGCCTGGGCAATCCGTCGGTGCCGGCTCCGGACAGCGTCCGGAAGGCGATCATCGACCTGGTCAACGAGACAGAGCCTACGGTGATCCACGGTTATATGAGCAATGCCGGCTTCGAGGATGTCCGCCAGACGATCGCGGAGTCCCTGAACCGCCGTTTCGGAACCGCCTTTTCAGCAAAAAACCTGATCATGACCGTCGGCGCGGCCAGCGGACTGAATGTGATTCTGAAAACCGTCCTGAATCCCGGCGAAGAGGTGATCGTTTTTGCACCGTATTTTCTGGAGTACGGCGCCTATGTCCGGAACTATGACGGGGTGCTGGTGGAAGTGTCGCCGGATACGGAGACCTTCCAGCCGAACCTGGAGGAGCTGGCCGGGAAGATCAATAAGAACACCCGTGCGGTGATCGTGAATACGCCCCATAATCCCACGGGTGTCGTGTACTCGGAAGAGACGATCCGCCGTCTTGCAGCGATCCTGGAAGAAAAGCAGAAGGAATACAACTCCGTGATCTATCTGATCTCGGATGAACCCTACCGCGAGCTGGCCTATGACGGAGTCGAGGTCCCCTATCTGACAAAGTATTACAACAATACGGTGGTAGGCTATTCCTACAGCAAATCCCTTTCGCTCCCCGGAGAACGGATCGGGTATCTGGTCATTCCCGACGAAGTGGACGGAGCGGAGGATGTGATCTCTGCGGCCACCATCGCCAACCGGATCAGCGGCGCGGTGAATGCGCCTTCACTGATCCAGAAGGTGATCGCCCGCTGTGTGGATGAGCAGACGGATGTGGCGGCTTATGACCGAAACCGGAAGGCACTGTATGAAGGGCTTACCAGCCTGGGCTTTACCTGCGTAAAACCCGAAGGCGCCTTTTACCTGTTTGTCAAATCTCCGGTGCCCAATGAAAAAGAATTCATTGAAGCGGGGAAAAAGTATAATATCCTGATGGTTCCCGGATCCTCCTTCGCCTGCCCGGGCTATGTGCGGCTGGCCTACTGTGTGTCCTACGATACCATCATCCATTCTCTGCCGCAGTTTAAAAAGCTGGCGGAGGAATTCTTCTGATTTCTGCAGAACGGTGACAGCCCTCCGGGGCTGTCACCGTTCTTCCATATGCTGTACGGAAACCTCACAGACCGTGTGAAACTCCGGCCCGCCGCAGGCGGGCCTTTTTACGTAGACCCGGCTCTGAATCTCCCCCCAGACAGCCAGATGGGATCCGGGATGAAACGCTGCGGCGGACTCTGCGGCATCGTCCCGGAAAACGCAGGGAATATAATCCGTGCGGGAATAGTTCCGGTTGACCGCAAGGATGAGACTGGTGATCAGCCGTCTGGTCCGGAGCTGCCGGATCGACGGTTCTTTGCAGACAAAACCGTCCAGAAAGATCTGGTCCATGCAGGGAAGGGCTTGGAAGCGTCCCTTCGGATTCATCTGACGGGCATAAACCTGCATGGCCGTGTGCTCTTTGTCGCCTTCCGTATAATTGTAAGACCGGAATTCGCCGATGATCTCCACGAAACGGCCCCGGTTGCTTCCCCGGACAGGGATCGACGACTGGGGAACCAGGACCGGGATCGAGAACTCCGTGCCTGTGTTCCGCAGGATACATAGGGTATTTGTAAAATAGCTGTCGCTTCTCCCGCGCCGCAGGAACGAAAACTCCTCTGTCAGTGTGCCGGCCAGCGCTGCCTGATTTGTGACGATCCTTCTCCCCGGAGTGACCGTCCGTCTGTCTCTGAGTCTGATGCTTTCCATAAAAAACCTCCCCTTGTCTTTTGTGATGGGCCTGCCGTGAGGACTGAAATCAGCCTCTTGTTCCCGCCCTCATAGTATATATACTCGGCATCCCCGGATTTTATGCAGAAAAATCCGGTTTTTCTGATTTTTTTTGACAAAAGGAATAACGCGCAGTTCTGCGGGCGGGCTTTGTCCTTCTGCGGGGATCCGGATCCTGGCAGGAAAACAAAAAAAGGATTGGACAGTGTGGAGGTTCTGTGGTACTATAGGGTTTTGAGAAAACGAGAAAGAAGAGGAATGACCAGATATGAAAATAAAACGGGATGATGTCCGGAATGTTGCCATAATCGCCCATGTAGATCATGGCAAGACGACCCTGGTGGATCAGCTGCTGAGGCAGAGCGGCGTTTTCCGTGAGAATCAGGAAGTCGTGGAACGTGTGATGGACTCGAATGACATTGAAAGAGAGAGAGGCATCACGATCCTGTCCAAGAATACAGCCGTGCATTATAAGGGAGTAAAGATCAATATCGTTGACACCCCGGGCCACGCGGATTTCGGCGGCGAGGTGGAACGTGTACTGAAGATGGTGGACGGCGTGATCCTTCTGGTGGATGCCTTTGAAGGAGCCATGCCCCAGACCCGGTTCGTGCTGAAAAAGGCGCTGGAGCTGGATCTGCATGTGATCGTCTGCATCAACAAGATCGACCGTCCGGAAGCAAGACCCAACGAAGTCATCGACGAGGTGCTGGAGCTTCTGATGGATCTGGACGCATCGGATGAACAGCTGGACTGCCCCTTCCTGTACGCCTCCGCCAAGACCGGCCATGCCGTGCTGGATCTGCAGGATACGCCGGAGAACATGGCGCCGCTGTTTGAGACGATCCTCAAATATATTCCTGCGCCGGAGGGAGATCCGGAGGCGGATACCCAGGTTCTGATCAGTACCATCGATTACAATGAATATGTGGGCCGGATCGGCGTAGGAAAGGTGGAGAACGGCACCATCGCCGTCAATCAGGAGCTGACTCTTCTGAATCATCACGAGCCGGACAAAAAGCATAAGGTGAAGATCAGCCGGCTGTATGAGTTTGACGGCCTGAACAAGATCGATGTGAAGGAAGCCACCGTGGGCTCCATCGTGGCGATCTCCGGCATCTCCGAGATCCATATCGGGGATACGCTGGCCGGAGGGGAAAATCCGGAGGCGATCCCGTTCCAGAAGATCTCCGAGCCGACCATCGCCATGAACTTCCTGGTCAATGACAGTCCGCTGGCCGGCCAGGAGGGCAAATACGTGACCTCCCGCCATATCCGGGACCGTCTGTACCGGGAGCTGAACACGGACGTGAGTCTCCGGGTCGAGGACACCGATACCACGGAATGCTTTAAGGTTTCCGGAAGAGGAGAGCTCCATCTGTCGGTCCTGATCGAGAACATGCGCAGAGAAGGCTACGAGTTCGCGGTGAGCAAACCCGAGGTTCTGTATAAATATGACGAACGGGGCAAGAAGCTGGAACCCATGGAAATTGCCTATGTGGATGTGCCGGAGGAATACTCCGGGACCGTGATCCAGATGCTGAGCGAACGGAAGGGAGAACTGCAGGGGATGAGCACCCTGTCGGACGGGTCCATGCGTCTAGAGTTTCACATTCCCTCCAGAGGGCTGATCGGTTTCCGGGGCGATTTTCTGACCTCCACCAAGGGAACCGGTATCCTGAATACGATGTTTGACGGGTATTCTCCGTATAAAGGAGACCTCAACTACCGGAAGCAGGGATCTCTGATCGCCTTCGAAGCGGGCGAGACCGTCACCTATGGTCTTTTCTCCGCCCAGGAAAGAGGAACCCTCTTTGTGGGCCCCGGGGAAAAGGTATACAGCGGCATGGTCATCGGACAGAACGGAAAGACCGATGACATCGAGCTGAATGTGTGCAAGACGAAGCACCTGACCAATACCCGTTCTTCCAATGCGGATGAGGCGCTGAAGCTCACACCGCCCAGGATTCTTTCTCTGGAGCAGGCCATCGAGTATATTGACCGGGACGAGCTCCTGGAGGTGACCCCCCAGAGCCTGCGGATCCGCAAACGGATCCTGGATCCCAGAGAACGGAAAAGAGCCGCCTTTAAGAAAGAATAATATAAAAGAGTCACGGGGACAGGTTCCCTGACTCATTGCCGCCGAGTGGCAACGAGTCAGCGGAACCTGTCCCCGTGACTCTTTTTTCTTTACAGTTTACGCCATGTCCTGGGATAGAAGAGCATCAGCAGGGGGAAGATTTCCAGTCTGCCGGCCAGCATATCGAAGGTCAGGACAAGCTTGGGGAGGGACGAGAACAGAGAATAATTCTGTGCCGGTCCCACCAGATCAAGGCCGGGGCCGATGTTGTTGAGGGTGGCGGCCACGGCGGAAAAATTGGTGGTATAGTCAAAGTTGTCCACGCTGATGATCAGGGTGGAGAAGGCGAAGATGACCACATACACGACGATGAAGATGTTCGTGGAACGGACCACCTCGTGGGCCACCGGCTTTCCGTCGATCTTGATCTTTTTGACCGCATTCGGATGCAGGAACAGAAGAAGCTCCTTTCCGACGGACTTGATCAGGATCATGATCCGGGAGACCTTGATGCCTCCTCCTGTACTGCCGGCGCAGGCGCCGATGAACATCAGCATCAGAAGGATGGTCTTGGAAAACATGGGCCACTGGTCAAAGTCCACGGTGGAATATCCCGTGGTGGTGATGATGGAGCCCACCTGGAAGGCGGCATGATGGAAGGCCTGGAACACATTCCCGAACATGTGGGAAATATTGATGGTAATGGTGATGACCGCCACCGCGATGATGCCCAGATAGTAGCGGACCTCCTCCGTGTGGAAGGCCTGACCGAACTTTTTCATGATCAGGAAAAAGTAGACGTTGAAATTAACGCCGAACAGGATCATGAATACGGTGATGATCCCCTGCTGCAGCATGGTATAGTCCCCGCAGCTGGAGTTCAGGACTCCGAAGCCACCGGTTCCTGCCGTACCAAAAGAGATACAGAGCGCATCGAAGAGCGGCATCCGGGTCAGAAGCATCAGGGCGATCTGGATCAGGGTCAGACCGATGTAGATGGCATAGAGGATCTTTGCGGTGGACTGTACCTTCGGAAGCATACGGCTGACCGAAGGGCCCGGGCTCTCTGCCTTCATCAAGGCCATATGATAGCCGCCGGTCAGAGGCAGGATCGCCAGCACAAAGACCAGCACGCCCATGCCGCCGATCCAGTGCGTGAAGCTGCGCCAGAGCAGCACACATTTGGGAAGGACCTCCACATCCGTCAGGATGCTGGCTCCCGTGGTGGTAAAACCGGAAACCGTCTCGAAAAGCGCGTTGACCGGATTGGGGATGCTGCCTGTCAGGACAAAGGGCGCGGCGCCTACGATACTCAGCGTGATCCAGCTCAAGGCAACCGCCACAAAGCTTTCCCTGGCATAAAAGGCCTTTTTCTTCGGCTTGTGCAGGGCAATGGGAATGCCAAAAACCAGACAGAACAGGATGACAGCCAGAAAAGAAAAGCCTGCTTTTTCGCCGTAGATCAGGGCCGTAATGGATGGGAGCAGCATCAGCGCGGCTTCCAGATTCAGGATCATCCCGACAATGTAGACAATGATCGAATAATTCATGCTGTCGGCCTACCTTTCCAGAATGTCGGTAATGTCCCGCAGTCCGCGGTTCGTGGTGACAATGATGACAGAGTCGTCGATCTGGATCATGTCCTGGCCGCGGGGGATACGGATCTCGCCGCGGCGGTTGATGCAGGCCACCAGCAGGTCCTTTTTGAGGTTCAGCTTTGCCAGAGGAACGCCCACCACCGGAGAAGACTCACGGATCCGGAACTCCAGCGCTTCCGCCCGGTTGTCCAGAATATGGTACAGTGTCTCCACATTGCTTCCGATGCTGTTCTGCATGGCACGTACATACTGCAGAATATAATCGGCGGTGATGTATTTGGGATAGATCACGCTTCCGATATCCAGCTCATCGATGACATCATCGTAGGAAAGCCGGTTGACCTTGGCGATCCGTTTGGCGTTGGAATACTTGCGGGCGGACAGGGAAAGGAAAATATTCTCCTCGTCCATATTGGTGAGGGTGACGACCGCTTCCGCCTGCCGGAGCCCTTCCTCGAGAAGCAGAGAACGGTCGGTGCCGTCCCCGCAGATGATGGTGGCCTCCGGGAGCAGCTCGCACAGAAGCTCACACCGGTCCTTGTCCTTCTCGATGATCTTGACGGAGATCTTCATTTCCATCAGCATCTGGGCCAGATAATAAGAGATGGTGCCGCCGCCGATAATCATGGCATCCCGCACCTGCGTGGTCTTCAGACCAATCTTCCGGAAGAAAAGGGCAGCGTTCCGGGGTGTGGTCATCACGGAAATCAGGTCTCCGTCATGCACCACCGAGTCGCCGTTGGGGATCTCGATGCCGCGGTTGTTCTCTATGGCGCAGAACAGCATGTCAAAATGAAAGCGTTCCGCGATCGTTGACAGGGAAAGATCGTTCAGCCCGAATTCGGGTTCGACCTTGAATTTGATCAGCTCCACCTTCCCCCTGGCGAAGGTATCGATCTTCATGGCGGAAGGGAAACGGAGAATCCGGGAGATCTCCATGGCAGCGGCATACTCCGGATTGATGAAGGCGGAAAGCCCCAGCCTCTCACGGATAAAACCGATCTCCTTGCTGTAGATGGGATTGCGTACCCGGGCGATGGTGTGACATTTGCTGGTCTTCTGTGCGATGAGGCAGCAGAGCAGATTCAGCTCGTCCGAGTTGGTTACCGCGATCAGGATGTCGGTGGATTCGATACCGGCCTCCATCAGGGTATTGATACTGGCGCCATTGCCGACGATGGCCAGCGCGTCGATATCGTCGCTCAGCTCGTTCAGCTTGCTTTCCCGGGTATCCACCAGGGTCAGATCTATGTTTTCTTCCTGCAGCTGTTCTGCAAGGGTACGTCCCACTTTGCCGCAGCCGACTATCATTACTCTCATGATCCACCTCGTATTTGTGTTGTATGAACAATGCGGTTCCACATGAACCGTACATTTCATTATAACACTCCCGGTTTTTTTATCAATCCTTTTTCACAGAATTCCCTTCGATTCACGTTGCGGTTCACGGGCATCTCAGTACATGTGCGCCGCGAGAATGGCCCGGATGGTGTGATACAGATCCGGCTTGTAGGCGGAAAGCTCCACCGGCTGCTGGAAAAGAATGCAGCTGTAGCACGCCGAACCCACCAGTTCCAGGATGGAAAAAAGCATCAGCTCCGGATCCCGGTATCGGACGCCGGCCTGGCGCAGGATATCGGGGAAGGCATTTCCGTAGGGATCGTCCTCCTCCGAGATCTCGCGGTCCAGGATCCCGCGGAACATCCCCCAGGAAAGATTCTTGGAGATAAAAATAAGAAGCGGATGATTATGCTCCAGCTCGTTCAGAATATAATCAACGATGAAAAGAAGCTGATCCTCGAAGGAGGTGAGGGAGGTCCCTGCCAGGGCGAGGCGCGCCTTATGAAACAGTTCTCCGGTTTTCCGGGAAACCAGCTTGTTCCGGATGTCGTACTTATCCTTGAAATAGAGATAAAAGGTTCCTTTTGCGACACCGGCCTGTTCCACGATGTCTGAGATGGTCGTTTTTGTCAGTCCCTTTGTGGTAAAAAGCTCAAAGGCGGTCTGGTACATGGCGTCCTTTTTTTGTTTTTTGTTTACTTCCAGTTTTCCCATTTTAAATCACCCCGCAAAAAAACTTCCGGCACGGTCCGACAGCGGGAGACCGGCCTTTTCTGTACAGTATGAAGCAAAAATGACCGTAAGTCAATTATTTTCCTGAAAATAAAGAAAATAGTTGACTAATGGTCATTTTTGGAGTATAACAGGAACGTGATAAAAAATGACCGACAGTCAAAAAGCCCGAAGAGGAATGGACAGACAGCGAAGTTCGGGTCTTTTGGCAAGTAACAGAAAAAGAAGGAGAAGAGAAGAATGATACAGACAGGGAAATGGATTGCAAAACATAAAAAGCTGATCCTCCTGATCTCCGTGCTGCTTCTGATCCCGTCCGCGTTCGGGTATGTATCCACCAGAGTCAATTATGACCTGCTGAGCTACCTGCCCACATCGCTGGATACGGTGAAGGGCCAGAACATCATGGTGGATGATTTCGGGATGGGAGCTTTTTCCATGATCGTTGTTGAGGACATGCCTTTGAAGGATGTCGCCGCTATGAAGGAGGATCTGGAGAAGGTGGATCATGTGAAGAGCGTTCTCTGGTATGACAGCATCATGGATCTGTCGGTGCCGGTGGAAATGCTTCCGGAGAGGATCCGGGAGGCGTTCTTCCAGGGAGACGCCACGATGATGATCGCGCTTTTTGATGACTCCACATCCTCCGACGCTTCCATGAAAGCCGTGGAGGATCTGCGGAAGATCGTGAAGAAGGACTGTTTTGTGAGCGGCATGACCAGCGTGATCCTGGACGTTCGGGATCTTGCCATGCAGGAAATGCCGATCTATGTGGTGATCGCCGCCCTCCTTTCCCTGGTGGTCCTGATGCTGGCCATGGAATCGACGCTGGTGCCTGTATTGTTCCTCTTAAGCATCGGCTTTGCCGTGGTCTACAACCTGGGCACCAATTTCCTGATGGGACAGATTTCCTATGTGACCCAGGCGCTGGCGGCGGTGCTGCAGCTGGGTGTGACCATGGATTACTCCATCTTCCTGCTGCACAGCTATCAGCGTTTCAAAAAGGAAATGGAAGGAGACAATGATACGGCCATGGCCTATGCCATAGCGGCCACCTTCAAATCCGTGGTCGGAAGCTCCGTTACCACCATCGCAGGGTTTGTGGCTCTTTGCTTCATGACCTTCACGCTGGGGCTGGATATGGGGATCGTCATGGCCAAGGGTGTCGTGATCGGAGTGATCGTCTGCATCACGGTGCTGCCGGCGATGGTGCTCCTTTTTGACAAGGCGATCGAAAAGACGACCCACCGCTCGATCCTTCCTTCCTTTGAAAAAACATCGGCTTTCATCACAAAGCATTCGATCTTCGGACTGGTCCTGTTTGCAGTGCTCTTGTATCCGGCCGTATACGGCAACAATCATGTGAATGTTTACTACAATATGGATGCCACGCTTCCGAAGGATCTGCCGAGCCAGGTGGCCAACGCAAAGCTGGAAGAGGACTTCAACATGAACACCGTCCACATGGTGATGCTGAAAAAAGGAATGTCCTCCAGCGACAAGATTGCCATGAGCGATGAGATCAAAGCGCTGGACGGTGTCCGCTGGGCACTGGGGGGAAGCACGCTGATCGGCCCGGCCTTCCCGGAATCCATGATCCCGCAGACGCTTCGGGACAAGCTGGAGAGCGACGAGTACGAGATGCTTTTTGTCTGCTCGGAGTACCATGTGGCCACGCCGGAGATCAACCGGCAGATCGACCAGCTGAAGGAGATCGTGGAACGGTACAGTCCGTCCTCTCTGGTGATCGGCGAAGGACCGCTGACCGAGGATCTGATCAAGGTGACGGATACGGACTTCAAAAACGTGAGCGCGGTATCCATCATCGCGATCCTGGTGATCATCCTGATTGTGTTCCGTTCGGTGTCCCTGCCGTTCATCCTGGTGGCCGTGATCGAATTTGCCATTTTCATCAACATGGCGGTGCCTTACTACCAGGGCGTCACGCTTCCCTTTGTGGCGAGCATTATCATCGGAACGGTACAGCTGGGGTCCACCGTTGACTACGCGATCCTGATGACCAGCCGCTTTCAGGCCGAAAGGTCGGCGGGGAAGAGCAAGAAGGAAGCCATCGCCATCGCCCACAGCGCCAACATGAAATCCATCGTGACAAGCGGTCTGGCTTTCTTTGCGGCGACCTTCGGCGTAGGTCTGTACTCCGAGGTAGATATGATCAGTGCGATCTGCACGCTGCTGGCCAGAGGCGCTTTGGTCAGCATGGCGGTGGTGCTCCTGGTGCTGCCGGCCATGTTCATGATCTTTGATCCGCTGATCTGCCATACATCGATGGGCTTTCTGCCCCCGAAGGCAAAGAAAAACAAAAACCAGAACGCAGTATCGGACACGGATCTGCGCTCATCACATACCGCGTAAGGAGCTGCTCTGCTTCTGCAACAGATCCTGAGCTTCATCTGGATGGAGGAATGATAGTATGAACAGAAACAGGAAAATAGCAAGTGTGACCATGGCAGCAGGAATGGCTGTGGTTCTGGGCAGCAGCCCGGTCCTTGCCGCCGGAGACGAAACGCTTCCGGTGACGAAGGAAGAGACCGTATACGTCAATGCAGATGCGTCCGGAGAGACCGAACAGATCATCGTTTCCGACTGGCTGAAAAATTCCGGGAATGCCGGAGGCCAGGTGGAAGATCTGTCAGATCTTTCGGATATTGAAAATGTGAAGGGCGATGAGACCTTTACCCAGGAAGGAAGCAGGCTGATATGGAATACAGACGGGGCCGATATCTATTATCAGGGAACCACGGACAAAGAGCTTCCGGTTTCCATGAAGATCACCTATTATCTGGACGGGCAGGAGATCAGCGCGAAGGAGCTGGCAGGAAAGAGTGGTCATCTTCGCATGGAGGTTTCGTATGAGAACCATACCGGAGTGGAAAAAATGATCGGCGGAGAAAAGACCACGGTGTATTCCCCCTTCCTTCTGGCCACGGCCACGCTGCTTCCGACAGACAAATTCACCAATGTGGAGGTGACCAACGGGAAGCTGATCTCGGACGGCAGCCGGGATGTGGTGATCGGATTTGCGATCCCGGGACTTCAGGAGAGCCTCGATCTTCCGGAAGAGCTTACGGATGAGCTCGAGATCCCGGAAGGTTTTTCCATGGAGGCGGATGTGACGGACTGCGAACTGAATTCCACCTATACCATCGCCCTGACGGACAGCATCAAGGATCTGGACCTGACCGGCATGGACGGGCTGGACAGCCTGAAGGACAAGATGGATCAGCTGGAAGAGGCTTCGATGAAGCTGGTGGACGGATCCGGTGAACTGTATGACGGCGTGGATACATTATATACGAAATACAAGGATTTCCACGATGGCGTGAAGGAGCTGATGAACGGCTCTGCCGAGCTGAACAGCGGCGTGGGGACGCTTGCCTCCGGCGCCGGCGATCTGGCGGATGGAGCGGCAGCTCTCCGGGACGGCGCAAGGGATCTGAACAGCGGCGTATCCCAGGTGAATTCCGGGGCTGCGGAACTGGACAGCGGTGCGGGAGAGCTGCGGGACGGCGCCCGGGAACTGGCAACGGGAGCCCTGCAGGTGAACAGCGGAACGACTGCGCTGTATGACGGTGCGGTGCAGCTGCGGGACGGCGCCCGGGAACTGAGTACGGGAGCCGGATCCCTGAAGAGCGGAGCATCGGAAGTAAACGACGGTGCAGTGAAGCTTCGCGACGGAGCAAAGGAACTGAGCGCCGGCGCCGATACGCTGAAAGATGGTATTCAGAGTGCGAAGAGCGGGACGGACGAACTGAAAAGCGGCGCAGCCAGCCTGAATACCGGTGCCGGAACCTTGAAAGCCGGTACCCGGAAGCTTTCCGACGGAGCGAAGGATCTGGCAGGCGGCGCAGGACAGCTGTCCTCAGGCGTAAAGAATTACACGGACGGAGCGGACAGTCTCTCTGCCGGCGTACAGCAATTCGTAAGCGGCGTACAGGAAGCACTCACCAAGGTTTCTGAGTACGGGAAAGGCGTGAATACGCTGGCAGAAGGCGTAAAGTCCTATGTGGCCGGCAGCAGCCAGCTGACCGCCGGTGTAACAGAGTATACGACCGGAGCAGCTTCGCTGGCCAACGGAGTCTTGAGCCTGAACGAGAAATCCGGCGCGCTGATCAGCGGCATCACGGATCTTTCCGACGGGATCGATGCATATACATCGGGCGTAGAGTCCGTAAAGAAAGGCTTTGATCAGTATTCGCAGGCTGTCGGTACTCTTTCACAGGGAACGGCGGCCTTGCAGGAAGGGGCAAAGGCTCTTCCGGATGGAATGGCATCTCTTTCGGAAGGAATCACTGCGGCACAGACAGGAGCTGCGGATCTGCAGACCGGCAGCGATTCGCTCGCGTCGAACCTCTCCTCCATAGCAGAGCAGCTGCAGACGGCGGCCGGATCGGTTCCTTCCGTGGATCTTTCCGGCATCAGCGGTGCGAAGGACAACATCGCAGGAGGGCTTACCACCGCGCAGACCGGTGTTCAGTCCGCAGCCGGATCCGCAGCATCCGTACAGGCAGACCTGACACAGGCAGCTGCCGTTCTCCAGGGAATCGACACGAGCGCACTGTCTCCGGAAGCCCAGACCGCCATTGCCGGTGCCCTCGCCCAGATCGGGGCGGCGGGAACAGACCTTGGCGGGGTATCCGCGGGACTTACCAGCGCGGGCGGCGGACTGCAGACAGCCGCAGCCGGAGCCGAAGCGATCGGTACGGCGGCAGCATCGTTGTCAGGGATCGATGTATCCGGGATCCAGAGCAGTCTGACTGCCGCCGCTTCCGGAATCAGCCAGTGCGCAGACGGAGCCGGCCGGCTCAGTGCAGGGATCACCCAGCTGTCCGGCGGACTCACCCAGCTGAAGAGCGGCGCCGATGCGGCGAAGCAGGGAGCTTCCGAAGTCGTTGACAATCTGGGCAAGGTTTCGGAAGGGCTGAAGGAGCTGGCTTCCAACACACAGCTTACCGAAGGACTGGAGGAGCTCTCCTCCAAGGGAACGGAACTCTCTTCCGGTGCACAGCAGCTGAGCGGTGCCGTTCCGGAACTGAGCACGGGTCTTTCCCAGCTGGCAGCAGGAGCCCGGACCCTGATCTCTTCCGGCCAGACACTGGCGGCAGGGGCAAAATCTCTGCAGGAGAACGATACTACACTGACATCCGGGGCAAACGAGCTTTCGGAGGCGACCGGTCAGCTTTCCGGCGGCCTTACACAGATCACGGATGCCGCCGGAAAACTCTCCGACGGCGCAAAGGAGCTCTCGGCAAACAGCGCAGCTTTGAACAGCGGTGCATCTCAGATCGCGGCGGGCTCGACAGCGCTCGCCTCCGGTGCCGCCGAATTGGATACCGGAGCCGCTGCTCTTTCCGGCGGCAGCGGGAAACTGTATGAGGGAATCCGCACTCTTTCTTCCGGCGCAGCCAGACTCTATGACGGAGCGGCAAATCTTGCGACCGGAGCCGGAACCCTGTACAGCGGGACGAGTACTCTTGCGTCAGGAACAAAGCAGCTCTCTGACGGAGCCGCCGAGCTCTCTACAGGAGCCGGAACCCTGTACAAAGGAACCCGGGATCTTACGTCCGGGACACAGACTCTTTCGAGCGGAACCTCTCAGCTTGCGGATGGCGCAAAGACATTGTATGCCGGCACCAGAACACTGAAATCCGGGACGAGTGAGCTGAGCAGCGGCACTTCGAAGCTCGCAGAAGGAAGCAGTACTTTGTACAAAGGAACCCAGGATCTGGCAGCCGGTTCCAACAAACTGTACGCCGGAACGGGAACATTACAGGACGGTACGCTCCAGCTGGCGGACGGAAGCCGTGACCTGTTCAAGGGCAGCCGTCAGGTGTATGACGGGATCGAAGATCTCCGGGACGGCGCTGAGCAGCTCCGGGATGGAGAAGAGAAATTCAACGAGCAAGGCATAGAAAGGCTGAAAGAGGTGCTCGGAGATGAGTTTGACAAGATCATGGATCGTCTCGCCGCGGTGCAGGATGAGGATGTGACCTACACCTCCTTTACGGAAAAAGCAGAAGGGATGGACGGAAGCATCCGCTTCATCATCGAGACCGAGCCGGTACGATAAACTTTGAGCCGCGGGGGCGGTTTGAGTCACGGGGACAGGTTCCCTGACTCAAACCCCTCCGCGACTCGCTCTTGCGTCTTGTTTTCTTCTTTGCTATAATCAGGAGATAAACTGTTGACATAGGTGCGGCTTTGCCGGATGAGCGGGTGTTTCCATGGCGGATAGCAAACAGAAAAAGAATCCCCTGGCCCGGGTGTTCCCGGGGAATAAGGGGAAGCTGAAAGAAAAAAAATATGATTATTATGACTTCAGTCTGCTGGCGGTGATCATTCTTCTGACCTGTTTCGGCCTGGTCATGCTCTACAGCACCAGCGCCTATATGGCGGAGCTGGACTTCGATGACGACATGCATTACTTCCGACGGCAGGCGCTGATCAGTGTGTTCAGCATTGCCATGGCGATCGTGATCTCGAAGATCGATTATCATATCCTTTCGAATTTCACCTCCATCGCCTATTTCGGATCCCTGTTTCTGATGGCCCTGGTCAAAACGCCCTTGGGGGTGACCTCCCACGGCGCGAGACGATGGCTGGGGGTTACGGAGACCATCAGCTTTCAGCCGGCGGAGGTGGCCAAGATCGCTTTGATCCTGTATCTGGCGCAGCTGGTCGTTACGATGGGACGAAGCATTCGGAGCACGCGGGCCTTTTTCCTGATGCTCATTGCGGGAGGCTTCCAGGCCTTTGCCGCCTATGCCTTTACAGACAACCTGAGTACCGCCATCATCATTCTCGGCATCACCGTAGGGATGGTGTTCATAGCCCATCCCAACAGGCGCCTTTTCTGGCTGTTGATGGGAGCCGGCGCTTTTGTGGTTCTCATCGCGGTCATCGTCATCATGACAACGATGCAGGGAAGCGACAACTTCCGGATCCAGCGTATCCTGGTATGGCTTCATCCCGAGGATTATGCTTCCGGGGACGGCTACCAGACGCTTCAGGCCCTGTATGCCATCGGGTCCGGCGGATTTTTCGGAAGAGGGCTGGGCAACAGCATCCAGAAGCTCGGCAGTGTGCCGGAGGCGCAGAACGACTTCATTTTCTCCATCATCTGCGAAGAGCTGGGGATGGTGGGGGGCATCATCGTGCTTCTGTTTTTCGGCTATCTTCTGTACAGACTGTTTTTTATCGCCCAGAATGCCCCGGACATGTACGGGTCCCTGATCGTGACGGGGATCTTCATCCATATTTCTCTGCAGGTGATCCTGAACATTGCGGTGGTATTGAACATCCTTCCGAACACGGGCGTGACGCTGCCGTTTATCAGCTACGGGGGCACCTCGGTCCTCTTTCTGATGGCGGAAATGGGCCTTGCTCTTTCGGTGGCGAGAAAAATACGGCTGCAGGATTCACAAGTGCTGCTCTGACATGAACTAAGACTTGACAAACAGAAAGACGGATACTATGATGAAAATTGCAGCAGCGCCATGTGCTGCCTGCCAGGAAAAGAAAATGATTTGAGGAGACAACACGATGTTAGAGAAGATGAAAACCATGCTGGCAGAACAGCTGAACTGTGATGCCGAATCCATTACACCGGACACTTCATTCAAGGATGACCTCGGCGCCGATTCGCTGGACCTGTTCGAGCTGATCATGCTTCTTGAGGATGAATACAACATGGAGTTTCCGGCCGATGAGCTGGCCGGGCTTAACACGGTGGGAGATGTTATCGAGTATCTGAAACAGAACGGTATCGACGCATAAACAGATCCTGAATGATAATGGCTCTTCGGATTTTTCCGGAGAGCTTCTTTATGGGAGGAAATCATGAGCACAAAGATCAGAACCAGATTTGCACCGAGCCCCACGGGAAGAATGCATGTGGGCAACCTGAGAACCGCACTGTACGCCTATCTGATCACAAAACACGAGGGCGGCGATTTCATTCTGCGGATCGAGGATACGGATCAGGAGCG
Organism: uncultured Blautia sp.; assembly: GCA_946626695.1. Taxonomy (GTDB): domain Bacteria; phylum Bacillota; class Clostridia; order Lachnospirales; family Lachnospiraceae; genus Blautia_A. The sequence continues at coordinate 50,703 of CAMOUV010000001.1, forward strand.
CCTGGTGGAAGGCGCAGTGGATATTATCTACCGCACGCTGGAGGCTACGGGACTTGTCCATGACGAGGGCCCGGACAAGGATGGCGGAGTGGGTCCCTATGTGCAGAGTGAACGGCAGGCCCAGGGCATCTATCAGAAATATGCGCAGCAGCTGATCGATCAGGGGGATGCCTACTGCTGCTTCTGTAAAAAGGAAGAGCTGGAAGGCATGAAGAGGGTTGTTGGAGGCAAGGAAATCTCCATCTATGACAAACGCTGTCTGCATCTTTCCAAGGAAGAAGTGCAGCGCCGCCTGGAGGCAGGAGAGCCCCATGTGGTGCGGTTCAACATGCCCACCGAAGGCACCACGACCTTCCACGATGTCATCTACGGGGACATCAGTGTGGACAACGCGGAGATGGAGGATCTGATTCTGATCAAATCCGACGGATATCCGACCTACAATTTTGCCAATGTGGTGGATGATCATCTGATGGGAATCACCCATGTGGTCCGCGGAAACGAATATCTTTCCTCCGCGCCGAAATACAACCGGATCTACGAAGCCTTCGGCTGGGAGATCCCGACCTATGTACACTGCCCGCTGATCACGGACGAAGAGCACCAGAAGCTGTCCAAGCGGTCCGGCCATTCCTCCTATGAGGATCTGATCGATCAGGGATATGTGACCGAGGCGGTCGTCAACTACGTGGCTCTTCTGGGCTGGAGCCCGGCCGAAAACCGGGAGATCTTCAGCCTCCCCGAGCTGGTGGAAGCCTTCGACTATCATCATATCAACAAGTCCCCGGCGGTCTTTGACGTGCCGAAGCTGAAATGGATGAACGGGGAATACATCAAGAATATGGACCCGGAGGTCTTTTATGAGAGAGCCCTTCCCTACATGAAGAAGGTTCTCAAGGGGGATTATGACTTCCGCCGGATCGCAGCGATGGTGCAGACCCGGATCGAGATCTTCCCGGACATCTGTGAGCTGATCGACTTTTTTGCCGAGGTACAGCCCTATGATATCTCCATGTACACCCATAAAAAGATGAAGACCACGGCCGAATCCTCCCTGGAGGTTCTGAAGGAGACCCTTCCCATCCTGGAAAAGCAGGAGGACTATTCCAATGACGCACTGTACGCGTCTCTTTCCGCCTATGTGCAGGAAAAGGGAGTCAAAAACGGGTATGTGATGTGGCCGCTCCGCACGGCACTTTCGGGCAAGCAGATGACCCCGGCCGGCGCGACGGAGATCATGGAGATCATCGGAAAAGAAGAAACCCTGCAGCGCGTCCGCGCGGCCATCGAGAAACTATCCGCATGAAACTGAATTCTTCTCAGAAGAGGGCAGTCGCCCACCTGTCGGGACCGATGCTGGTCCTGGCAGGCCCCGGTTCGGGGAAAACTTCCGTTATCGTTGAGCGAATTTCATATCTGACCGAAGAAGGCAAGGTGCCGCCGGGGCATATCCTGGTGGTGACCTTTTCTCGTGCTGCCGCGAAGGAGATGAAGGACCGGTATCTGGCAAAGACCGGCCAGAGCCGTTCGGATGTGACCTTCGGGACCTTTCACGGCGTGTTTTTCGGGATCCTCATGCAGGCCTATCATCTTACCTCCGCCAATATTCTGTCCGGAAACGAAAAGATGAACATTCTGCGGGAGCTGGCTTTGGAAGAATGCCCGGATCTGGCGGGAGAGGGAGATTTCCTCGAGGATATCGCCAGGGAAATCAGTACGGTCAAAGAGAACCGGATCGATCCGGAGCATTACTATTCGGCCTCCTGTCCCGACGAGATCTTCCGGAAGCTGTTCCACGGATACGTGCGCTGTCTGAATGAGAAGAGAAAGCTGGATTTTGACGATATGCTGCTGTACAGCTACAGGCTGTTTGTCACGAGGCCGGATATCCTGAAGGTCTGGCAGCAGAAATTCACCTACATTCTGGTAGATGAATTCCAGGACATCAACCATCTGCAGTATGATGTGATCCGTATGCTTGCGGAGCCGGAAAAGAACCTTTTTGCGGTGGGAGATGACGACCAGTCCATCTATCATTTCCGGGGAGCCAGGCCGGAGATCATGCTGCAGTTCGAAAAGGAATACCCGGAGGCCCGGCGCGTGCTGCTGGATGTGAACTACCGCTGCAGCCGGAATGTGCTGTCCCGGGCCATGCAGCTGATCGGTCATAACCGGAACCGGTTCGACAAAAAACTGACCACGCCGAATCCGCCGGGGGAAGCGGTCCTCTCCCTTCCCTTCGAAACGCCGTCGGAGCAGTTCCGCTTCGTGGTGAAAACCCTGCGGGAAAGGCTGGACAGGGGCGAGAAGCTTTCGGATACCGTCCTTCTGTTCAGAACCAACCAGGAGGCGGAGGAGCTGGTACGGATCCTCATGGAATACCAGGTCCCCTTTGTCATGCGGGAACGGCTTCCCAATCTGTTTGAGCACTGGATCTGCCAGGACATGCTGGCCTACCTTCATCTGGCCGCAGGCCCCATCACGCGGAAGGATTTTCTCGTGGTGATGAACCGGCCGAACCGCTATATCCGGAGGGAGGCCGTACCGGCCGTCATGGACAGCCTGAAGCCTCTTCTGGATTATTATGCGGACAAGGACTGGATGGCCGACCGGATCACGACCCTGGAGACTCATCTGCGGATCCTGTCTGGACTGAACCCTTTTGCCTCCGTCAATTTTATCCGGAAGGCAGCCGGGTACGACGTTTACTTGCAGGAATATGCAGAGTATCGTAAAATAAAGCCGGAAGAGCTGACGGAAACGCTGGACAGGATCCAGGAAAGCACCCGGGGAATGAAAACGCTTTCCGACTGGGAAAGGTTCATCGGGGAATACACGGAGAAGCTGGCCGAACAGGCCCGACAGACGGAAGCCCGGGCGGAGGGCGTGGTGATCTCGACCCTTCACCGGGTGAAGGGGCTGGAATATCCGAAGGTGTATATCCTGAATGTGAACGAGGGGAGCATCCCGTACCGGAAAGCCGTGCTGCCGGAAGCGCTGGAAGAGGAAAGACGTCTTTTTTATGTGGGGATGACACGGGCATCCGGAGAGCTGACCCTGTGCCATGTCCGCAGACAGTACGAAAAAACGCGGGAGCCGTCACGGTTTTTGAAGGAGGCCGGTTTATGAAAGGGACAATCTACTTTACAACCATATCGAAAGAGGAACAGAAAAAACGTCTGAGCCATATGATCGGTGAGGAGCTTCTGCGGATCGGCCTGGAGAAGGAATACGGAAAAGATCTGCGTTTTGAACCCCGGGCCAAGGGGGAGTTCGGCAAGCCCTTCTTCACCCGGGAACCGGGGATTCACTACAATATCAGCCATTCCGGCAAATATGTCATGTGCATCCTGTCGGACCAGGAGGTAGGGATCGATGTACAGGAGCACCGGCCCGTCAACCGGGAGCGGATGCTTTCCCGCATGGTGCCGGCGGAGCTGATCCGGCCGATCCTGGACGCGGACGAGCCGGAGAAAGCGTTTTTTGCCCAGTGGGTGCTCCGGGAGGCCTATGTCAAATGGACCGGACAGGGACTGTCCCGGGATCTGCGGACCATCCCCATGGACGAAGGGACCTCCATGATGCTGGATCTGGAACCGGGATACAGTGCGGCCGTCTGGTCACAGCACCCCATGAAACTGACAATGCAGGAAGAAACCATCAATCTGCCCTGAGAGAGGAGATACATTTTGCCTGACTATAGAAAAGAAATCGAAAAGAGACGCACCTTTGCCATCATCTCTCACCCGGATGCAGGCAAGACGACCCTGACCGAGAAATTTCTGCTGTATGGAGGAGCCATCAATCTTGCCGGCTCCGTCAAGGGGAAAGCCACTGCCAGACATGCGGTTTCGGACTGGATGGAGATCGAGAAGGAGAGAGGTATCTCCGTGACCTCCTCGGTGCTGCAGTTCCATTATGACGGATACTGCATCAATATTCTGGACACGCCGGGACACCAGGACTTCTCGGAGGATACCTACCGGACCCTGATGGCGGCCGATTCCGCCGTCATGGTGATCGACGGCTCCAAAGGTGTGGAGGCCCAGACCCGGAAGCTGTTCAAGGTATGCGTCATGCGGCATATCCCGATCTTCACCTTCATCAATAAGATGGACCGGGACGCCAATGATACCTTCGACCTCCTGGATGAGATCGAGAAGGAGCTGGGCATCGCCACCTGTCCGGTCAACTGGCCCATCGGATCCGGCAAGAAGTTCCGCGGTGTGTACGACCGGAATACCCGACGGATCCTGACCTTCTCCGATACCCAGAAGGGAACGAAGGAAGGAATTCAGGAGGAGATTCCGCTTTCCGACGAGCATGCGGCGGAGGTGATGGACCCGGAGCAGATGGAACAGCTGCTGGAGGAGATCGAGCTTCTGGACGGGGCCAGCGCAGATTTTGACCAGGAAAAAGTGAGCAGGGGAGAGCTGACGCCCGTGTTCTTCGGCTCCGCCCTTACGAACTTCGGTGTGGAGACCTTCCTGCAGCATTTCCTGCAGATGACCACATCCCCCCTGCCGAGAAATTCGGACAACGGACTGATCGATCCGATGGACGATTATTTTTCCGCCTTCGTATTCAAGATTCAGGCAAACATGAACAAAGCCCACCGGGACCGGATCGCCTTTATGCGGATCTGCTCCGGACGTTTTGACGCCTCCGAAGAAATCTATCACGTACAGGGCGGTAAAAAGATGCGTCTGCTGCAGCCCCAGCAGATGATGGCGGAATCCCGCCATGTGGTGGATGAAGCCTATGCGGGCGACATCATCGGCGTGTTTGACCCGGGCATTTTCTCCATCGGGGACACTGTGGCCGCTCCGGGACATACCTTCGCCTTCGAAGGCATCCCCACCTTCGCGCCGGAACATTTCGCCCGGGTGACCCAGCTGGATACCATGAAGAGAAAACAGTTCGTCAAAGGCATCAATCAGATCGCCCAGGAGGGTGCCATCCAGATCTTCCAGGAGCTGAACACGGGTCTCGAAGAGATCATCGTGGGCGTGGTGGGCGTGCTGCAGTTCGATGTGCTGAAATACCGCCTGGAGAACGAATACAATGTGGACATCCGTCTTGACATGCTTCCCTACGAGCATATCCGCTGGATCTCCAACAAGGAGGAAGTGGATGTGGGCAGGCTCACCGGAACCTCCGACATGAAAAAGGTGACGGACCTCAAAGGCAATCCCCTGCTTCTCTTTGTGAACGCCTGGAGCGTCGGCATGACCCTCGACCGCAACCCGGGGCTGGTCCTGGCGGAATTCTCGCGCTAAAACATCCTGCGGAAAAGAATTTCCGTTTACTTTTCATGCCGGATATGCTATAATTCTTGTTCAGGATTTATTTCGTTTACGATCCGGTAAGGAACCGTTCCTAAGCGGGACATGGAGGTCACAATGGCTGAGAAAAGAACAGTATATAAAATCAAAGATGCAGAAGGGATCGGAGAGGTCCACATTTCCGACGAAGTCATCGCCATGATCGCGGCTCTGGCAGCGACGGACGCGGAAGGCGTTTCCCTGAACGGAAACAGCACAAAAGAACTTCGCTCAAAGTCGAGCACAAAGAACCTGTCCAAGGGCGTACGCCTGACGATCCAGGACGGTACGGTCAAGGCAGACCTGAACCTGAACCTTGCCTATGGCAAAAACATTCTGGAAACCAGCAAGACAGTACAGGAAAGAGTAAAATCTTCCATCGAGAACATGACGGGACTGAGTGTTTCCGATGTAAACATTCATGTCGGAAGCGTCAACATGGTAGAAGAAAAAGCAAAGTAAAGAAATGTCTGCTTTGGGACATTGGGCAGGGCTGTTGCAAAATTCAGTATGCATCTGTTTTTTACAACAGCCTTCTGTATTATTCGGGAGGAAATCATGCGTCGACGGGAATTGCGGGAGCATATTTTCAAGCTGCTTTTCATGGCAGAATTCAACACGCCGGAGGAAATGCCGGAGCAGCTCAGACTGTATTTTGAGAACATGGAGGCCCTGGAGGAGAGCGATCAGCAGTACATGGAGCAGAAGTATGCGGCGGTCCGGGAAAAGCTGTCCGGGATCGATGAACGGCTGAACGGGACCAGCAAGGGGTGGAAGACCGGCAGAATGAACAAGGTGGATCTTTCCGCGCTCCGCCTGGCGGTCTACGAAATGCTCTATGACGAGACGATCCCGGCAGGGGTTGCCATCAACGAGGCGGTGGAGATCGCGAAGAAATTCGGCGGGGAAGATTCCCGGTCCTTCGTGAACGGGATCCTCGGAAAGATCGCCGCAGGGGAAGAGAATGCATAATGTCTATTCGGTGGGCCAGGTGAACCGCTATATCAAAAACATGTTCACCCAGGATTTTTTTCTGCAGCGGATCCATGTCAAGGGAGAGGTATCCAACTGCAAGTACCACACCAGCGGCCATATCTATTTTTCCCTGAAGGACGAGACCGGGTCCATCAGCTGCGTCATGTTTGCCGGCGCCCGCAGAGGTCTTGCCTTCCGGATGAAGGACGGGGACCGGATCGTGGCCGGCGGGTCGGTGGATACCTATGAGCGGGACGGAAAATACCAGCTCTATGTCCGGGAGATCACGCTGGAGGGTGCAGGCGCCCTGTACGAGCGGTATCTTGCCCTGAAGCAGGAGCTGGAGGATATGGGGATGTTTGCCGAAGAGTACAAACAGCCGATCCCGCGGTATATCCGCCGGCTCGGCGTGGTGACGGCTCCGACCGGGGCGGCCGTGCAGGATATCCGCACGGTATCGCTTCGCAGAAATCCCTATCTGCAGATCATCCTGTACCCTGCGCTGGTGCAGGGAGAAGGAGCGGCGGAAAGCATTGCCCGGGGCATCCGCATGCTGGATGCGGCCGGGGTGGATGTGATCATAGCAGGCCGGGGAGGCGGTTCCATCGAGGATCTCTGGGCCTTCAACGAAGAGACCGTGGCCCGGGCCATTTTTGAGTGCCGGACACCGGTCATTTCCGCCGTGGGACATGAGACGGATTTTACGATCGCGGATTTTGTGGCGGATCTGCGGGCGCCCACGCCTTCGGCGGCGGCCGAGCTGGCGGTGGACGATTTTGCATCCCTTTTGGATTCCATCGAAAAGGAAAGACGGAGGATGAGCCTTGCCATGACGGAAAAGATCCGCCGGGAACGGCAGAATCTGAGCTTTCTGCAGCAGCGGCTGCGCTATCTGAGTCCGGAAAACCGGCTCCGGGAGGACCGGCTACATCTGGACCAGCTGGACGAACGGATCCGCAGTCTGTTCGACCGCATCCTGCAGAGGGACCGGCAGCGGCTTCTTCTGCTCGCGGAACGGTTTTCCGGTCTGTCTCCGCTGGAGAAGCTGAAGAGCGGCTATGCCTATGTGCAGGGACAGGACGGAAAGGCAGTGACGCGGGCCGGACAGGTACGGCCGGGGGATGAGCTGACGATCTTTGTGACGGACGGGCAGATTCATGCCCGGGTCACGGATACGGAGGAAAAGAATGGCTTTACAGGAAAATGAAAACATGGAGGAAAAGACGCTGCAGGAGGCCTTTTCGGAGCTGGAAAAGCTGGCGGAGCGTCTGGAGGACAGGGAGACCTCTCTGGAGGAATCCTTTGCCCTGTACCAGAAGGGAATCGGGCTGATCCGTTCCTGTACGGAAAAGCTGGATACGGTGGAAAAAAAGATGCTTCAGCTGAATGAGGATGGGACATACAGTGAATTTTCAAGATGAGTTGACCAGAAAAACAACGGAAGCGGATCAGATCCTGCGGAATTATCTTCCGGACAGCGAGGGTTTTCCCAGGACGCTGGCGGAAGCAATGAGCTACAGTCTCACGGCGGGAGGAAAGCGTCTCCGCATGCTTCTGCTGGCGGAAAGCTACCGGGCGGCCGGCGGCAGGGAGAAGGTATACGAGCCTTTCATGGCAGGGATCGAGATGATCCATACCCATTCTCTGATCCATGATGATCTGCCGGCGCTGGATAACGATGATTACCGGCGGGGACGCCTTACGACCCACAAGGTTTACGGCGAAGCCCTGGGGATCCTGGCGGGGGATGCGCTGCTGAATTATGCCTACGAGGTGATGCTGGAGGGCTTTTCCCTGACCGCATATCCGGACCGGGCAGCCGCCGCTTTGTCGGTCATCGCGCGTAAAACCGGGATCCGGGGCATGCTGGGCGGGCAGAGCTTTGATGTAGAAAATGACGGAAAGCCGCTGGATGCGGCTTCCCTGGACTATATATACCGGAATAAGACCTCGGCTCTGATCGAAGCGCCGCTGATGGCGGGGGCGGTCCTTGCGGGGGCGGACAGCCGGACGGAACAGCTTCTGGAACAGGCCGGCACCTATATCGGCCTTGCCTTTCAGATCCGGGACGATATCCTGGATGTGACGTCGGACAGCAAGACGCTCGGCAAACCGGTATACAGCGATGAAAAGAACCACAAGGTCACCTATGTGACCCTGTATGGAACCGGGAAGGCCGCCGAAAAAGTACATGACCTGACCGGCAGGGCTGTTGAATATCTGCGCTCTGCTTTCGGGCAGGAAAGCTTTCTGGAGGAGCTGGTACAGAGCATGGCGGTCAGAAATAAATAAAAAGGAACTATTGAAATGATTCTTGACAGGATTAACCAACCGAATGATCTTCATGGAATCCCCCTGGAGGACTTTCCGGCCCTGGCCGCAGAGATCCGGGAGCTTCTGATCCGTACCGTGAGCACAAACGGCGGGCATCTGGCCTCCAATCTGGGGACGGTGGAGCTTACGCTGGCGCTTCATAACGTGCTGCATCTGCCCGAGGACAAGATCATCTGGGACGTGGGGCACCAATGCTACACCCACAAAATACTGACCGGACGGAAGGAGGAGTTTTCCACCCTTCGTACGGAAAAGGGGCTCAGCGGATTTCCGAAACGGAATGAGAGCCCCTGTGATGTCTTTGACACGGGACACAGCTCCAACTCCATCTCTGCGGGACTGGGATATGTCCGGGCCCGCGATTTTTGTCATGAAGAGTATCATGTGGTCTCGGTGATCGGGGACGGCTCGCTGACAGGAGGCATGGCCTATGAGGCCATGAACAACGCGGCTCTCCTGAAGACCAATTTTATCATCGTTCTGAACGACAACACCATGTCCATCTCCAAAAACGTGGGGGGCATGTCCACCTATCTGAGCGCCATCCGGACGGCGGAAACCTACACGGGGATGAAAATGGGCGTCACGAAAGCGCTGAACCGTGTGCCCGTGGTGGGCGAATCCATCGTGGAATCGGTCCGCAGGACCAAGAAAAGCATCAAACAGCTGTTCATTCCGGGCATGCTTTTCGAGAATATCGGGCTGACCTACCTGGGGCCGGTGAACGGTCACGACATGCGGCAGATGATGCGGCTTTTCAACGAAGCCAAAAAGGTCAAAGGACCGGTGCTTGTCCATGTCCTGACGGAAAAGGGTCATGGGTATGAGCCGGCGGAGAAGAATCCGGACCGGTTCCACGGGACCGGCCCCTTCGAGATCGCCACGGGCAGACAGAAGGAAAGCGGCGGTACGAGCTTTACCGACGTCTTTTCCGATGCGCTGACGGAGCTTGGCAGAAAGAATAAAAGGCTGGCCGCCATCACGGCCGCCATGCCTTCGGGAACCGGCCTCCAGAGATTTTCGGAGGAATTCCCTTCCCGTTTTTTTGACGTGGGAATCGCGGAGGAGCATGCGGTGACCTTTGCGGCGGGACTGGCCCTGGGAGGGATGATCCCCGTCGCGGCGGTCTATTCCTCCTTCCTGCAGAGAGCGGTGGATCAGATCCTGCAGGATGTATGCATGCAGAATCTGCATGTGATCTTTGCGGTGGATCGGGCCGGCCTGGTCGGAGCGGACGGAGAAACCCATCAGGGCTGTTTTGATCTGTCGTACCTGAGCATGATGCCGAATATGACGGTGATGGCTCCGTCGAATGCTTCCGAGCTGCGGGAGATGCTCGCCTGGGCAGTATCCTGCGACGGTCCCGTGGCCATCCGCTATCCCCGGGGAGGAGCCCCGGAGGGGGCCGGAGAGGCAATGGTGCCGGTGCAGAGCGGACGGAGCGAGGTCGTGATCGAAGGAGAAGGAATCGCTTTCCTGGCCGTGGGCAGCATGAACGGTCCATGCCGGGAGGCGGTCGGACGTCTCGCCGGGGAGGGGCTTCATCCCACCCTGGTCAACGTACGGTTCGTAAAACCCATGGATACGGAGCTTCTGGACCAACTTGCCCGGACCCATTCCCTGGTGATCACCGTGGAAGAAAACACCTTATGCGGCGGATACGGATCTGCTGTCTGCGCCTATATGGAAAGCAGCCATCCCGAAGACCGTGTGGTCAGCATGGGGATTCCCGACCGGTTTATCCCCCACGGGAAAACGGAGGATCTTCTCTCGGAGATCGGACTGGATGCGGACGGAATCGTAAAAAGGACAAAAGAGGAGTTTCGATGAAAAAACGTTTGGATTTGCTGCTGACGGAGAAGGGCCTTGCCGCCTCCCGGGAGAAGGCAAAGGCATTGATCATGGCCGGCAATGTCTATGTGAACGGACAGAAGGTAGAGAAAGCCGGGACCCTGTTCCCGGAGGAAGCGTCTCTGGAGGTGCGGGGAAACCCGCTTCCATACGTGAGCCGGGGAGGCCTGAAGCTGGCCAAGGCAGTGCAGACCTTTTCCCTTGGCTTCGACGGCATGGTCTGTATGGACATCGGGGCTTCCACGGGAGGCTTTACGGACTGCATGCTGCAGAACGGAGCCGCAAAGGTCTATGCGGTGGACGTGGGATACGGCCAGCTGGACTGGGGACTCCGGAACGATCCGAGAGTCGTCTGCATGGAAAAAACCAATATCCGGTATGTGAAACCGGAGGACATCCCGGACCGGATCCGTTTTGCTTCGGTGGATGTTTCCTTCATTTCCCTGACGAAGGTGCTTCCCCCGGCGAAGGAGCTGATGACGGAGGATGGTGAGATCGTCTGTCTGATCAAGCCCCAGTTTGAAGCCGGGAGGGAAAAGGTGGGCAAGAAGGGTGTGGTGAGGGACCCTTCGGTGCACGAGGAAGTGATCCGGAAGGTGATGGAGTTTGCTTCCGGAGAAGGCTTCGTGCTGAAAGGCCTGACCTGGTCTCCGGTGAAGGGGCCGGAAGGAAATATCGAATATCTGCTGTATATGGCTCTGCAGGGAACCGCTGTGCCGTTGGATGCGAAATGTACGGAAATTGTGAAAGAGGCACACGAAAATCTGGACCGGCAGGCACTGCCGGGTCCGAAACAGGAAATCTGAAGAAATGAAGTCTTTTTATATCATTACCAACAGGAGTAAAGATACGGACCTTCGTCTGACCGGCGAGATCGCGTCCTTCCTGGAAAAAAACGGCTGCCGCTGCCGGATCTGCCCGGAAACCCGGGAGGCCGGAGGAAGGTGGCATTATACCGATCCGTCTGCGGTTCCGGAGGATACGGAATGCGTGCTGGTGCTGGGAGGCGACGGAACGCTTCTTCAGGCGGCGCGGGACCTGGTGGGAAGGAATATCCCGCTTCTGGGGATCAATATGGGAACCCTGGGATTTCTGGCGGAGGTGGAGCAGAGCTCCATCCATTCCTCCTTGGAAAAGGTGATCTGCGGAGAATACGCGGTGGAAGAGCGGATGATGCTGAAGGGGACGGTCTGGCATGAAAACCGGATATCCGGAGCGGATGTGGCCCTGAATGACATCACCATCGCCCGGGAAGGCCATCTCCGCGTTGTCCGCTTCAAAAATTTTGTCAACGATGAATTTCTGAACGCCTATTCGGCGGACGGCATCATCATCGCGACTCCCACCGGCTCGACGGGGTATAATCTGTCCGCCGGAGGACCGCTGGTATCGCCGCAGGCATCGATGTTTATCATGACTCCGGTGGCTCCCCATACGATGAACAGCCGGAGCTTTGTTTTTCCGCCGGAGGATGTGATCACGGTGGAGATCGGTCAGAGCCGACGCTATGAGAACGAAAAGGCCTTTGCCTGCTTTGACGGGGACACGGTCTTTCCCATGGCTACCGGAGACCGCATAGAGATCCGCAGGGCAGAGACGGCGACAAAGATCATCAAGCTGAAAAGCCTGAGCTTTGTGGAGGTCCTGCGGCAGAAAATGAGCGCCACACAGGAGGTGTAGTGTTGAAAACGGAGAGACATAAGAAAATCCTGGAGCTGATCCGGACCGAGTCCATTGACACCCAGGAGGAACTGGCGCTGCGGCTGAATGAGGCCGGCTTCGGCGTCACCCAGGCAACGGTCTCCAGAGATATCCGCGCGTTAAAACTGACGAAAGTGACCGGAAAGGACGGAAAGTCCCATTATGCCGTCCTGCAGGAGCACAGCCCTGTCCTGGGTGACAAATACACCCGGGTCATGCGGGAGGCGCTGGTTTCCATGGATGCCGCCCAGAATCTTGTGGTGCTCCACACGGTCCCGGGCATGGCCATGGGGGTGGCGGCCGCACTGGATGCCATGAAATGGGAAGAGCTGCTGGGCTGCATTGCCGGCGATGACACGATCCTGTGCGCGGCCCGCTCGGAAGCCAGGGCGAAGGATGTTCTCCGGAAACTGTCGGATATGTTGAAGGAGTAATAGAAATGCTGGTACATCTTCACGTAAAGAATCTGGCCCTGATCGCGGAGGCGGAGGTATCCTTCGGACCCGGGCTTAACATACTGACCGGCGAGACCGGAGCCGGCAAATCGATCCTGCTGGGCTCCATGCAGCTGATCCTTGGAAGCAAGATCAGCCGCAGCATGATCCGGGATCCCGAGACCTATGCGCTGGTGGAACTGCTGTTTGAGGTCGAAAACGAGAAGGCTTTGAAGGAACTGCGCGCGATGGACATCGAGCCGGAGGATGGGCAGGTCCTCCTGTCCCGGAAGATCACCGGCGGCCGGAGCGTGAGCAAGATCAACGGTGAAACCTGTACGGTCAGCCAGATGAAGGCGGCAGCCTCCTGTCTTCTGGATATTCACGGACAGCATGAGCATCAGTCTCTTCTGTACCGGGACAGACAACTGGAGATCCTGGACGCCTTTGCGCAGGATACCGTCCGTCCTCTGGCGGAAAAGACGGCTGAAAGCTTCCGGGCACTGCGGGAGAGCCGGAAGGCGCTTTCGTCTCTCACGATGGATCAGGAACAGCGGGCCAGAGAAATGGCTTTCCTGGAATACGAGATCCAGGAGATCGAACAGGCGGATCTGAAACCCGGAGAGGACGAGGAGCTGGAAAAACGCTACCGCAAGCTGTCCAACAGCCGGCGGATGATGGAGACCCTGTCCCGGGTCCGTGCCCTGACGGGATATGAACAAGGCGCGTCCGAACAGACCGGGGAAGCGGTGCACGAAATGGCGAAGATCCTTCAGTTTGACGAAGATCTGCAGGACTGTCATGAGCTGCTGGTGCAGGCGGATGCCCTGCTCTCGGATTTCGGCCGTGAGCTGTCCTCCTATATGGACGACCTGGTCTTCGACGAAGAGACCTACTATGAGACGGAAAAACGGCTGGATCTGATCAACGGTCTGAAATCACGCTTCGGACAAAGCATTCCGGACATACTGGCCTACCGGGACCGGCAGGCGGAAAAATACGCCCTTCTTGCGGATCTGGAAAAGCATCTGGCGCAGGCTCAGCGAAAAGCACAGGAAGCGAAGGATGTCTATGACAAGGCCGCTTGCGCTCTGTCCGCGGAACGGAAAAAAGCCGCGTCGGAGCTGGAAAAACAGGTGATCCGGTCCTGCAAGGACCTGAATTTCCTGGATGTCCGGTTCTCGATCCGCTTTGACGAAAAGAACGAGTCGGCGGACGGAACGGATGATGTGGAATATGAGATCTCCACCAACCCGGGGGAGGAAATCCGTCCTCTGGGAGAGATCGTGTCGGGCGGAGAACTGTCCCGTATCATGCTTGCGCTGAAAACCATCCTGGCAGACCGGGATCAGATCGATACGCTGATCTTCGATGAGATCGATACCGGCATCAGCGGCCGCACGGCCCAGAAGGTATCCGAGAAGATGGCGCAGATCGCCCGTCACCGTCAGGTGATCTGCATCACCCATCTGCCCCAGATCGCGGCCATGGCGGATCAGCATTATGAGATCGAAAAGCACGGCGATGAGGTGAACGGGACCGAGACCCAGATCCACCTTCTCGACGCGGAGGAGTCCGTGCGGGAACTGGCCAGACTCCTGGGGGGAGCCTCCATCACCCCCGCCGTACTGCAGAACGCGCGGGAAATGAGGGCCATGGCTCTGGAACAAAAAGGATAAAAAGCTCGAAAAACCTCGAAAAATCTCGAAAAAGCTCGAACGAAAAAGGGGCCGGAAGGCCTCTTTTTCCTTGCTTTTTTCGCCGTAAAATGATAAGTATTTGTGTGGGAGGACAATCCGGAAAGCGGAGGGTCCTGCCGGAAGCGGCCGCTTCGGAAACGAATCGGAAGGAGGGGAGCTTATCCATTGAACAAAATTAATGTTGCCGTTGCCTCGGAGGGAGAGCTGCAGTCGGATGATGTGCTGGGACGGATGATCCTGGAGGATGACTCGCTGCAGTATGTGGGAACGGTGAGAGGAGAAAAAGATCTGGAAACGCTGATGGAGGTGAATCCGCCGGATGTTATCCTGTTCCACACGATCGTCCCGAAGCTCTGGAGACGGAACGGACGGCTCTTTTTCGGGGCCCAGAACGTGGGAGGCACCCGGTATGTCATCCCGGGAACGGTCCTTCCCCTGCGGGAAGAGAATCTGGAGCTCATCATCAGCAATCTTTTTCATGAGCTGGGGATCCCGGCCCATATCAGCGGGTTCCAGTTCCTGCGGGACGCGGTGGTCCTGGCGGTCTATGACCGGGAGATGATCCGGAACATCACAAAGGTCATGTATCCCACCATCGCGAAGAAAAACATGACCACGCCTTCCCGGGTGGAACGGGCGATCCGCCATGCCATCGACACGGCCTGGGAAAGAGGAAACATGTCCCGCATCAACGAACTCTTCGGCTTTACGGTGAAGGAGGAGACTGCAAAACCATCCAACCGCGAATTCATCGCGATGATCTCCGACAAGATCCGCACGGACTGGAAAAACCGCAGCTACTGAAAAAAGAGAGGCTTTCCGGCCGGAAATTCTAACAATCTGCCGAAATGTTTTCGCTGAAACGGGTTGCCCGTTGTGGAATTTTGCGGTATAATCAGAGGGAAAGAGCGGGCAGCGGGCCCGCCGTACGATTCCGTGGAAAAATAACCCTGAGGAGGACACCAAATGAAGAATATACTGTATGCCACATCAGAAGCTGTACCCTTTATCAAAACAGGAGGACTTGCTGACGTTGCGGGCGCTCTGCCCAAATGCTTTGACAAAAGATATTTTGATGTCCGTGTCATCCTTCCCAAGTATGCCTGCATGAAGCAGGAGTGGAAGGATCGTATGGAATATGTGACCCATTTTTATATGGACATCGGCTATAAAAACTGTTATGTGGGCGTGATGCACATCGAACATGAAGGGATCCATTTCTACTTCATCGACAATGAATATTACTTCAGCGGACCGACCCCCTACGACAGCGCACCGTGGGATCTGGAGAGATTTGCCTACTTCTCCAAAGCGGTTCTGTCCGTGCTTCCGGTGATCGGCTTCCGCCCGGACATCATTCACTGTCATGACTGGCAGACAGGCCTTGTGCCGGTATATCTGCATGATTCCTTCCAGCAGAATGAGTTTTTCCGCGGGATCAAGTCGATCATGACGATCCACAACCTGAAATTCCAGGGCGTGTGGGATGTCAAGACCGTACAGGAGCTGACCGGCCTTTCGGATTATTATTTCACGCCGGACAAGCTGGAAGCCTACAAGGATGCGAATTTCCTGAAGGGCGGCATCGTCTTTGCGGATGCGGTCACGACGGTGAGCAATACCTATGCCGAGGAGATCAAGACACCCTTCTACGGCGAGCGGCTGGACGGGCTTCTCAATGCGAGATCCAACAGCCTGCGGGGCATTGTCAACGGAATCGATTATGACATCTTCAATCCGGAGACCGATCCCTTCATCCCGGCACCCTACAATGCGGTGACCTTCCGCAAGGAGAAGGTCAAGAACAAAATCCAGCTCCAGAAGGATCTGGGCCTGGATCAGGATCCGAAGGTGATGATGATCGGCATCGTCTCCCGTCTGACGGATCAGAAGGGCTTTGACCTGATCGCCTATATGATGGACGAGCTCTGCCAGGATGCGGTGCAGATCGTAGCCCTTGGAACCGGTGAGGAACGGTATGAGAACATGTTCCGTCACTTTGACTGGAAATATCACGGCAAGGTATCCGCGCAGATCTATTACGATGACGCACTGTCCCACAAGATCTACGCGGCCTCGGATGCGTTCCTGATGCCCTCGCTCTTCGAGCCCTGCGGCCTCAGTCAGCTGATGAGCCTTCGCTACGGCACACTGCCCATCGTGAGGGAGACCGGCGGCCTGAAGGATACGGTGGAACCTTTCAACGAGTATGAAAGCACCGGGACCGGCTTCTCCTTCCGCAACTATAATGCCCATGAGATGCTGAGTACGATCCGCAATGCGGAGAGGATCTTCTACGACAAGAAACGGGAATGGAACAAGATGGTGGATCGCGCGATGGCCGCTGATTTCTCCTGGCAGAATTCCGCCCGTCAGTATGAAGAGATGTACAACTGGCTCATCGGAGAATAACAGGAGATTGGAATGGTAAACGAAGAAAAAAGAAAAGCCCTGGAAGCCGCGCTGACGCACATTGAAAAGAACTTCGGCAAGGGGTCGGTGATGAAGCTCGGCGACCAGGCGGTAAACATGCAGGTGGAGGCGGTTCCCACAGGCTCTCTGAGCCTGGATATCGCCCTTGGCGTAGGCGGCATACCCAAAGGAAGGATCGTGGAGATCTACGGACCGGAATCGGGCGGCAAGACCACCGTCGCGCTGCATATGGTATCCGAAGTGCAGAAACGGGGCGGCATTGCCGGCTTCATCGATGCCGAGCATGCCCTGGATCCGGTTTATGCAAAGAACATCGGCGTGGATATCGATAATCTGTATATCTCGCAGCCGGACAACGGAGAGCAGGCTCTGGAGATCACGGAGACCATGGTCCGTTCCGGCGCTGTGGACATTGTCATCGTGGACTCGGTGGCCGCACTGGTTCCCAAAGCAGAGATCGACGGAGACATGGGCGATTCCCATGTGGGCCTGCAGGCAAGACTGATGTCCCAGGCACTCCGGAAGCTTACCGGCGTGATCAGCAAGTCCAACTGCGTGGTGGTGTTCATCAATCAGCTGCGGGAGAAGGTCGGCGTCATGTTCGGCAATCCCGAGACGACAACCGGTGGCCGGGCGCTGAAATTTTACGCGTCGGTCCGTCTGGAGGTGCGCCGCGGTGAGAGCATCAAGCAGGGCGGCGATGTGATCGGAAGCCACACCAAGGTCAAGGTGGTCAAGAACAAAGTTGCACCGCCCTTTAAGACCGCCGAGTTTGACATCATGTTCGGCACCGGGATCTCCGGGGAAGGAGATGTGCTGGATCTGGCCGCGGACTGCGATATCATCAACAAGAGCGGTGCCTGGTATGCCTACAACGGTAACAAGATCGGCCAGGGCCGCGAGAATGCGAAACAATATCTGAAAGAGCATCCGGAGGTGCTTGAGGAAGTGGACCGGAAGGTCCGGCTCCACTACAATATCATTACGGAAGAAGAGGCGGCGAGGCTGGAGGCAGAAGCCGAAAAACGGAAAGCGGAAGCCGCTCCTGTTCCGGATGAAGAAGCATGATCCCGGAAGATACAAGAAGAACCGAAGCCCGGAAAAAGGCGCTCAGCCTGCTGGAAATCCGGGATCGAACGTCGAAGGAGCTGCGGGAGCGGCTCCTTCGCTGTGGTTACAGCCAGGAGGAAGCGGAGGATGCTCTCCGGTATGCCGCATCCTATGGCTATGTGGATGACCGCCGTTATGCGGAAAACTATATTCTCTGGAGAAAAGACGAAAAAAGCAGGAAGAAGATATTCACGGATCTGTTCGTGAAAGGAATTTCGAGGGAAACGGCGGAGGAAGCCTGGGAAGCGGCTGCAGGCGGAGAGAGGGAAGAAACGTCCCTGATCGAGAAAGAGATTCTCAGAAAGTATCCGGAAGGGTCGGTCCTGACGCCGAAGCAGATGCAGTCGCTGCAGGCAAGCCTCGCCCGGAAGGGCTTCCGCTATGACGATATCCACGACACGATCTCACGCTGCGGAATTACGGTGGAATGGTGA
>CAMOUV010000002.1 GCA_946626695.1 uncultured Blautia sp.
TGCAACGATGGATTCCGGCCGGTGAGCTTTCTGCTGGAGACGATGGACGAGGAGACGGAATAGGGAGACAGAACAGAACGGATACGAAAAATGATCAAAAACATTGTATTTGATATATTTATGCCCTGTGGCCGCCGATCTGCTGGTTTCTTTCTATTGCGGTACTTCCTCGCATGAAGTTGAACCCGCGAAGCAGGGAGTTGGCTCCGTGTTTCCGGCGTACTTCCAGCAGGGCCTGCTGCAGATTCCGCTCTTTTGCCAGGGCCTCATAGTCGGTGAACAGATCCAGCTGGCACATTTCGGTTTCGTCCCGGGTGTCCTGGGCGGTGATGCCGATTTTCCGGATCAGGAGGCGCGGATCCACCCTTTTTGTAAAGGCATCCAGAAGCAGTGAAAGGATCTGCTGATTGCTGTTTGTCCGTGTCCTGAGCTTAAAGCTTGCACCGGCGTGGCAGGGATGCATCCGACCGTAAAAATCCAGTGTGACCGGACCCTCGTAATCCGGGTTTTTCTCCAGACTTTCCGGATCAAAGCTTACCCAGAATGAAAGTCCGCCTGCCGTCAGATTCTGAGAGAGAAGATCGGTTGCCAGAAGGTCGGCCATTTCCGTGAAAACCAGTCGGGCTTCGTCATATTTGTACGGGCGGGGAAGCACCTGGCCTTTGGAAAGAGAATGATTTTTGTTTTTGTATCCTTTGATATCGCTCATGAGGCACGGATCGATCCCCCAGACATGGTCAAGAAAGATTTCCGCGTTGATTCCGAACATTCGGTAAAACGGACGTTCATCGTAGAGAGCGGCGTTTGCCACATCGCCCAAAGTATACATGGCATTCTTCTGCAGTTTCCGGGCGGTACCCGGCCCGATCATCCAGAAATCCGTCAGTGGACGATGGTCCCACAGCAGAAGCTTGTACAGGTCTTCGTTCAGCTCTGCGATCCGGACGCCGTCCTGATCCGCCGGTACCTTTTTGGCAACGATGTCCATTCCGACTTTTGCGAGGTACAGATTGGGGCCTATGCCGACGGTGGCGGTAATGCCGGTTTCTTTTAACACATGCCGGATCATGGTGAGAGCCATCTGGTGTGCCGGCGAGAGGCCGGCTTCTGCGGCGGCTTCTTCATAAAAATGAAGATAACCGGTAATATCCATGAAGCATTCGTCGATGGAGTAGACATGGATATCTTCCGCTGCGACATAATTCCGGTAGATCTCATAGATTCTGGCGGAGATCCGGATATACTCCGCCATCCGGGGAACGGCAATATCATATGTGACCTGCGTATGATGGAGAAGCTCGTATTCCCGGATGATCTGTTTGGCTTCAAAAAGTCTGGGCCTTCCGGGAACGCCCAGGGCTTTCAGCGCGGGTGAAACGGCAAGAACGATGGTCTTGTCGGTACGGCTGTTATCCGCGACGAGAAGCCGGGCTCTCAGCGGATCATATCCTCTTGCCACGCATTCGACGGATGCATAGTAGGATTTTAAATCGATGCAGATGAATGTTCTGTCCATAACGGTCTCAGACGGAGTCGGCCCGGTCTTCGATGGTCCCGAGAAAGCCTGACTTGGGAAAATAGGGGAGGTCAAAGCGGTTTCCGGCCCGGTTCATATTCAGGTATTTTACCATCAGCAGGTTTACATTGACATCCAGGATGGATGCGATCTGCAGAACGTCATATCCTTCGTTCATCTTTTCCAGCAGTTCTTTTTCATCGATCAGAAGATCGGCGGCAAACTGATTGGCCTCCAGTTCTCTCTGATCCGTGATATCGAAGATTTCCATTTCCATAAGATAATCCCGCCGGGTGAGAGCATCCCTGTGGAGAAGAAGATGGCCCAGCTCGTGGGCACAGGTCATTTTCTGCATCTGCGGGCTCATATTCTGGCTGATGAAGATGAATCCGTTGTTCAGAAGAATTTTACAGAATCCCTTTTGCTTCCGGGTATCAATGTATTTTACGCTGAAGCCGAGAGCGCGGGCAAGCTGAAACGGGTCCCGGGTCTGGTATTCTGCGATCAGATGTACGGCCGGGGAAGGTGTTTTTTTATCCATCAGCGGTCCCTCCTTCACAAACATCAATAAATGAACGCAGTTCTTTCATACTTCAGAGGATTCTTCTTTCCGGTATCGTTTGTTG
This sequence comes from uncultured Blautia sp., assembly GCA_946626695.1. Classification (GTDB taxonomy): domain Bacteria; phylum Bacillota; class Clostridia; order Lachnospirales; family Lachnospiraceae; genus Blautia_A. Next base: position 2,143 of record CAMOUV010000002.1, read on the forward strand.
ACGTATTTCCGGTTGTTCTTTTTGGCTTCCCAGTATGCGTCCTGCATGGCACGCATGATCTCGTCCATGTCTTCTTCTTCCATTTTTCCGCCGGCGGCGAGCGCCTTGAAATCCTCGACCAGCTCCCAGGCCTGCCGGGCTCCTCTGTCCCCGTACTCTTCACTGGTGCGGAGAATAAAGGCGGCATTGCTGTCGAGCAGGACCTGTTCGTTCATGTCCAGGGCGGCCGCCAGCCTGGCATAAGTGCTTTTGCTTTTGGGCAGACGGGCGCCGGACTCATAGTTCTGAATGGTCCGCAGGGAAACGCCGGAAGCTTTTGCCAGGTCTGTCTGAGACATTCTTTTTGCGATTCGTGCGGTTCTGATTTTTTCACCCAGGTTCATTGTATTTCCTTTCTGCGGAGGCTGCACGTTTTTCTTGACATTTTGCATGGGGTTTCGTATACTGACATACATAAGATACGCAACATCTAATGCGATATTATAACGAAAATTGCGGTTTGTCAATACGAAAGATGAATATCCTGCAGAAGAGGAAGAATGCAGGGAGCGCAATAAAAACGGAAGAAGTCAGGATGATCTTCCGTTTTGGAAAATGCAGATAATGCGTAAGTCTGACAGACTAAAGTATACAACGGTATACAACGGGATTATTGCTTTGCAGGACGGGAGGAACGCCATGAATATCAGGGAAGAAGTATATCAGATGAAGCAGGTTTCGCCGCTTCTGGCAGCATCGGACGGGGAGCAGCGGAATGAAGCGCTGAAAAGAATCGCAGAGCTTCTTGCCGGACACAAAGAAGAAATATTTGCCGAAAACCGGAAGGATCTGGCTGCGGCGGAGCAAGCCGGAATTTCCCCGGCCGTAGTCAAACGGCTGAAATTTGATGAGGGAAAGCTTTCCGCCTCCGTGCAGGGGATCGCACAGCTGACAGATCTTCCGGATCCCCTGAACCGGGTGACGCTGGACCGGAATCTGGACGAAGGGCTGCGTCTGATGCGCGTGACCTGCCCCATCGGCGTGATCGGCGTGATCTTTGAGGCACGGCCCGATGCGTTGATCCAGATCTCCTCCCTTTGCCTTAAGAGCGGCAACTGTGCGGTCCTGAAGGGCGGAAAGGAGACGACGCACACCAACCGGATCCTGTTCCGGTATATCCGGGAAGGCCTTGTGAAAGCCGGTCTTCCGGAAAAGTGCATGCTTCAGGCAGAGCAGCATCAGGAGATCGACGAGCTGCTGAAATGCGATGACTGCGTGGATCTTCTGATCCCCAGAGGCTCCAATGCCTTCGTGCGTTATATCATGGATAATACCCGGATTCCGGTGATGGGCCATGCGGACGGCCTTTGTCATATCTATGTGGACAAGGACGCAGACCAGGAGAAGGCACTCCGGATCATCGTGGATGCAAAGACCCAGTACACGGCGGCATGCAATGCGGTGGAGACCCTGCTGATCCATAAGGACATCGCCGCGGATTTCATACCGAAGCTTTCGGAGGTGCTTTCGAAGGAGCATGTGGCCCTGCGGGGAACGGAGGCCGTCACGCGCCTGACCGGGGGAGAGCCTGTGGAAATACAGGATTTCCGGGAGTATCTGGATCTGATCGTCTCTGCGGCAGTGGTGGAAGATGAAGACGAGGCGATCCGTCATATCAACACCTATGGATCGCATCACACGGACGCGATCATAACGGAAGATCCGGAGGCGGCGGAGCGCTTTATGACGCTTGTGGATTCCGCCGGGGTCTACCAGAACTGCTCGACCCGTTTTGCGGATGGCTTCCGGTATGGCTTTGGCGCCGAGGTCGGCATCAGTACGGGAAAGATCCACGCCCGGGGACCGGTGGGCCTGCAGGGCCTCGTGACGTACAAATACAGGCTGTACGGAGATGGACAGATCGTCGGAGACTATGCCTCCGGTGTGAGGCAGTTCCATTTCCGGGACAATAATAAAACGGAGTGAAGAATGAAAAACAATGACAAAACCAATGTGATGCGGGTGCTGGATGGGAAAAAGATCGCTTACGCCAGCCACACCTATGAACCGGATCCCACAAAGAGCGGAGAAGAGATCGCCGCGATCCTTCATGAGGAGGCGGACCATGTCTTTAAGACGCTGGTCACACAGGGAAAATCCGGACAGTATTATGTGTTTGTCATACCGGTAAAGGAAGAATTGGATCTGAAAAAAGCGGCCCGGACAGCCGGCGAAAAGTCCATCAGCATGATCCGGCAGAAGGAACTGCTTCCGCTGACCGGATATGTGCATGGCGGCTGTTCGCCCATCGGTATGAAAAAACATTTTCCTACTTTCATTCATGAAACTGCGGCAGGGCTGGAGAAGATTTTTGTCAGCGCGGGAAGAGTCGGCTGCCAGATCGAGCTTTCTCCGGAGGATCTGATCCGGACGGCACAGTGCGTGCCGGCGGATCTCATCGCGGTGCCGTAACATATAATAATTCAAGGAGGAGGGACTATGGCAAAGATTCCCGAGAAATTCAAGAATTACACATTCAATGAAAATGACTTTCTGCCGGAGAAGTACGAGGTGGCCGACAAGGAGAAGGAGGAGCTGGTCCGGAAGCTGGCAAAGCTGATCTCGGACGACATCACCTTCCGGAAAGCGTCGGACATCAAAAATGAGGATCCGGATTTCTGGCTGCTGGACAGGCTGCTGACCAAGGAAGAAGTAAAATTCATGCTTTCTTTCAAGAAAAAGAGAGTTGTGAAGCTGACGGTGGGACAGCTGGCAAAACGAAACAACATGACCGTGCAGGAAGCCAAGAAAATGGCTCATCATATCTGCGAGATCGGCCTGCTGGAGTTTGACCGGGAGAATGAGGAGCACAGAAGACAGTATTTCATTCCCAAATGGGTGGTCGGAAGCGGCGAGTACATGATGATGAACGGGAAGCTTCTGGAGGAGCATCCGGAAGTGGCTACGTTTTTCCATTATGCGTCCAGCGTGCCGGTAGGCAAGGTGGCGCATATGGTTCCTCCGGGAGGCGGCGGCCTGGGCATGCACGTGATCCCCGTGGAAAAGGCCATCGATGCAACCGGGCAGGCGGTTTCCCTGGAGAGACTGTCTTACTGGCTGGACAAGTATGACAAATACTGCCTGGATGTCTGTTCCTGCAGAAGGCAGCAGAGAATCCGCGGCGAGGGCGACGGAAACGTGGAAGAATATTACTGCATCGCCGTCGGTGATATGGCGGAATATCTGGTGGCCAGCAAAAAGGATGCCCGGTATGCCACCTACGACGAGGTGATGGAGGTCCTCCGCATCTCCGAAAAGAAAGGGTATGTGCACCAGATCACCAATCTGGACGGCGAGGGCAAGATCGTCGGAATCTGCAACTGCAACAACGCAACCTGCAATGCGCTTCGCACCTCCCAGCTTTTCAACACGCCCAATATGTCCGCCTCGGCATACCGTGCCCATGTGGATAAGGAAAAATGCGTGGCCTGCGGCAAGTGTGTCGAGGTATGTCCTGTCGGTGCCGCAAAGCTGGGTCAGAAGCTGTGCCTGCGTGACGGCTCCGAAGTGGAGTATCCGATGATGGAGCTTCCGGACACGACCAAATGGGGCCCGGAGAAATGGAATAAGAACTTCCGTGACGATGCCAAGATCAATGTGTATGAGACGGGAACGGCTCCCTGCAAGACCGCCTGTCCGGCACATCTGGCGGTGCAGGGTTACATCCGTATGGCGGCGGAAGGCCGGTACATGGATGCCTTGAAGCTGATCAAGCAGGACAACCCCCTTCCGGCTGTGTGCGGAGCGATCTGCAACCGCCGCTGTGAGGACCGCTGTACGCGTGGAACCATCGACAGCCCGGTGGCCATCGACGAGATCAAAAAATTTATCGCAGCCCAGGAACTGAAGGAAGAGAACCGCTATATTCCGGAATGTATGAATGATATCGGCAAGGAATGGGGACCGGAATTCAAGGTGGCTGTGATCGGAGCAGGTCCGGCAGGCCTTTCGGCGGCTTACTATCTGCGTCTGAACGGATATCCGGTTACGGTCTTTGAAAAAGAGAAGGAGCCCGGCGGAATGCTTCGGTACGGGATACCTTCCTTCCGTCTGGAACGCGATGTGATCCGGGCCGAGATCGATGTGATCCGTGCCATGGGGGCAGAATTCGAGTGCGGCGTCGAGGTGGGAAAGGATATCACCCTCGATGAGCTGAGAGAAAAGGGGTACAAGGCTTTCTTCGTGGCGATCGGCATGCAGTCCGGCCGCAAGGCGGGGATCCCGGGGGAAGAGCACGCCGAGTCCGGCGTGGATTTCCTGCGGAAGGCCAACGAAAGCCAGAAAAAGCTTCTGTCCGGAAAGACCGTCGTGATCGGCGGCGGCAATGTGGCCATGGATGTGGCGAGAACGGCTCTCCGTGCCGGCAGCGCTTCGGTGGAAATGTACTGTCTGGAGAGTCCGGAAGAGATGCCCGCTGCGAAGGATGAGATCGCGGAGGCCAAAGAGGAAGGCATCCTGATCGGCAACGGTTGGGGACCGAAGGAGATTATCGTCAAACGGGGAAAAATCAAAGGGATCGTTCTGAAAAAGTGTACCCGGGTGTACGATGAGGAGCATCACTTTGCACCGGAATACGACGAAGAAGAACTGAAGACCGTCGAATGTGATCATGTGCTTCTGTCCATCGGGCAGGCACCGGTATGGGGGGACCTGCTGAAGGGCTCCCGGGTCGAGCTGCGTCCCGGCGGGACAGCCATCGCGGATGCGGTGACCCTGCAGACTGCCGAGCCGGACATTTTTGTGGGCGGTGATATTTATCACGGGGCACGTTTTGCCATCGACGCCATCGCAGACGGACGGGAAGGCATGGTCAGCATCAAGCGGTACATTCATCCGGGACAGAGTCTGACCCTGGCCAGAGACCGGAGAGAGTTTATCGAGCTTGACCGGGACGATATCCGGATCGAAAGCTACGACAACGCCAGCCGCCAGGTTCCGGGCATGAAACCGGGCGAAGCCGCAAAAACCTTCGAAGATCTGCGCCTCCCGCTGACAGAGGAGCAGGTGAAGGCGGAAGCGAACCGTTGTCTGAAATGCGGGGCCACGGTGGTGGATACCAACCGCTGCATCGGCTGCGGTCTCTGTACGACACGGTGCGAGTTTGACGCCATCCATCTCAGCAGGGATCTTCCGCAGAATACCCGTATGCTTACGGCGGAGGAGAGCAAGCTGAAGGCGATCCTTCCTTATGCTCTGAAACGGGAGATCAAGATCAGGAGAGGGAAGAAAAGCTGAGGAATATGGATATTCTGAACGTAAAAGCAAATTTGATTGAAGACAATGACACGGAGGCTGCGGTTCTCCGGAAAAAGCTGGAGGAGAACCGGACATTTCTGGTAAATCTGATGGGATCTCCCGGTGCCGGGAAAACATCGGTCCTTACGGAGACGATCCGGCAGCTGAAAGACCGGTATGCCATCGGAGTGATGGAAGCGGACGTGGATTCGGATGTGGATGCGCGGAAAATGGAGGAGCTCGGTGTGCGGACGATTCAGCTGCACACCGGCGGTTCCTGTCACATGGACGCAAGAATGACCGGGGACGGCCTGTCGGCCATGGGATGCGGGGATCTGGATCTGGTATTTCTGGAAAATGTGGGAAATCTGGTGTGCCCCGCGGAATTTGACGTGGGCGCGGCGCTGCGGGTCATGATCCTGTCGGTCCCCGAGGGAGACGACAAGCCTCTCAAATATCCGCTGATGTTTACGGTTTCGGACTGTATGCTGGTCAACAAGACAGATACGGCAGAGATTTTCGATTTTGACATGGACCGCTGTATTGCGAATGTCCGGAGACTGAACCGGGAGATGCCGGTGTTCCCCGTGGCAGCAGTGCATGGACAGGGGATCGCGGAATGGGCGGAATGGCTTTCCGGGAGAATGGAGGCCTGGCGCAAGGGTCTGGAGGAGGACGGAAAATGCCGGTGACGATTGAACTGCATAAAACGATAACCGCTTCCAATGATGCGGATGCCCGGGCCCTTCGGGAGGAACTGAGCCGGAAGGGGATCCTTCTGGTCAACCTGATGAGTTCGCCCGGAAGCGGAAAAACGACGCTTCTGTCCAGAACGATCCGGGATCTTCCGGAGATTTCCATTGCGGTTCTGGAGGCGGATATTGATTCGGACGTGGACGCCGGCCGGATCGAACGTCTCGGAGCCAGAGCCCTGCAGCTCCACACGGACGGAATGTGTCATGTGGATGCCGGGATGACTGCCCGGGGGCTGGAAGTGTTGGGGGAGGAAGGCAGCGATATCGTGTTCCTGGAGAATGTGGGAAACCTGATCTGCCCTGCCGAGTTTGATACCGGTGCCCATAAAAATGTGATGCTTCTGTCGGTCCCGGAGGGGGATGACAAGCCCCTCAAATATCCGCTGATGTTCCGGAAAAGCGATGCCCTTTTGATCACCAAGACGGATGCGCTGCCTTTCTTCACCTTTGACACGGAGGCGGCGGTCCGAAGAGCCCGAAGGCTGAATCCGGACATCCGTATTTTCTGCGTTTCCGCCAAAACGGGAGAAGGGATGGCGGACTGGGAGGAGTGGCTTTTGTCATGCATGAACTAGGGATCGTTCTTCATGTTATGAAAACACTGGAGGATCTGGCTCCGGAGCACAACATTACATCCATCGGGTCGGTGACGCTGGAGATCGGTGAAGTCTCCGGGATCATGTATGAACAGTTTACCGACTGCTGGAATTACTTCCGCAAACGCCATCCGCTGCTGGAAAAGTCGGAGCTGAAGATCGAGATTCTGCCCGCAGTGACCTTCTGTGAGGATTGCAGAAAGACCTATGAGACGGTACGGTACGGAAGAACCTGCCCTTATTGCGGAAGCGGGGAAACGTATCTGGTGACCGGTAATGAATGCAGCATCAAGGAAATAGAAGCTGAATAATTGTAAACAAACGATAAATTTTCTGTCGAAAATGGTCGTTTTTTGTCGAAAATGCACGAGAAACCGCGAACGATTCTCGTGCATTTTTGTTGACATGACTAAAGCGGAATGTTAATATTTTAGTCAGGATATCTTTTTTGCTAAAGGGAGGAAAGGCAGACATGACAGAACGCAGAGGGTACAGGATGAGGATCTTATGGGGAATCCTCTGTATTTTACTTCTGGGAGTGGTCACGGTGGCGGCAGACCCCGGGATCGCGGAGAACAAAATGGGGGAGGGGGGTTCTCTGACGCTGTATGTCAACGGCTTTCCCGAGGGAACCCAGGTCAACGGCGCAACGGCGCAGATCGGAACCGATGCGGCAGACATCACAAGCTTCGGAAAGGTGAGCGAACGGCTGCCGTTCCAGACGCTTCTGATGCTGGACAACTCCAGGTCCATGCACAGCTTCCAGAAAGGGAAGGAGCTTCTGCACAGGATCGTGGACCAGCATGCACCGGGAGAGCTGTTTCGTCTGGTCACTTTTTCCAACGCCATCGTGAAGACCACGGATGAGGCGGACAAATATTCGGAAGACTACGCCGCGGTAAAAGCCGCCATCGACGGAGTGCAGACGCAGAATCTGGACACCTTTGTAAATAATTCACTGTATCAGGCTGTCAAGGAGCTGGAAGCGGATCCCACGGACAGCTACAAACGGATCATCATTGTTTCGGACGGGGGCGATAAGAGCACCAGCGGGAACATCACCCAGGAGGAAATGATCAAGGCACTGGTGGATTTTCCGGTTCCGGTGTACTGCATCGGATCCCAGTGGGACAGCAGTGCGGCCCAGGGCCTCAGCGAGTTTTCTGCCCTGGGGAGACAGTTCGGCGCTTATATGGATCTGGACCAGGTGCAGGATCTGTCCGAGATCGTGCAGGTGGAGCAGTCGGATTACAACGCCTGGGCTTTTGACATGGCGGTTCCTGCGGACCTGCAGGACGGAAATTCGCGGAATGTCAAGCTTTCCATCGATACCACCGGGGGACCTGTGGATGTGACCGGCTCCGTGAACATGCCTTTCCTGGAAAGACCGAAGCAGACGGACGAGCCTGCGCCGACGGAGGCGCCGGAGGTCACGGAAACACCGACCCCGTCTCCGGAAGCCACTCCGACCGAGGTTCCGGAAGAGGAAGAAGAGGGAAAGATCCCCTGGCTGTGGATCGGGATTGGCGGCGGTGTTCTCCTGCTTCTGCTGATCATCCTGCTTGTTGTGCTCCTTCGCAGGAGAAAAAAGACGAAGAAAATGGTGGATGATTCCGAGCTCTTCGGGTATCCGGAGGAGGATGCCGGCGGTACGGAGCTGTTCCGTGATGACAGTATGATGACGATCCGCGGAGACGAACGGGGCCTGTCGGATGACGGGGATGAGGAAACGCAGATGATGTTCACCCGGATGGATGAAACGGAGATCATACTCACGGATGTACGGAACGGAGGCCGAAAATATTCCTCCCTGATTAAGGGCGGGATCACCATCGGCAAAAGTCCGAAAAACAGCGATCTGGCTATCACGGGGGACTCGACGATCTCGCGTGTCCATTGCCGGGTCACGACCGACGGCGGAAGGGTATATCTGGAGGATATGGGATCGACGAACGGGACCTGGGTCAACCGGGAACGGGTCCAGTCTCTGGTGGAGCTGATGGCCGGAGATACCATACGGATCGGAAATACGGAATTTTCGGTAGAGATTCGATAAAGGGAGAATGCAGACATGGTGGATTTTCTGACCTCCGGCACATTCCTGATCATTGTGGAGATCGTGGTGATCGCTTTGCTGGGAGCCGCTTTGATCTGGCGGATCAAGAAAAACAATCAGGCGGCGGAAAAACGGCGGGAACAGCTGGATAAGGAACGGGACATACAGCTTACCCGGAGGCTTGCGAATGATCTGACAGGCAGCGCGGCAAATCCGTCGGGCAGAGAAGGCGGTCATATACAGATCCTTGTCCGTGACGGAGAACACAGACGGAGCGAGACCTTTGCCGCCGGCCGTCCGGTCCGGGTGGGACGGAACGCAGACAACGATCTGGTCCTTGGCAGCCGGTATATCGCACGGCATCAGTGTATGCTGGTATGGCAGGGCACCGGACTGTTCCTGCAGCAGGAAGATTCGACCAACCGGCTCACGATTCACCGGGCAGGAAAGGTCATTGAACATCCGGAGGCGATGGAACGGCTTCAGGACCGGGATGTGCTGAAGATCGCGGATGTGAGCCTGGAGCTTGTCCTGTCCGGCAAGGCATGAACCGTTCCTGAGAATCTGTAATCTGATTTATCATGCGGGAGGTCGAGACTATGTCTCTGGTACTGTCAGTCTATTCGAGGGAAGCATACAGGGAATTTCTGCTTCCCTCTGTCAATAACGCGGATCATTCGGTGGTTCTTCACCGAAGCTTTTTCGGTCTGAAGGAGGATCTCAGCATCCGTTTTGAGATCCTGGACGGGATCTGGAGAATCTGTCCCGGAGACAGTTATCTTCTGTATCAGGTAAAACGCAGGATGGATGTCCCCTGTCCCCTGCACGATCAGGATATGTTCCGTATCGTCACTGCGGAGGAGGAACAGATCTCTCTGCTGATCCAGAGTGTCGAGAGACCGTTGTCGGTTTTCCGTAAATTCGGGATCGCAGGCTGCGAGCAGATCACGATCGGGCGGAACGAAAAAAATATGATCCAGTATAATAACCGGGACCTGGTGGCAAGGGAGCATGCTGTTCTTGTACGGACCGGCCGCGGCTGGGAGATCCGGAACCAGAGCACCAACGGTCTTTATGTGAACGGTTCCTTTATGAAAACCTCCAGACCGCTGGAATTCGGAGATTATATCAATATCATCGGCCTGCACATGGTCTTTATGGGGGATGTGCTGGCCATCGATGCGGAAAATAAAAATGTGGTGCTTCACCCGGGTTCCATGGTCCAGGTCTTTCCGAAGGAGGAAGCCGTTTCGGCAGAAACGCCGCTTCCGGGCCGGTCAAAGCTCCTGTTTCACCGTGCGCCCCGGACGATCGAGAAGATCGAGACCGATCCGATTGAGATCGAAGATCCGCCGAACGCACAGAAGGGGAAGAAGCAGCCGCTTCTGATGACCATCGGGCCCTCTTTCACCATGGCGATCCCCATGCTGCTGGGATGTCTGATGATGATTTACGCTTCGCGCCAGAACGGGGGCGGAACCAGTCTGTTCATGTATTCCGGCCTTGTGATGGCAGGCTCTTCAGCCCTGATCGGAATCACATGGGCCCTGATCAACCTGCATTATCAGAAGAAGACCGAGATCGAGGAGGAAGAGCATCGGTATGCGGCCTTTGGAGAGTACCTGATCCGCAAAAAGGATGAGGTGAAGGATAAGTACGAGCATAACCAGAATGCCCTGCGGGATATGTACCCGGATGCGGCGGAGTGCGTCGGATATGATGAGAAAACGGTGATGCTCTGGGGAAGAAACAGTACCCACGAAGATTTTCTGAAGCATCGTCTCGGGATCGGGGATATCGATTTTCAGGCGCCGATCCTGGTGTCCAAGGAAAAATTCAGGCTGTATCCGGATTCCCTGAGTGAAAAACCCCGGATCATCAGCGAGAATTTTCATACGCTGTACCAGGTGCCGGTTCTGGCGGATCTTCTGGAACACCGGCTGATCGGTCTGGTGGGCGGAGAAGGAAAGAAAGGCGCGGTGGAGATCGCGAAGATCCTCACGGCCCAGATCGCGGCATCCAACTGCTATACCGACGTAAAGCTGGTCTACATCTACAATGAGGATGATTCGGATGACCTGGACCGCTGGGGATTTGCCAAATGGCTGCCTCACGTCTGGTCCGAGGACAGAAAGTTCCGTTATGTGGCTTCCCAGCGGGCGGAAGCCAGCGATGTTTTTTACGAGATCACCAATATCCTGCGCCAGAGGACAGAGAATCCGGAGAAGAAGGGCGGTCTGGCGAGCCCTTATTTTGTCATGTTCATTTCCGATATTTCCATGATCGAAAATGAACTGATCTCGAAGTATATCTTTGACAATAACGGAGAGTACGGGCTGAGCGTCCTGATCCTGTCGGATACGGCCGAGCATCTGCCCAACTCCTGTGAATATATCATTGAGAATGATTCCTGGTTCAAGGGAATGTACAATGTCTCCGAGCAGAAGGAGGCGCGGATCCCGGTGCACTTTGACCGGGTGACGGATGAAGAGCTGGAACGTTTTGCCAGACGTCTTTCGAATATCGAGGTGCAGGAGACAGAGAACGGCGGCGAGATCCCGGCGTCCCTGACCTTCTTTGACATGTACGGGATCTCCACCCTGAAGGAACTCAGGGTGGAGGAAAGATGGCTTAAGAACAGGACCTACGATAATATCCGCGGCCTGATCGGGCAAAAAGCCGGCGGGGCTCCCTGTTATATGGATGTGCATGAAAAATATCATGGCCCCCATGGATTGGTGGCCGGCACCACCGGCTCCGGAAAGAGTGAGACGCTTCAGACGTACATGCTGTCCCTGGCGATCAACTACAGCCCGGACGATATCGGCTTTTTCATCATTGACTATAAGGGCGGAGGCATGGCGAATCTGTTTGAAGGCCTGCCCCACATGATCGGACAGATCTCCAACCTGTCGGGCAATCAGGTGCGCCGTGCCATGGTTTCCATCAAGAGCGAAAACCGCAGACGGCAGCAGATCTTTAACGAACACGATGTGAACAACATCAATGCCTACACCAAGCTGTACAAAAACGGGGAGGCTTCGGTTCCGGTACCGCATCTGTTCATTATCATCGATGAGTTTGCCGAGCTCAAAAAGGAAGAGCCGGATTTCATGAAGGAACTCATCAGTGTTGCCCAGGTGGGACGAAGCCTTGGGGTGCATCTGATCCTTGCGACCCAGAAGCCCAGCGGCACCGTGGACGACAACATCTGGAGCAATTCCAAATTCCGGCTTTGTCTGCGCGTGCAGGACAGACAGGATTCCAACGATATGCTGCACAAGCCGGATGCGGCCTATATCACACAGGCCGGCCGCTGTTATCTGCAGGTGGGCAATGACGAGGTGTACGAGCTGTTCCAGTCGGGCTGGAGCGGAGCTCCGTACAATGAAAGCGCCGAGGGACAGAAGACGGAGATCGCCCGGCTTCTGACCATGACCGGAAAGGCAGATCTGGTGGGCAGCCATGCCCGGACAGCCCGGAAGGAGAAGGAACTCTACAGCTGGATCGAAAAGCTGACGGAATGCTTTGAGGCTGTACGGAAAAAGTCTCCGGATGCGTTTTCCCTGATCGGAAAAGGAAATACGGATCTGCTGCTGCAGCTCGTGTACAGAGAGACTGCGGCCAGGAACCTGGATTATCCGGAAGGAAAATACAATTCCGCACGGCTGGAGGATATGGCACGGCTTTATGAAGAAGCCATAAGAAAAGGCGCCCCGGACCTTCCTTCCTTTATCCTGAAGGAGGCGGCCGCCCGGCGCATCCGTCTTCCGGAAGCAAAAGAAAAGACGCAGCTGGATGCGGTCAAGGATTATCTGGCGAAGACCGCGGCTGCCAACGGCTATACCCATAACCATCAGCTGTGGCTACCGGTTCTTCCGGAACGGCTTTATCTTTCCGAATTTGAAGAATACAGCGGAAACCGCTTTGACGGGACCGGCTGGAAGGAACCGGCCGGAGCCTGGTCTCTGGATCTGATCCTGGGCAAGATGGACGATCCGGTGAATCAGGCCCAGATGCCTCTGGCGGTCAGCTTCCCGGAATGCGGGCATATTGCGGTCTGCGGATCGGTGGTCAGCGGAAAAAGCACCTTCCTGCAGACGCTGGTCTACGGTCTTGTGACCCGGTATACGCCTCAGTATGTCAATATTTATGCGCTGGATTTCAGCAGCAAGATGATGTCCGCCTTTGAGGGGCTGGCGCACGTGGGCGGCGTCATGTACGAAGGCGACCAGGAGAAGATCGGACGATTCTTCACCATGATCTCCGGCATCCTGGAGGAAAGAAAGAAGGCTTTCCGGGGCGGTAACTATGCCCAGTATGTGCAGGTGCACGGAGTCGTATATCCGGCGATCCTGATCGTCATCGACAATTATTCCGCCTTGAAGGAGAAGACGAAAGAAGCCTATGAGGATATCCTGATCACCCTGTCCCGGGAAGGCGTGAGCCACGGGATCTTCCTGGTGGTATCCGGCGGCGGCTTCGGCATGAACGATATCTCGAGCCGTGTGGCCGAAAATCTGCAGACCGTGATCTGTCTGGAGCTGGCCGACAAGTTTGCCTACGGGGATGTGCTTCATACCATGCGGATCGATGTGCTTCCGGAGGTGGGGATCAAGGGAAGAGGCCTCGCCTATTACGGGACGAGGATCCTGGAATTTCAGACGGCCCTGGCGTTGGAAGCCGGAGACGATTACCAGCGCATGGAGAGGATCGCGGACGAGTGCGCCGCGATGAACCTGGCCTGGACGGGACGGCCGGCACGACAGGTGCCTTCCATTCCGGAGGAACCGGTCTGGACCGATTTTTCGCAGCTTCCGGAGGTCCTGGAGCGGGCGGAGGAAACACGTTTCCTGCCGGTGGGATACAACGCGAAGGATGCGGATATTTATTCGGTGGATCTTGGAAAGACCTACTGTTACCTGATCACGGGAAATCCGAAGAGCGGAAAGAAGAACTTCATGAAGATCATGATCCTTTCCGCCTTGCTGAAGGGGGCGGATGTCTGTATCATCGATACGCCGGCCAGGCTGCTGCGGCCCTTTGCTTCCATTGAACATATCGCATATGTGAATGACGAAGAACAGCTGTTCCGGTACTTCCAGGAAACGCTGACGCCGGTGTTCCAGAAAAGGAACAAAAAGAAGAACGCCCTGCTGGCAGAGGATTATGAGGAAGCAGATGTGTTCAGGGAGATGAGCCGGGAGACACCGGTGTTCCTGTTTATCCCGGACATGGAGTGGTTCCTGGACACGGTGTATGCCTCCAGCCACGGCATGAAGGGATTTGTGGAGACGCTGTTCAACAAAGGCGCTCTGCATAACATTTATTTTGTCGGCATCCTCCCTGTGGACAAGAAGGGGGCTGTGAACGGCTATCAGGCGTTCCAGTATTTCGTGCGTGACAAAAACGGCATCCATTTCGGCGGAAATGTGATGAAAAACAGCATGCTCAGCTATGATTACCTGAGCTATCAGGAACAGAACAGACCGCAGAAGCCGGGGATCGGCATGCTTCCGGATATTGCAGGGGAGCATCCGGTGGAGAAGATCGTGGTTCCCCTGGCACGGTGGAAGACAAACGAAGGGAACATACCGTCATAAAGGCAGGGTTTTAGGACGGCGGCAAGGATGCATTGACTGCGCTATACAGAGGACAATATGATCTCACTGATGATTCTGGACGGAAAAACAGAAGAGCTGAAAGCCCTGGAAGGCATTTTCCGAAGCCTGGTGGCAAAAAATTCCGATGAGATGCTGGAACGGATTCTGTTTCAGAACGGGAAAAAGCTGATGGAGAGCCTGGGGAAGATCGATCTGGTGCATATGGCCGTGATGGACGTGACGCTGAAGGACGGCGTGGAGGCGGCGCAGCAGGTGCGCCGGAGCCAGCCCTCTTCGGAAATCATGATCGTGGCGGACATGAGCGTATCTCCCATGCAGTACATGACGCCCGCGATCCGGGCGGCTTCGCTGCTGCTGCGCCCGTTTTCGGGCGAACAGCTCCGGACGGTCTGCGGGGATTTCTTCGAGAACTGCCAAAAAGAGCTGTTCGGTGAAAAGGCGGAGAGAAATTTCCTTGTGGAGAACAGCGATGGAAAGACCATGCTGCCGTATTCGTCCATCTTTTATTTTGAAGCGCGGGAGAAGAAGATCTTTGTGCGCACAAAGACGGCTGAATACGGGATCTACGATACCATCGACCGTCTGCAGCAGGATCTTCCGGAGGAATTCGTACGGTGTCACCGGGGATTCGTGATCAATACCACGATGATCGAGAAGGTGAAGCTGTCCGAAAATCTGATTTATATGAAGAGCGACATTCTGGTCCCTCTGTCACGGAGCTATAAGAGCTCCATTAAGGAGTTACTCCATGGAAAAGACAGCGATTAACGCATTTTATCTGCCGGGGGAGGATTACAGGGTGCTGGCAGCCCTCTGGGGCCTGGATGAGCTGCAGAGCCTTTTCCGTGTCCGGCAGGAGCCCCTCCCGGAGCAGGAGGTCTACTATGCGCTGCATCGTCTGATGCAGCGGGGGATGGTGGATGAAAACAGAAAGCTCTGCGAACCGTATAAAGAGGTTTTTGACCGGATATTCGCCGCGAAACGGGTCTGGCTGCTGTATCGGAAGGGACCGGCGGAGGGGTCGGTCTGCTGCTATCCCGGAGAGAAGACGGTCATGACGGAGGTGAGTCCGACGGACCGGAATGCCATCCGGATCCGGATGGCTTCCGTCGATGCCTGCCTCGGACTGCTGACGGAGGAGGGACAGTTTCCTTCCGGCTCTCTATCGGAAGTGGAGACCGCCTTCCCGGAAAGCGCTCTGATCGGGAGGCTTGCGCGAAGCCCCGTGTTCACAGGAAAGGATGCCCTTCTTCCGGAATGGGAGGAGGAGCTGCGCTCCGTGATGGAGGAATATGATCTGCGGTCAAAAAGCGTAAAAAGACGGATATTCTGGTTTGAATATAAGGCCGGTGACTGGATCCTGGATCTGAAGGAAGAAGGCGCGGAGGTGTTTTCCTTTGACAGAGAAAAGATCCGCCCCCTTCTGGCAGCGGGAGCCGGAAGCGCCGGCACGGAGAAGAGGGGGAAACAGGAATGATTCTGGTGGATATATACGTTCCGTCCCTGGATGCGGTTTATGATTTTCAGCTGGATGAGAACACGCCGGTAAAGGCCGTGACGACGGAGATCGGGGAAATGCTCGGAAAGAAATTCAAGGTGCCTGCCAGGTCTGACAGCCGCTTTGTGCTTTGTTCATTTGAACAGAAGAACATTCTTCCGGGGGAAAAGACCCTGCATATGTGCGGGATCCGCAACGGAAGCCGGCTGCTGCTGGTGTAATATGCATTTCATCCCGGAAAATGTGCATTTCATCCGGATTTTGTCTTTTTTGATGCCGGAGAGATATAATGGCATCATCAAAGAAAGGAAATACAAGATGTTTGAGATTGATCTGAGAATTCTTAAAAAGATGACAGATGAATTAGGGAACTGCGAGAAGAGGCTTGTGAATCAGGCCGAGCAGCTGGCACTGACGATCAGCAGCCTGCACCGCATCGAGATGGAGGGGATGGACCGGACTCGGGAAGGCCTCAGGAAACGTCTCGAAGACCTCCGGACAGAGATCAGGAAGGTGCGGTCCATGCGGCAGGCACTGGAGAGGATCTGCCTCTGCTATGAGCAGTGCGAGGAAAAGACAGAGGGCCTTTTCGAAGAACAGACAGGGGTATCCGTGGTGTGGCAGACGGTCCGTCTGACCGGGATCCGGAATCTGCTGCGGTGATTCTTGTATGGCAGAAAGGAGACAACATGAACAAGATCCGAGTCAACACCGGCAGTCTTCAGCGGACACAGAGTGATGTGGAAGGACAGATCCGGGATATAGAAAACAAGCTGGGAGGCATGCTTGGGGATGTATCCAGGATGAACGGAATGTGGACAGGCGAAGCCAATGCGGCATTCAACCAGTCCTTTCAGGATGACATCAATGCGTTGAAGGACCTTTGCGGTCAGCTGAAAAAGATCGCTGTCTATGAGGGAAATGCCCGGAAAGAGTATGACAGCTGCGAACAGAAGGTGAGCCAGCTGATCAGCGGGATTCAGGTATAGGAGGAAAGGCCATGGCAATTCAGCTGAAAGTAAGACCGGATGAGCTGCAGAAAGCGGCCGCCAGCATTCAGAATGAAATCCGGGAAGTGGAAAATGCATTTCACCTGCTGGAAGATGCGATCACTTCTTCCAGGTCCTACTGGGAAGGGGATGCGAGCGAAGCGCATCAGAAGTATTATGATTCTTTTAAGGAAGACATTGAAACCATCTTGAAACGGCTGAAAGAGCATCCGCGGGATCTGCTGGAGATGGCCGGGATCTATGTGGAGACGGAAGAAAGCGCGGTCGAAGCGGCAGAGTCTCTGGTCCAGGATGTGATCGTCTGACAGTATGTAAGGAGGGGTCATCAGAATGAAAACACAGGCACAGATCTATATGGATTACCAGAATGCCTGCAGCCAGGCTTCCAGTCTGGAGCAGATCGCCCGGAACCTTGACAATGTGGCGGACGGTCAGATGCAGAGCTGTCTGGGGCAGGTCTCCGTACACTGGAAGGGAGATAATTCCGAGGCCTATGTCCGGAAGGGACGGGTGGTGCAGGACAAGATCCGGAAAACCGCGAAGGACCTTCGGAATGCCGCGTCCGCCATCCGCCGGATGGCAAAGAACACCTACGACGCGGAGATGAGAGCACTGGAGATCGCCAGGGCCAGAGAATACTGACAGGCCGGCTGGTCATTCATCCGAAAAACAGGTCGTTCATCCGGGATCTGACACAGACGGGAAACGGCATGATACAATACAATCATAAAAGAGAAGAAAAAAGCCAAAAGCAAAAACATCAAAGGAGGAAAAACTTATGGCATCAGAAATCCGTGTAACAAGCGCACAGCTTACATCCAAAAAAGAAGAGCTGAACAGCATGAACCAGAAATTTATCGACATCGTCAACACGCTGGAGGGAACCGTCAACACACTGGAGGGCAGCTGGGAAGGTGAGACCCACGATGCATTCTACAGGGCTTTCGGAAACGACAAGATCCAGATGACGAATTTCTCCAATGCGATCAAAGTTTATATACAGGCACTGGAACAGATCATCGCCAGCTATGAAGCGGCCGAAAACCAGAATACCAGCATTGCAAGCAGCCGGAATTATTGATCTTCCGGACCTGAAGCGGACAATGATTTCATATTGAAGTGCAGTGAAAATGCTTGCTTGCAAGAACATTTACGCAAACATCGATGAAAGAACGAAGTTCTTTCATGTTTATAGAAAGAGAGGATTATTACTATGGCTATTATCTTAAAAGTATCACCGGACAAGCTTCTTTCCACAGCAGCAGAACTGGAGAGCCAGGGCTCTACCATGAAAACCTACACCGATCAGATGGTAAACCTCGTAAATGAAATCTCCGGAGATGTGTGGAGCGGCGACGCGGCCACCTCCTACAAGACAAAATTCAGCGGACTGCAGGATGATATCGCCAGGATCCACAAAATGGTCGCGGAACATGTACAGGATCTGCAGGACATTGCCCGGAACTACACCGAGGCCGAGACTGCAAACCAGGAGATCGCGAACAGCCTTTCCTCCGACGTGATCGTTTAAGGGGATACGATGAGAGAATGCAGAAATAACAGAGCCGGATTCAGAGAACATGCAGGGATGCTTTTGGCATTCCTGCTTGTTTTTCTGTTTTTTGTTTCCGCCGCGGCGGAAGAGAATGCCGAAACGGATCAGGACAGGAACGGCATCCCCGATGCGGTGGAGAGTACGGCCTCGGGGATCGTGAGAGTGGAGGCTTCGGTATCGGACCGGGATGAAAAACACCGTTCGGTAAAAAGCCAGACCGGTTTCCTTCTGGGCGACGAGTCCGCCGGGTATGTGATCACCGCCTGTCACGGGCTGCTGTTTTCCGGCGAGGAGCTGGACAGGCTCCGGGAAGAGTGGTCTGTCGGGGAGGAGAGAGAGATCAGTCTTTCGGAAACCGTGTATGAAATCATCTACAACGGAGATATCCGCAAGAAAGTGAGCCTGTTTGAAGACAGTGCCGGGAAGGATATCGCCATCCTTCGTCTGGATTCTCCGCTTGCGGGGTCCCTGTGCCTCACACTGGCTCCGGAAGAGGACCCTGCTCCGGAGCAGGTATGGCTGGCAGCCTACCCGGAAGAGACGGAGGAGTACATTGAATCGGCCGTGTCCTTCCGTTTCGGAAAGCTGCTGGAAGAACGGGAAGAGAATGAAAGTCCGATTCTGCTCTACGAGATCCGGACAGATGACTTTTCGGCGGGAGCGCCGGTCCTTGATCCGGAAGGCCATGTGATCGGAGTGCACGGCACGGCCTCGGGGGACAACAGCAGCAAGGCCAGCGGAGCGGCAGCGCTGACCCGGATGCTGGATCATGAGAAAATAGCATATCGAATGGCGCAGGCTCCGCAGAAGAAAAAAATCGGGAAGGCGGTGTATGTGCTTGGGACGATCGCGTTTCTGCTTCTGGTCCTTCTTCTTGTCCTGCTCATCCGTACCGTTCTTTCACGCAGAAAAGGCGGACCGGACGGCCGGGATCTTCCGGGACGTCCCCGCATCCTCCGGATGAACACCCGGGAGACGGTTCCGGTCCTCATGACCCCGTTCCTCATCGGGACCCACGAGGAGAGGGCAGCCTACTGCGTCCGGGGTAACGCGAAAGTGAGCCGGATCCACGCGGCCATCTTTTATGAAGGAGGAAAATTTTATCTGGCGGATCTGGGCTCGCGGAACGGAACCTCTCTGAACGGAAGGCTTCTCCCGGCCCGGGAGAAGGAAAGGCTGCATGACGGAGACTCCTTTTATCTGGCCAACGAGGAGTTCGTTTTCCGTACCTGACGGCCGGAGATGAGATTTTGGGTTTACATTAATACCGCTTTGGTTTATAATTACTCTGTTAAAGAGAAATACAGAAAACAATCATTTCAGACATGAAGGCAGGTGAAAAGAATGGATAGTTGTGACAGTCATGGTCGAAGTCGGTACACGGACGGAGAAAACAGGATGCATGGAATTCGGGTCCGGACACACACAGCTGTCTGTTCCTGCATGTAAAAAGACCTTCTTTCCGATTTCTTCTGTCCGTTTTGTTCGAAAAACCATACATGCCACGAAGCTGCATGGGGGATTCGGCCCGGCCGTGATCCCGCTTGACGGTCTGTGCTCTGCCCGGCAGAGAAACAGGCAATCGAAACCAGGACAGAAGGAGGTACTTTCGTGGAAGAAGAGCGTCTGAATCCTGAGGTGGAAACCGAGGGGGAACTGACCGCTCAGAGGCCGGATTATCAGAAAAATATCATGGAGATCATCCGGAGCAATGCGTCTCCCAAGATGATGCGTGAGGAGCTCAGCGATTACCACGACAATGATATCGCCGAGGTTCTTCCCAGACTCCTGCCGGCTGAGCGGAGAAAACTGTATCATGTTTTAAATACGGCAGCGTTGTCGGATGTCTTTGAATATATGGACGAAGACCAGGCAGCGGTCTACCTTGCAGAGATGGATCTGAAAAAGGCTGCCGTGATCCTGTCCGAGATGGAATCGGACATTGCGGTGGAGGTCCTCCGGGAGATTGACAGAGACCGGAGAACGCTTCTGATCGAGCTGATGGACGAGGATGCCCAGAAGGATATCCGTCTTCTGGCTTCCTTCGATGAGGACGAGATCGGAAGCAAAATGTCCACGAATTATATCGTCATCCGGGAGAATCTCTCGGTCAAACAGGCCATGAGCGCCCTCGTGGAGCAGGCTTCCGAGAATGACAATATTTCCACCCTGTTCGTGGTGGATGAGACCGGAGCCTTTTACGGGGCCCTGGATCTGAAGGAACTGATCATCGCGCGGCAGAATACGGTCCTGGAGGATCTGATCGTCACTTCGTATCCCTATGTATACGGCAACGAGCTGATCGACGACTGTATCGAAGAACTGAAGGATTATTCCGAGGACTCCATACCGGTTCTGGACAACAACAATCATCTTCTCGGCGTTATCACCTCCCAGAGCATCATCGAAGTGGTGGACGATGAGATGGGTGAGGATTATGCAAGGCTGGCCGGTCTGACCGCGGAGGAGGATCTGCAGGAGCCACTTCTGCAGAGTATGAAAAAACGTCTGCCCTGGCTGATCGTGCTGTTGTTCCTGGGGCTGCTCGTTTCGTCCGTGGTCGGTGTTTTCGAGAATGTGGTTTCGCAGCTTACGCTGATCATGGCCTTCCAGTCGCTGATCCTGGATATGGCCGGTAATGTGGGCACCCAGTCCCTGGCTGTCACGATCCGTGTCCTCATGGACGAGACCTTGACTGCCAGACAGAAGGTGGGGCTTGTAGGCAAGGAGATCCGTGTCGGTTTCTGCAACGGCCTTCTGCTGGGGACGCTTTCGTTTCTTTTTGTGGGCCTGTACATCTGCTTCGCAAAAAGCAGGGCGCTTTCGTTTTCCTTTGCCGTTTCCGGCTGTATCGGAGCTTCGCTGCTGACAGCCATGACGGTCTCAAGCGCCGTAGGAACACTGATCCCTCTTTTCTTTAAGAAGATCAATGTTGACCCGGCCGTGGCTTCCGGTCCCCTGATCACCACTGTAAATGACCTTGTGGCCGTGGTGGCATACTATGGCCTGAGCTGGATTCTGCTGATCAATGTTCTGCATCTGGGCTGAGCCCGGAGGCGGATGCCGGATGAAGGACTGCCGCGGAGACAGAGGAATCCGCAGGGCGGTCCTTTTCTTTGCGAACGGCGCAGGGCTGGAGTGAAACTGAAATTACAGAAGGCTTTCGGCCTGTGCTATACTCGTACCAGAAAGAACAAAAAAACATTATAAAATCATGAAAAAGGAGTTGTAAGATATGAAAAAGAGCAGATTTCTCGCAGCGCTTCTGAGCGGCATCCTGATGCTGTCCGGCAGTGCTGCATCCACTGTACCTGTCTATGCGGACGGAACCAAGGTGGTCACCCTGGGTGCCGATCTTTCGGAAGACCAGAAGCAGACCATGCTCCGGTATTTTAAGGTGAATACAAATGAGGTGCAGATCCTTACAGTGACCAACCAGGATGAGCGGAATCATCTGGCAGCCTACATCCCGCTGGCCGAGATCGGCAGCAGGACCTTCAGCTGTGCGTATGTGAATCCCACCTCCTCCGGCGGCATCAAAGTCCGGACCGCTAATTTAAGCTATGTGACCGGCAACATGATCGCATCCTCGCTGACCACGGCCGGCGTGCGCAACTGTGAAGTGATCGCCGCCGCACCCTTCAAGGTATCCGGGACAGGCGCCCTGACCGGTATTCAGATGGCGTATGAGACCGCCAGCGGCGAGGTGCTGGCTCCCGAGAAGAAGGAACTGGCCGTACAGGAGATCAAGGTCACCGAGGATCTGGCATCCGTGGTAGGAAACAACGATGCGACCAATCTGGTGAACAAGACCAAGATGGAAGTGATCCAGAACAATGTCACGGACGTGACGGAGATCTACAATATCGTCAACAACATTGCGATCGAAAACAATGTGAAGGTCACCGAGACCGAGATCAACTCCGTGGTGGAGCTGATGGAAGGAATTTCGGAGCAGGACTATGCGTATGATGATTTGAAGGATACCCTGGAGCACGTGGATGAAAACCTGAACGACTTTTATGACAAGGAAGTTGAAAGCGCGGAAGCCATCGAGGCGGAGACCGTCTTTGACGAAGACAGCATCCTGAATGAGATCAACGAAGGGGATCTCGGACTCGGAGATGAAGTGGCAGTAAGCTCTACCGAAAATCAGGCTCTGGAAGCAGAAACCTATGATCCGGAAGTGGAGAACGGTTCCCAGGGTGAAGTAAAAGTGGATGCAGTCGAGGAAGAATGGCCTGATGAAGGCGGCTGGACCGAGGAAAACGGAACCACAGAGGATCCCGGCTGGACGGACGGCGCAGAAGAAGATCCTGCCTGGACGGATGGCACCGAAGAAGATCCCGGCTGGGTCGATGAGGCCGGCGTGGTCGATGAAGGCGCGGAAACAGGCGCGGAGCTCAGCGAACAGGCACAGGATCAGTATGATCAGACAAAACGCTTCTGTGAAGGCGAATACGAGAGCGATTTCGAGGCTCTGGCCGAAGCGATGGGGGATGATTTCTATCCCGCTTATCAGCTCGACGATGCAGAGCTTGGCGCAAAGCTTTCCGCTGCAGTGGAAGAGAAATATTACGAGATCCTTCGGGACGGTACCGGCGACTACATGCCGGATGAGAACGCAAAATATATGAGCGATGAGCTCAATGTGATGGATCGTTTCCTGAAAAAGCTTTTCGGTATCGACGGAATGACCCCCGACAGGGAGGACATCCTGTCTGACCTGAGCCAGGAAGCAAAAGACGGTCTGTACGCGGATACCATCCTGTTCTTCGAAAGAATGTACGGAGAGGAAAGCTTTGACGAGGCCGGCTACGAAGAAGCCGCACCGGAGGAGAGCTATGAAGAGCCTCCGTACACAGAGGAAGCTCCGGCAGATCCGGGAACCTATGAAGAACCTTCCTACGGCGAAGAGACCACTTACACCGAGGATCCGGGTTACACCGAAGAATACTATGATGAAGGAAGCTATGACGAAGAGTATTACGGCTGATACGAAGGAAATCCTCCGGGAAAACCGGAAGACAAAACGGCAAAAACAGAATAATTGCTAACGGAACCAGGGGTTGTCGTACGAAATGCGGCAGCCCCTGAAACGGTTGTGAGCAGATAGGAGAAACGATGGGAGAAGCGATCGTAACACTGAAAAAGGGAGAAGGAAGACTGCTGAAATCCGGAGGGATGTGGATCTTTGACAATGAGATCGCATCGGTCATGGGAAGCTTTCTGAACGGAGATATCGTGCTCGTCCATGATTTTGACGGGTTTCCGCTGGGAAAAGGCTTCATCAATACCGCTTCCCGCATTGCGGTCCGGCTGCTGAGCCGGGACATTCATGCGCGGATCGATGATGCTTTTCTGGAAAAACGTGTCCGGGATGCCTGGACATACCGAAAAAAGGTCGTAGATATCTCCAGCTGCCGTGTCATCTTCGGAGAGGCTGATTTTCTGCCGGGACTCGTGATTGACAAGTACGAGGATGTCCTGGTGGTGCAGTCCCTTGCCCTGGGGATAGACCGGATGAAGGATACAATCCTTGCCATCCTGTGCAGGATTCTTCAGGAGGACGGTATCCGGATCCGCGGAATTTATGAGCGAAGTGACGCAAAGGTCCGGCTGCAGGAAGGCATGGAACTGAAAAAAGGGTTTATCGGAGACGCCTTTGATCCCCTGGTGCAGATCATCGAAAACGGTGTCCGCTACGAGGTGGATGTGGCAGAGGGCCAGAAGACCGGGTTTTTTCTGGATCAGAAATACAACCGTCTGGCCGTGCAGAAGCTCTGCAAGGGAGCAAAAGTCCTGGACTGCTTTACCCATACCGGTTCCTTTGCCCTGAATGCCGCGTACGCCGGCGCCCGGGAGGTGCTGGCCTGCGATGCGTCCCGGCTGGCCGTGGAACAGGCCGAAAAAAATGCGTCTCTGAACGGGCTCACGGAGCGGGTCCGCTTTGTGTGCCGGGATGTATTTGAACTCCTGCCGGAACTTCAGGAACAGGGAGAACGTTTTGATGTGGTGATCCTGGATCCCCCTGCATTCACAAAATCGAGAAACTCCGTGAAAAATGCGGCCAAAGGATACCGGGAAATCAATCTCCGCGGCATGCAGCTGGTGAAAAACGGCGGATATCTGGCCACCTGTTCCTGCTCACATTTTATGACGGCAGATCTGTTTGCGGGCACCATTGCCCAGGCTGCCAAGGCAGCCCATAAACGGCTCCGCCAGGTGGAATTCCGGACCCAGGCCCCGGACCACCCCATTCTCTGGGCGGCGGACGAGTCCTATTATTTAAAGTTTTACGTGTTCCAGATCCTTGAAGATATGTAAGGTAAAACTGCATTTATGGAAAGATTCCTGTAAAAAAGATGCCCTGCTTTGGGGATGCAAAACATTTACCGGGACCGGAGGACCTGTTTACAGCGTACGGAGCGTCCACACCGTCCGTGCGCCGGTTTTCTGTGAATGTTTTGTGTTTTGGGTTGTGCGTTCTGACGGTTTAGTGTTATACTGTGGTAGAATCCCGCAGAGGATCTGAACCCTATCGATAAGGATGTGACGGAAGAATGAGAGATAAACTGAACCGGTTCATGCAGGGCCGTTACGGCATGGACCAGCTGGGAAGAGCGACCCTTCTGTTTTCCCTTGTGATGATGGTGCTTTCGATATTTCTTACCCGGTGGTGGATCGTGAGCATGCTTCTGGATGCCCTGGGACTGGGCGGACTTGTCATCACGTACTTCAGGATGCTGTCCCGGAACTATGCGGCCCGATCGGAGGAAAACCGGAAATACCTGCATTTTTCCGAAGGAATCCGGCGCCGGATCGGAAAAGAAAAATATCTGTTCGTACAGCGAAAGGAATATCATATCTACAGCTGTCCGGAATGCAGACAGAAAATACGGATCCCGAGAAAAAACGGTCATAAGGTAGAGATCGAATGCCCGAAATGCCACACGAAGTTTATCAAGAGGAGCTGAAATGTTCGGATACGTGACGATCGATAAACCGGAGCTTAAGATCAGAGAGTTTGATGAATACCGTTCCTTTTACTGCGGCCTGTGCCGTGAGCTGAGAGAGAGGTACGGGATCCCCGGACAGATCTCGCTGTCCTACGACATGACTTTTGTGATCCTGCTGCTGAGCGGACTGTACGAAACCCCGACCCGGAGAGGGACGACGCGCTGTGTGGTCCATCCCGTCTTCCGTCAGCCGGTCCGGAAGAACAGTGCCACGGAGTACGGGGCGGACATGAATGTCCTTCTGATGTACTACAAATGCATGGACGACTGGAAGGATGAGCACAAGCTTGCCCGAAGAGGGTATGCAGGGCTTCTGTCGGCGGGGATGCGCAAGGTGAAAGAGCAGTATCCCGAAAAAGCAGAAAAGATATGTCTTCTGCTGGAGGAACTGTCCGGGATCGAGAAAAGCGGCAGCACGGATCCGGATCTTGCCTCCGGATGCTTCGGCCGGATCCTGGCCGAGATCTTTGCCTGGAGGCAGGATGAATGGGAAAGCAGCCTGCGGAGGATGGGATTTTTCCTGGGAAAATATATCTATCTCCTGGATGCTTTTGAGGATGTGGACAAGGATCTGAAAACAGGAAACTATAATGTGCTGTCGGCGAAAGCCGGAGACAGCGGTTTTGAGAAGGAAGCGGAAGGACTGCTTACCTTGATGCTTTCGGAAGCCTGCAGGGAGTTTGAACGTCTCCCGGTGATCCGTTATGCGGATATTCTGCGGAATATTCTGTATTCGGGCGTCTGGAGCCGGTATCGCAAAACCATCAGAGAGCGGGACGGATCCGCTGAGAAATAAAGGTGACAATGATGAATGACCCCTATCGAATCCTGGGTGTATCCAGGGATGCCACGGATGAGGAGATCAAGAAAGCCTACCGCAGTCTGAGCCGGCGGTATCATCCGGATGCGAACATCAATAATCCGAACAAGGATCAGGCGGAAGAACGCTTTAAGGAAGTTCAGCAGGCCTATGACCAGATCATGAAGGAACGGGAGTACGGCTATACGGGGACGGGCGGCTTTTCCGGGTTCGGCGCGGGAAGGCAGGAGTACCAGGATGAAGAGGCGATACGCCGGCAGGCTGCAGCCAATTATATCCAGAACGGACATTTTCAGGAAGCGTGGAATGTTCTTTCCTCGCTTCAGCAGCGGAACGGCCAGTGGTATTACCTTGCCGCGATGACCAATATGGGACTGGGAAACAATGCGGGCGCGCTGGACCAGATGCGGACCGCGGTCAATCTGGAGCCGGACAATATGCAGTATAAGATGGCTCTGAACCGGATGGAGAGCGGCGGTACATGGTATGAGCAGAGGAGTGCTCCGTTTGGCGGACAGACCGGCAGGGGGGACGACATGTGCATGAATGTGTGCCTGGCGAATCTTGCCTGCAACTTGTGCTGCCCGGGCGGCGGATTCTTTTGTATATAAAACCTACAAGGAGGGACAACATGAGTATCAGAATCGGAATTATGGGCTATGGTAATCTTGGAAGAGGCGTGGAGTGTGCTGTAAAGCATAATCCGGACATGGAAGTGACAGCGGTGTTTACCAGAAGAGATCCGCAGTCCCTCCATCCGCTGACGAGTACGGCAGCCGTATATCCTGCGGCGGAGGCAGCGCAGCACAAAGACGAGGTGGATGTGCTGATCCTTTGCGGCGGCAGCGCCACGGATCTGCCGGAACAGACCCCGGAATATGTGAAGTATTTCAATGTGGTGGACAGCTTTGACACCCATAAAAGAATCCCGGAGCATTTTGCCAATGTGAATAAAGCGGCGGAGGAGACCAGCCACATCGGCATCATCTCCGTGGGCTGGGATCCGGGCATGTTTTCGCTGAACCGGATGTATGCCAACGCGATCCTTCCGGGAGGGCATGACTATACCTTCTGGGGCAAGGGAGTCAGCCAGGGGCATTCGGATGCGATCCGCAGGATCGACGGCGTGAAGGATGCAAAGCAGTATACCATCCCCGTGCCGGAGGCGCTGGAGGCGGTCCGTTCCGGAAAGAATCCGGATTTGACCACCCGGGAAAAGCATACCCGGGAATGCTTTGTGGTCTGCGAAGAGGGTGCCGATCAGGCACGGATCGAGCAGGAGATCAAGACCATGAAGAACTACTTCGATGAGTATGACACGACGGTACACTTTATCTCCCAGGAAGAACTGGACCGGGATCACAGCGGCATTCCGCACGGCGGTTTCGTGATCCGTACCGGAAGCACGGGCTGGGAGGATGAGAACAGCCATGTGATCGAATACAGCCTGAAGCTGGATTCCAATCCGGAGTTTACCTCCTCCGTGATCTGCGCCTATGCGAGAGCCGCCTGGAAAATGGCACAGGAAGGACAGAAGGGCTGCAGGACCGTGTTCGATGTTCCGCCCGCTTATCTGAGCGCACTGTCGGGAGAAGAGCTGCGCAGAACCCTCCTCTGACCGGGTGTGTACGGTGAGGGAAGACTTATGTCAAGCACCGGTTTCGCGTAATGAAATAAAAAGGACAGAACCATTGTGGGTTTTGTCCTTTTTTTGGCGAATGACCACTATATCTTGTTGTTGGATATTGACAGACTTTTACTTTTCTGTTGACTGATACGAAATGACGCGTTATAATACTTCACGAGGATGTAACAGAAATGTAAAACTTGTTTTGCAGGTAGAATGCTAAAGGAAGGTATGTAATGCAGAGAATCACAAAGAAACTGAAGTTTGGACTCTTGCTTTTCTTTCTGGCTTTTGCAGTCTCAGGGATTACGGTCTATTATTCGGCAGCAGAGGTACAGGCAGCCGCAAAGAATGGCTTTTACACGGAAAACGGCAGCACCTATTATTATAAGAACGGCAAGATGCTGAAAGGCTGGCAGACCATCGACGGCAAGAAGTATTATTTCTTCAGCACCGGTAAACAGAAAACAGGCTGGCTGACCTATCAGGGCAAAAAGTATTATTTCCAGTCTTCTTCGATTCCGAAAAACCGTTACATGGTCACCGGCTGGAGACAGGACAAGCAAGGCGCAAGACGTTATTTTGACAAAAACGGCGTGCTGGCGACCGGCTGGTATACGATCGGGGACAACCGTTACTATTTTGATTCGACGACAGGCGTGATGAAGACCGGCTGGAAATACAGCGGAAAAGACCGTTATTATTTCACTTCCGCCGGCATCATGGTGAAAAATAAACTGTACAAGGATACCAAAGCCAACGTGACACGATATTTCGGACCGGACGGAAAACTGGTCCGCGGCTGGTATACCTTCGACGACGAGCAGCGTTATTTCAGCTCTTCCGTGAACAATCTGGCGAAGGACGGCATCATGGCCGTGGGCTTTACCACCATCAGCGGCAAGACCTATTACTTCCTGAACTCCACCGGCTACAAAGTGACAGGCGGCTGGGTGACCCGGAAGTCCGACAATGCCAAATTCTACATGGATCCCGATGACAACGGCGCCATGCTGACAGACACCGAGCGTGAGATCAGCGGTGTGACCTACATCTTTGCATCGGACGGAACAGCCACCAAGAAGGCTGTGGCGGTCGGACCCAGCACAGGAACTCCTACCGGTACAAAGACCATCAAGAATTACCTGAAGGGTGCGTTGATCCCCGTCGGCCAGGTTCTGTATGTCTGGGGCGGCGGCTGGACACAGTCCACCGTGAAAGGACTGGCTCCGGAATGGAAGAACTGGTATGACAGCCAGAGCAGCAGCTACAATTACAACTATTACAGAGATCTGACCGTCGGAAACCGGATCAAAGGCCTGGATTGCTCGGGCTTTGTAGGCTGGACCGCTTATCAGGTCATGCATACCAAATCCGGAGAGGGCGGCGGTTATACGGTCGTATCCGGAAGCGTCGGTTCCACGTATCAGGCCAGAGGCTGGGGTACGGTCATCACCCAGGCCTATCTTGCAGGCACGGATTATAAGATCTGCGCAGGAGATGTGGGCTATAACAGCGGCCATACCTGGATCATGCTGGGGCAGTGCAAGGATAAGAGCTGCGTCATCGTACACTCGACTCCGAACTCCGGCGTACAGCTTGCCGGAACGCCGACACCCGCCGGAAATTACTCCAGCGAGGCAGTGGCCCTGGCAAAGAAATATATGTCCTATTATACAGGATATACCGGAAAGTACGCAGGCTGCTATAAGCCTTCCACCGGAAACTATGTCAGAAACGGTCAGTTCCTTCGCTGGAACAGAAGCACACTGGCAGACCCGGACGGCTATATGAACATGACAGCCGACCAGATCCTGAAAGATCTGTATGGGTTCTGATCAGGGACATTGAGTTTACATAAGTGTTACAAAAGCGCAGGAAATGATCTTCCTGCACTTTGATTTTTACCGGAAGGACCCGTAAAGTTTCAAAGATTTTATTAAAATATTACAAAATTATAAACTGAACGAGAAAAACCCTTGCATACGGCTGTAACATGTGGTAATATATTCGAGAAGAAAGAGATAGAATATTACATCTTTATTACATTATGTTAAAAATGTGAGGGTGAGCAGAATGAAAAGAAAAGTAATAAGTGTGCTTCTTGCAGCAATGATCAGCGTAAGCGGAGCTGCTTCCATCAATGCCTATACGGAGCAGGAGCTGATGCAGGCACAGGAATATACGAAGTATGCCTTGAATGAAACCTATGCCGCATTGAATAATCTCTGGGCACAGAAGCAGGAGCTGGAGTACGAGATCTCCGTTCTGGATCAGAATCTGGTGCAGGTCATGGTTTCCGTGGACGTGCTGACCAGCGATATTGCTGCCAAGGAACAGGATATCTCGCTGACCAGCCAGAACCTGGAAAAAGCGAAGAATGCCCAGGCGGAGCAGTACGAAGCCATGAAACAGAGGATCCAGTATCTCTATGAGAACGGCGGCGACGACGCATGGTTCGAGATGCTGCTGAACGGCGATGACATCGGGGATATGCTTACCCGGGGTGAGTATACCCAGAAGATGTATGAGTCGGATAAGGAGAATCTGGAAAAATTCAAGAATACCGCAGAGCAGGTTGCTGCACTGAAGGACCGTTATGAAAGCGAGCAGGCGGAGCTGGAAGAAATGAAGGCTTCGCTGGAAGAGGAACAGGCAAACCTGGAATATCAGCTGTACCTGAAACGGACTTCTTCCCAGAACTGTGAGTATGAGATCGCAGTGGCACAGCAGCAGGCGACCACCTATACCAACCTGCTGGCCGCTCAGCAGAAGGAACTGGAAAAACTGCAGATTGCCCGCTGGCAGGCGGAGCAGGAGGCCATCCGTCAGGCGCAGCTTGCCCAGATCGAGGAGTATAACCGGCAGCAGGCAGCCGCGGCGGCAGGCACGGCCGCAGATGCCTCCGGTCAGACCACCGCGGCCGCAGCGGCCACGACCGACAGCACCGTGGCATCCGTGGGAGCTTCCGCTTCCGGCACAACGGCGGCCGCAAATACCGGCAGCACCGCGCCGGCAACGACGACCACCACAACCACAACTTCCTCCGGATCTTCGACAGGAAGCGCCATCGTGAACTTTGCGACCCAGTATGTAGGCAATCCCTATGTGTGGGGCGGCACCAGCCTGACAAGCGGCGCAGACTGCTCCGGCTTTGTACAGAGCGTATACCGGAACTTCGGCATCAATCTGCCGAGAACATCCTATGAGCAGCAGAACGTGGGTACCGAGGTTTCCTATGCGAACGCACAGCCCGGCGACCTGATCTGCTACGGTGGACATGTGGCCATCTACATGGGCAACGGCAAGATCGTACATGCCTCCAACTCCAGGGACGGCATCAAGATCAGCAACGATGCGACCTACAGAACCATTCTGTCGGTACGTCGTCTGACCGGCAATTGATACAGGATTATCAGGGAGGATCTCCGCGGGGAGATCCTCTTTTTTTCGTGGACGGAAGAGCTTATAACAGGTATAATGTTTAAGATACTAGTATTTGGGGAGTGCGAAGCACGGAGAAATTCGTGTCATAGTCAGGGGCAAATGCGTTAGCCCCTGACATCATATAATGATCGTTTCCTGTGCAGGATATCGCAGGAGTGAAATTATTGCAGGGAGTGAAGAGGTATGGATCATTTTGTATTACATTCGGAATACCAGCCTACAGGGGATCAGCCCCA
>CAMOUV010000003.1 GCA_946626695.1 uncultured Blautia sp.
AAAAAGAGGCTGCCGTAATAAAGCTGCGGGGACAGGTTCCTTGAGTCAAGGAACCTGTCCCCGTTACTTACTGTTTATTCTTTGCAGGCTTTTTTCAGAGCGTCGATCACGATCTTAAGCGCTTTGATGCGGGCATATTTCTTGTCGTTGGATTCCAGCACATGCCAGGGTGCGAAGGTGGTGCTGGTCTTCTGGATCATCTCATCAATGGCGCCTTCGTAGAGGTCCCATTTCTCGCGGTTGCGCCAGTCTTCGTCGGTGATCTTCCACTGCTTTTCAGGCGTATTCTGGCGTTCGGTGAAACGGGCCAGCTGGGTTTCTTTATCGATCTGCACCCAGAATTTGATGATCACGGCACCCCAGTCGCTCAGCTCTTTCTCGAATTCATTCATTTCGTTGTAGGCTCTCTGCCAGTCATTCTCGCTGCAGAAGCCTTCCAGACGTTCCACCATGACTCTCCCGTACCAGGTACGGTCAAAAATGGCGATGTGACCTGTCTTGGGCAGGCGGTTCCAGAAACGCCACAGATAGTGACGGGCTTTTTCGTGCGGCTCGGGGCTGGCGATCGGATTCACCACATAGCCCCGGGGATCCAGCGCGCCGGTGATCCGCTTGATGTTTCCGCCCTTGCCGGCGGCGTCCCAGCCTTCGTAGGCGATGATGACCGGGATCTTTTTGCGGTAGATCTTGTAGTGCAGCTCACGCAGCTCATCCTGCAGCTCATCCAGCTGTTTTTTGTAATCCTCCTCGGAGATTTCTTTGTTCAGAGGAATGTCGGCCAGCTTGGGCATTTTTTTCAGGGGCAGGGTATTCTGAAGGATCGGCACGGCGAGAGACTGGTTCATCAGCGCGGTGGCAATCCCCTGGTTCAGGAACCGCAGGACCTGCAGCTCGGCCCATTTCTTGTCGCTGGCATCGATGATATACCAGGGTGCCTGGGAACGGTTGGTGTCGGACAGGTACCGGTCGTACACATCCAGGGTCTTGTCATAGTGCTTGTTCTGCCACAGATCGGCATCGCTCACTCTCCAGGCGGTGTCGACGTTATCCAGCAGCTTTTCGATCCGTTTTTTCTGTTCCTTCTTGCCGATGTGCATGAAGAATTTCATGACCAGATAGCCGTTGTCGGTCAGCTGACGCTCTGTGGTATTAACACTTGCTATGCGTTCCCGGTAGACTTTTTCCGGCAGATCCTCATGGATGACGGCGTTGGTGATCTCCTCCATCCAGAACGAGTCAAAGAACTGGAATTTGCCGGCTTCCGGGATCTGGGTAAAGTATCTGTGAAGGAAGGGATAGCGTTTTTCTTCCTCGGTTCTGGCAGCCATGGTGGTTACCTGGAAAAAGCGGGGGTCGATATTTTTGATGATCTTGCTGATCACGCTGCCTTTTCCGGCCGCTCCCCAGCCTTCAAAGATCACCATGACAGGCAGTTTTTTTTCTTTGATCTTCATCTGATAGCCTGCGAGAGCTTCGCGGGCTTGTTTTAGTTCATCACTCAGAGCATCCGCATCCGGCGGAGTCTGGCTCGCAAATTCTTTTAACATAATAGTCCCTCCTTCTTTCGAAAACTTAAGCAGATTATACCATTGAAGGCGGAATGTTTCAATCAATTATGGGCAAAATTTGATAATTCTTTCCAAAAAAAGACAGATACAGACAATAATCTCACTCCGTCTCGCGGTTTTTCTGGCGGAGCAGGTTCTGCGGGGACATACCGTATTCTTTCACGAATGCCCTGTAAAACACGGAATAGTCGGAAAAGCCGTATTCCTTGAAAACCTCGGAAGGCTTCTTTCCGTTCACAAGCGCGTCCCGGCTCATGGTCAGTCTTTTTTTGATGATATACTGGTGCAGCGAGATGCCCATCTGATCTTTGAAAAGATGGGCTATATGGTATTTGCTGACAAAAAAAAGATCCGCCAGCGTATCCAGGCGAAGATCCTCGTTGATATGTTCTTCAATGTAGCGGATCAGGTTCCGGTCGAGATTCTTTTCGTTTTTTCCGTACTTCTCGGGATGCAGACTTTCGTAGACTGTCCGGTTGAGGAACAACAGCAGGTCATTGACGCCCAACGCGACGGCCATCCGTCTTCCGAAACGGTCGGAGTAGATTTCTTCGATGACGTGGAAGATCTTACGCTGTACGGTGTTGAAGGTCACTTCATTGAAATGCCAGACGCAGCCGCTGCTGTCCGCTTTTTCTGTAAGGAAAAGAAATTCATCCGAATGCACGCTCAGCTTGGAAAGGAAGTTTTTTGTGATCCAGAATACGACCCTGCGGTACGGAACGGCAGGGTCATGGACCTGCACATAGTGCTGCATTCCGGGAGGGATGATTACCATGTCCCCGCTTTTCATCCGGCGGGAAGAATCGGAATAAAACATGGTCACTTCCCCTTCCAGGAAAAAATAGAATTCATAGTAGGTGTGGGAATGAGGCTCTACATTGCGAAAATTGCAGTCTTTATAGTAGTAGATCTCGAAATCCCTGGAAATCATATACTGACGGTTCAGGAAGACGGAAGAAAGGTTTCTTATCATACTATTCTCCTTTGCAGGCAGCATTTGCACAGGTACTTAAATATTAACACAATACAACAAGTTTTGCAATGTCCGGCACAAGCCGGACAATAGGCCGGAGACAGAAAAAATGATAAGCTGAGGTTACAGAACAGAAGCAGAACAACAGCCGAAACAAAAAGGAGTGAAAGGGGGAATCATATGCTGTATCCGATCATGTCGGAGTCGAGGAGTGTGATGGATCTTTCCGGAATCTGGGATTTCCGGCTGGATCATGGAGAGGGCTTTTCGGAAAAATGGTATGAGAAACCGCTTCCGGAAGCTTTGAAGATGCCGGTTCCGGCATCCTACAATGATCTGAAGGAAGATGTGGATTTCCGGGATCACCGAGGGTATGCGTTTTACCAGAAGAGATTTTCGTTCCCGAAAGCCTTGTTTGATGGTCAACGCATTGTTCTTCGCTGTGAGGCGGTTACACATTTTGCCAGAGTCTACCTGAACGGGAAGGAGATCGGGAGCCACCTGGGAGGATTTCTCCCCTTTGAACTGGAGATCGGAGAGGAGCTGCAGGAGGAGAATCTGCTTACCATCGCCGTGGATAACCGGATCGATTATCACACCCTTCCGGTGGGAAACCTGGAGGATGTCTGGGGCTCCAGAGGAACGAACAAGCTTCAGAAAATCCGGAATTATCCGAATTTCGATTTTTTCAATTACTGCGGGATCACCAGACCGGTCAGGCTTCTGATCATGCCGGAAACCTTCATCGATGATATCACCCTGGTGCCGGAGGTGGAAGTGACAGAGGACGGGAAGGGAAATGCCGTTCTTCACTATACCGTCGAAACCTGTGGTCAGCCCGGTCCCGAACAGCCCTCCTGTCAGGTGGAGATCCTGGACAGAGAAGGAAACCGCGTCGGGTTTTCGGAAGGAAAAACCGGGGAGATCCATCTGGAAAACGCAGTGCTCTGGCAGCCGATGAAGCCGTATCTGTATCGCGTGAAGGTACGGTTCGGAAAGGATGTTTATGAACTTCCTTATGGGATCCGGACCGTAGAAATCCGGGGCACACAGTTCCTGATCAATGGCAAGGCCTTTTATTTCAAGGGCTATGGGAAGCATGAAGACACCTTTCCTCATGGGCGGGGAGAGAATATCCCGATGTATGTGAAGGATTTTTCGCTGATGAAATGGCAGGGGGCCAACAGCTTCCGCTGCAGCCATTACCCCTACAGTGAAGAGGTGATGCGGCTGGCGGATCAGGAAGGCCTGGTGGTTATCGATGAGACACCGGCCGTGGGACTGAATCTGGCCTTCGGCGGCGGAGCCAATTTCGAAGGAAAGAAGAAGGGGACCTTTGATCCGGAGTATGGTCTTCAGACCTTCCCGCATCATCAGGAGGTCATCCGGGATCTGATCGCGCGGGACAAAAACTATGCCTGCGTGGTGATGTGGAATATCGCCAATGAGCCGGACGGCTGCGGCGAAGGAGCTTATGAATATTTTGAACCGTTGTTTGCGCTTGCCCACAGCCAGGATCCCCAGAAGAGACCGGTGTGCATTGCCAGCGCCCAGATGGCGGGCGGCCCGGATACAGACGTTTCGGCCAGACTGTCCGACGTGATCTGCCTGAACCGGTATTACGGCTGGTATGAGGGCGGTCCGGATCTTGAGGAGCCTGCACAGTGGCTTCGGAAAGAACTGAAGGAATGGGAAAAGCTGGGGAAACCGCTGATGATCACCGAATACGGTGCGGATACGGTCGCCGGGCTTCATGATACGGCACCGGTAATGTTCACGGAAGAGTATCAGCTGGAATATTACCGGATGAATAACCAGGTACTGGATGAATTTTCCTTTGTGGTCGGGGAGCACGCCTGGAATTTTGCGGATTTTGCCACAGGCCAGGGGGTGAGCCGGGTACAGGGCAACAAAAAAGGACTCTTTACCAGAGACCGGAGGCCGAAGCTTGCCGCGCATTATTTCAAAGAGCGTTGGCACAGCATTCCGGACTATGATTATAAAAAAAGAAACCAATAAAGAAAACCAATCAGAAAAGGAGAATCGGAAAATGAAAAAAAGAATCGCAAGTGTTCTGGCAGCAATGCTGGCGGTATCCGCTCTGACCCCTGCAGCAACGGTATCTGCAGAGGAGGATACCTGGAAGATGGTCATGGAGGTCGTCAACTATGGCTTTGATGACCCGGATCTTCTGATGGTACAGGACGCAGTGAACGAGATCACCGTCCCGAAGATCGGCGTAGAGGTGGAATTCCTGACCGTCCCGATCATGGATCAGGCGACCAAGCAGGGCCTTCTGGTTGCCGCCGGGCAGCAGATCGACCTGGTGGTGGCCGGACTTCTGACCACTCCCTCCAATCTTGTATCCGCCGGCCTTCTTCAGCCGATCACGGAATATGTGGAAGGCTCGGAAGTACTTTCCAGTCTGGGCGAAGGGATCCTGGAGGCCTGCAGGGTCAAGGGAGAGATCTATGCTTACCCCGGCTCGATCGCCAGCGGAAACAGAGTTTCCTTCTTCTATGACAAAGACCTTGCGGAGGAATACAATCTCGAGATGCCTGAGATGATCACTTCGGCCGAGGACTGGGAGGCTCTGTTTGAGGCGGTGAAGGAAAGCGGCATGCCGCAGTACGGAATTTCTCTCGGCGACGGCGTGGCCTGCGAATATGAATGGGCACCCTTTGATTCCCTTGGAGATGACGCCCTTCTTTCCTATGGCGTAGTCATGGATCCGAAAGAGGGCACCACGGTGGAAAACTATTATGCCACCGAAGAATATATGCAGAAATGCAAGATGCACAGGGACTGGTTTGAAAAAGGATACTGCGTACCGGATTCCATCAGCAACGGATATACCACCACGGACTCCATGAGCCAGGGTCTGATGCTCGGTTTTGTTTCCAACTCAAACCCGGGAAACAGCACCGCTTACAAGTCCAAGACCACCGGCAAAAACCTCGGAGAGGTTCCGATGACCGATATTATCACCAAGACAAGCAACGTGCTGAATTTCTGCTGGGGCGTTTCCTCCTCCTGTGAGAGACCGGAGAAGGTCGTGGACTTCCTGGAGCTGATGTACTCCGATACCGAGCTTGCCAATCTGCTCAACTACGGAATCGAAGGCGTCCATTATACGACCACAGAGGGCAGCAAGATCATCGGCTATCCGGAAGGCGTCGATGGCAGCAGCTGCGGGTACGGCTCCTTTGTAGGCACCTATGGAAATGTGAAAGAGATCTATCAGAGACCTCCGTTCACCGATGAAGATATTGAAGGCTTCTCCGATTTCATTTATCCGAACGCAGAGACCTCCAAATTCCTGGGTTATTCCTTTGATCCGGAGAAAGTAAATACTGCTCTGACCGCTGTTTCCGCCGTGATCGGACAGTATGCTCCGGCTCTGGAATGCGGCATTGTGGATCCGGAGGAAAAAATTCCGGAATTCCTGGATGCCCTGGAAGCAGCCGGCATGAACGAAATCATCACGGAAAACCAGGCACAGCTGGATGCGTGGCTGGCTTCCAGATAAGACATATAACAGGACGACCCTGCCATGTGACTCACTTCATGGCAGGGTCGTTTTTATATGGCATCTGTGGAGGTTACACTCTAAGATACTGTGGATAACTGCGGTGGTCTATGGTAAGATATGGGTATCATTACGGATTTTACATGCATCATGGCAGAGTCATAAGAATCTGCCTTGATGTAGAGGAGGATTGTTTCCCGGTTTACTTTCTTGAAAGGAGCGTTTTATGGAAAGAAAATACCCCCATCTCAGCAGTCCGATCACGATCGGAAGAACAACTTTTCGTAACCGCATGTTTTCCGCGCCCATGGGAGGAACGGATATTGCCAACGACGGCTGTATCGGTCCGAAATCCACGGCATTCTATGAACTCAGAGCCCGGGGAGGCGCTGCTGCGGTCACCGTGAGCGAACTGATGGTGCATCCTGCCACCGATGCGTCCCATGCCTATCATCTGGATGAAAGCATCCTGAATTCGTTGTCCGCGGCGACCTACACGGCGGATGCGATCCGCCGTCATGGAGCCATCCCTTCGCTGGAGCTGTCCCATTCCGGAATGTATGCCGGAACCTACATGACGGACAAAAACAGACAGAAATCCCTGCATCAGTGGGGCCCCTCCGATACGGTCCGCCCAGACGGAGTGGAGGTACGGGCTCTGACGAAAGAGATGATCGATGAGATTGTCCGTTCCTACGGCCATGTTGCCGGACTGGCAAAACGGGCCGGTTTTGAGATGCTGATGATCCATGGCGGCCATGGCTGGCTGATCAACCAGTTCCTTTCCCCGATGTTCAATCACCGGACGGACGAGTACGGCGGAAGTCTGGAGAACCGCTGCCGGTTTGCGGTCGAAGTGCTGCAGGCGGTCCGTGAAGCCGTAGGTCCGTTTTTCCCCATTGAGTTCCGCATGAGCGGTGAAGAGCTGGTTCCGGAGGGATATACACTGCAGGACGGCGTGGAGATCGCAAAACAGGTGGAGCCCTATGTGGACATCATACATGTTTCTGCAGGAACCTACCAGAGAACCTTCGGCCGGACCCATCCCTCCATGTTTGTGGAGCATGGCGTAAATGTGTATATGGCGGCAGAGATCAAAAAGCATGTGAAAAAGCCGGTTGCCACCATCGGAGGCCTGAATGACCCGGCTCAGATGGAGGAGATCATCGCCTCCGGCAAGGCGGACATTGTCTATATGGCAAGGGCTCTTCTGGCGGATCCGTATCTGCCCAGAAAGGTTGTGGAGAACCGGGATGAGGAGATCGTCCGGTGTCTCCGGTGCTTTACCTGCATGGCGGAGCGTGCCGCCACGTCCACAAGGCGGTGTACCGTCAATCCGCTGATCGGACGGGAGATGGACGGAGTGGAGGTCGTGCCGGCCAGGGAGAAGAAAAAGGTCCTGGTGGCCGGAGCCGGACCGGGAGGGCTGTATGCAGCCTATACGGCGGCGCTCCGCGGTCATGAGGTGATCCTGTGCGAAAAAGAGTCCGAGGGCGGCGGCATTCTGAAGAGTGAACAGGCGCTTCCTTTCAAACACGAGATGTATGAGCTGTCCGGAACCTTTCTTCGCCTGGCAGAAAAGGCAGGCGTGGAGATCCGGCTTAACACCGAAGTGACGTCGGAATATGTGGAGAAAGAAGCTCCCTATGCATTGATCATTGCCTCCGGCAGCCGTCCGCTGGTTCCGCCGATTCCGGGGCTTGACGGGGAAAATGTTGTGATCGTGAACAACTACTACCGTGAAAAGGAAAAGGTGACGGATGATGTGGTAGTCTTCGGAGGCGGCCTTGCCGGATGCGAGTGTGCGATCCATCTGGGAATGGAAGGAAAGAAGGTCCATCTGGTGGAAATGCGCGATCAGCTGGCTCCGGATGCCAATGTGCGTCATCGTCCGCTGCTGCTGGCGGAAATCGAAAAATATGCGACAGTCCATACGGGGTACCGGGGACTGGAGGTGACAAAAGAAGGGATCATCTGCGAGGATCCCTCCGGAAATAAGGTTACTGTACCGGGAGCCACGGTGATCTGTGCCCTGGGCCAGCGTGCCGCCACGGATACAGTGGAGAAACTGATGGATACCGCGCCTTATGTGCGGGTGATCGGAGATGCCTCCCGGGTTTCCACCATCACCAATGCAGTATACTGGGGATATCATGCGGCGCTGGATATCTGAAAACAGTGCGCAGCCTTTTGCATGTCTGCTTCCGGATGGCAGCAACGGCAACGGAAAACTGGAACAAAAAAGATGAAGGCGTCAGGTATGGGCGATGGGTTCAGCTTCCTTGACATGCTGCTGATTCTGATCTTTGGATCTGTGGATATTTCTTATATTGTGATGGAAGCACTGACGATGGCCGGTTTCTGGAAAATGCATGACAACGAGATCGAGGCCACGATCACGTTGGAATTTATTGACAAGGATAAGAGATGAATCTCGCAGAAGAGAAAAGGTGAGGGATCATACAGCATCCCTCACCTTATTTTTTTCAGACGACTCGTTTTCTGTATTGGGCAGGCGTGCAGCCGGTGACATTCCGGAAGCATTGGATGAAATAGTTCGGGGTATTGAAAGCAAGCTGCTCAGCAATTTCAGCGACAGACAGAGTCGTGGAATTCAGCAGGACTTTGGCCCGGTTGATCCTTGCATTCCGGATATATTGCGTGATCGACTGCCCGGTTTCGTTCTTGAATTTTTCCGTCAGATAGTATTCTGTATAGCCTACCAGTCCGGCCAGATCTGCCGCACGGATCTTTCGCTCCAGACTCAGCTCGATATAATCGCAGCATTTCTGAATGGCATGAGAGTAATTGGGATTGGAACGGATATGGTGGACCCGGTAGATATAATCATGATACATCGTATGGGAAAGCGCGGACAGTTCTCCGGAATCCCTGCAGTTTTCCGCTGCCTGAATGTAGGAGTCCCCAAGAGGATAGGCGATTTCCGGGGAAAGTCCGCCCTCCATGGCTGCCCGGCTGACCAGGGTGGTAAATACGATAAGGCTGGTTTTCATCTGCCTGAGCGGATCCTGTCCTTGAACAGGAACGCCGGGACTGCTTTCCATGCTGGTTTTCAATGCGCTTTGATAGTTGATGTTTCCGGTGCGGACCATCTCCAGGAGAGCCTGCTCTGCCTGATAGACATGCAGACGGTTTCTTTCCCCGGCAGCGGGGTGAGGGAACGGTTCCTGCCTTGCCTGCGAAAAGATTTCCAGGCCAAGCTGCTGAGAGGTGAGTGTATTGTGCACCATCAGAATATATCTCGTAAAAACGGAGAAAGACATGACGGGCAGTTCCGGAAGGCATTTTGACAAGGCAGGGATCCAGTCCGTGTGATCGAAATCATGCAGCTCTGCATACAAGGCACGACGCAGCTGGCTTTTGTCCGGCCGGAGATAAAAAACAGGACCGATGATAAAAAGGAGATCATCGTTTCTTTCGGTTTCAAGAGAGAAAGCCCATTGCATTCCGATGGAGGATCCGATGATCTTCGGATGGTTGCAATCCTTCTTCTGAATGTATTCCAAAGTCATTTTCATGCCGCCAAGGGCTCTGAAGGCCTGATCCAGCATGTCCCGGACGGACCGGGGACAGGAGGAGGCAATATAAGCCCCATCCCGGCTGTAACACCAGATATACAGCTTTTCGTCAGCAGGCAGAATGGACTGCAGGAGGAGCAGATTCTGTTCTGCGCGGGTGATTCCAGGATACAAAAAAACACCTCCTGTCGTGTTTGGCATTGTTCTCTTGATATTTTATCATTTTCTGAGACGGGGAGCAAGCGGCTTTACGCTATTTTACAAGGAATCATAATAAATATGGCTGTTGGGAATATCCTTAATTTTTGTAATTTTTCCGGCTTGATCTGCTTTACCTGACAAAGAGCGGCTTTCTATAATGGACGTAGTAAAAAACACCGATCCTGCATGCAGGGATCACAGAAAGGAGTCTGTTATGGGAAAGGAAACAACCGCAATACATCCAAATGATGATGTACATTACCGCAAAGCAAAATTATGGCAGATCATACTGGTTGCATTCAACGCATTTAACGGTATGGCTGTCTATTTCCTGATCGGACTGGCCAGCTATTCCGCCAGCATCGGTTACGGCATCGCCACCGTGGCCGTAGGCGGACTGCTCACATTCACCCGGATCTTCGATGCCGTCACGGATCCGCTTCTGGCCTTTGTCTATGACCGGTTCAATACGCCCTTCGGAAAAGTCCGGCCCCTCATGTTCCTTGGATGGCTGATCCAGAGCGTGGGCTTGCTGTGTATGTTCAATTTCTTTTCCAGCAAGGGAAACGGCGTGGTCACGTTCATTGCATTTTATCTGGTTTATGTGATCGGCTATACCATCGTGAACATGACGGCGCAGACGCTGCCGGCCCTGATGACCAATGATCCGAAGCAGCGTCCCACGGTCGGCGTATGGCAGACCGTGCTGAATTATCTGACTCCGATGGCTCTGAATATCGTGGTCTACACCCGCCTGATGCCAGCCTATGGAGGCAGCTTTAATCAGGAATTCCTGGATATCGTCACCTGGCTGTGTGTAACGATTTCTTTTATCGGCGTGGTACTGGTCTGCATTGGTATTTCGGAGTATGATAAGCCGGAGAATTTCAAGGGCATCGGAAAAACAGAGCGTCTGAAGCTGCGGGACATGGTGGATGTGTTCAAGAGCAACCGTCCTCTGCAGAGCTATATTCTGTCGGCGGCATCTGATAAAATCGCCCAGCAGGCTTCCTCCGCATCCATCGTGAGCACGATGCTGAACGGGATCCTGATCGGTGATATGGGACTGGCCACGACACTGAGCATGATCGGCATGCTTCCTTCCATCTTGTTTGCTGCCTACGGAGCCCGTTATGCCGGAAAGCATGGCCATAAGGAATCCATCGTGACCTGGACACGCAACTGTATCTTTGCCAATCTGGTGATCATTGCTTTCTTTCTGATTACAAGACACACAGTCGGAACGACGACCATTGCCCATATGGGCGTGACCATGATTCTGTTTGTCGGCCTGACCTTTGTCAGCAACGGCTTTGCCATGTGCGTGACGACGGCCAATACCGGTTTTATGGCGGATATCATCGATTATGAGCTGGATCGGAGCGGTAAATACATTCCGGCTGTCATCAGCGGAACCTACAGTCTGGTGGATAAGATCGTTTCATCCTTTTCGGCCGCCATTGCCACCGGCTGTGTGGCTCTGATCGGTTACACGGCGACCATGCCGCAGCCCGATGATCCGGCTACACCGGGCGTTTTCTGGATGACCATGTTCCTGCGGTACGGTCTGGCGATCCTGGGCTGGATCTGTACGCTGGCTGCGATGCGCAGATGCGGCCTGTCGAAGGATGAGATGGTTCATGTGCAGAAGCGTATCGAGGATAAAAAGGCAGCCTCTCAGCAGGCTTTATTTAACGAAGAACTTCACAAGGGAGATGCGGATCATGCGTAAAATACAGGTGTTGAAAAAGGGGTGGCGGTTCCTGAAAAACGCCTCCTCGGCAGAAAATGCGGCCGCGGCAGCAGATCAGGGAGTACCCGTTTCCCTACCGCATACCTGGAATGCGGAGGATGGGCAGGACGGAGGAAATGATTATCATCGCGGTCAGTGCTGGTATGTACGGGAACTGAGCGAAGAAGAGCTGGCTGGAGAGTGTGTCTTTCTGGAGATCAACGGAGCGGCGATGACCGCGGAGGTGTATCTGAACGGGAGAAGGCTTGCCCGTCATGAAGGCGGCTATTCGGCCTTCCGCGTGGATCTGAGCGAGGTACGGGAAGAGAAGAATGTGCTGGTGCTTTCTGTCAGCAACGAGAGCAATGACCGGGTCTATCCGCAGAAAGCAGATTTTACCTTCTACGGTGGACTGTATCGGGAGGTGCGGCTGATCACCGTCCCGAAGGAGCATTTTGAAATGCTGCAGGATGGGACACCGGGCATCAAGGTGACGCCGAGAGTCGATCTTGCAAATCGTTCGGCGGTCGTGACGGTGGAAACCTGGCAGAACGCGGAAAACGTGGAAATCACGGTGAACGGACAGAGCAAGGCTGTCTCCTCCACAGACGGACACGCACAGGCTGAATTCTGTCTGAAAGATGTCCATCTGTGGGACGGTCTGGAAGATCCGTATCTGTATATTGCTTCGGCAAAGCTGCCGGGCGGCGATGAGATCAGCACCCGTTTTGGATGCCGGGTGTTCCGATGTGATCCGGAGAAGGGCTTCTTTCTCAATGGCCGCAGCTATCCGCTGCGGGGTGTCAGCCGGCATCAGGATCGGAAAGGGGCA
Source organism: uncultured Blautia sp. (assembly GCA_946626695.1). Classification (GTDB taxonomy): domain Bacteria; phylum Bacillota; class Clostridia; order Lachnospirales; family Lachnospiraceae; genus Blautia_A. The sequence goes on from CAMOUV010000003.1 coordinate 12,378, forward strand.
GGAAATGCTCTTTGCCTTGAGGATCACAAGGCGGATATGGAGATCATCAAGGAGCTGGGAGCCAACACTCTGCGGCTGGCTCACTATCAGCACGCACAGGAATTCTATGATCTGTGTGATGAGAACGGAATCGTTGTCTGGGCGGAAATCCCGTACATCACCATGCATATGAAAAACGGAAGAGACAATACCCTGTGTCAGATGCGGGAGCTGATCACACAGTGTTATAATCATCCTTGTATCGCTGTGTGGGGCCTTTCGAATGAGATCACGGCAGCCAGTGCCGTGGACGAAGATCTTCTTGAGAACCACCGGCTGCTGAATGAACTGTGCCATCGCCTGGATCCGACAAGGCTGACCACCATGGCCAACGTGTTTATGCTTGAGACAGACAGCCCGATTCTGGAAATTCCGGATATCAACAGTTACAATCTGTATTTCGGCTGGTATCTGGGCGAACTGGAACAGACGGATGAATTTTTTGATGAATACCATGCACGATATCCGGAACGTGTGATCGGGTTCTCGGAGTACGGCGCGGATGCAAATCCCTGCTTTCACTCTTCGTCTCCCGAAAAAGGTGATTATACAGAAGAATACCAGGCTTTGTATCATGAGCATATGCTGCGGATGATCGAGGAGCGGCCCTATCTCTGGGCAACGCATGTGTGGAATCTTTTTGATTTCGCTGCCGACGGCAGAGACGAAGGGGGAAAGCACGGCGAGAACCAGAAAGGGCTGGTGAGCTTTGACCGGACTCTCAGAAAGGATGCTTTTTATCTGTACAAGGCAGCCTGGAATAAAAAGGAAGCCTTTGTCCACCTCTGCGGCAAGCGGTATATCAACCGTGCGGAAGCGGAAACGGAGATCAAGGTATACAGCAACCAGCCTTCTGTCACCCTGTATGTGGATGATGTCGAGCTTGCGGTTCAGACCGGCAGGACAGTTTTCACCTTCCGGATCCCGCTTCCGGGCGAGCATCTGATCCGGGTGGAAGCCGGGACGGCGTCGGACACCATGTGCATCCGGAGGGTCAGCGAGCCGGATGATTCCTATGTGTTCAATAAGGCGGCCGCTTCTGTGATGAACTGGTTTGACGCGGAGGAAACAGATCCCTCCTGCTTCTCTATTCAGGATACGCTGGGTGACCTGAAGGCACATCCCGAAGCAGGCAGAGTCATTGAGCAGATGATGGCACAGGGCGCCGCATCCAGAGGAGAGGTGGCGGAATCCGTCAAGGATAATCCGGCTCTGCAGAGGATGATGAGCCGGATGACGCTGATCAGCCTTCTGAAGCAGGCCGGCGCGGATGAACAGAGCATGAAACAGATGAATCGTATTTTACAGGGGATCCGGAAATGACAAAAGCAGTGCAGCAGATCATGCTGGGAACGGTCACCGGGACCGAAGAGCAGGCCCGGAAAACATTGAAAAGGATAAAGGCGGCAGGATATGACGGGCTGGAACTGAACCGGTTCATGATTCATCCTTCCTCCCTGATGGTGCGGTTGATGACCCGTGCAGCCGGTATGCCAACAGGGAAGGGAGGAAACCTGGAGTGGAAGCGGCTTCTGACGGAGGCCGGGCTTTCGGTGATCAGCCTTCACACGGACCTGGGAAGTCTGGAGAGAGAGGCGGAGCAGGTCATCCGTGAAGCCGGAGAGTACGGGACGGACACGGTGGTGATCACGGGCATGTACCGTTTTGATTACGGAAATGAAACAGAAATGCGCAGTCTGGCCGCAAGACTGAACAAGGCGGGAGAAAAACTGAACAAGGCCGGCATCTCTTTGCTGTATCACAACCATAACGTGGAGCTTCTGCTTGTCAGGCCCGGAGTACGTGCCTATGATGTGCTTCTGGATGAAACAGATCCTTCTCTGGTCTCATTTGAATTTGACAGCTATTGGTTCACGGATGGAGGAGCGGATGCAGGAGAGTGGATGCGGCGGCTTGGAAACCGCATGCATCTTTGGCATATCACGGATCGCGGATTCAGGCAGGCAGGAAAAGCCATGACGCCGATCCTGAAGGCGGACAGCATGGAGCTGGGTACAGGAAACATGAATCTGGATATACTGCGGGAGATCGCGTTGGAGAACGGAATCCGGGCAGTCGTGCTGGAAAGCCATAAAAACTGGATCGGGAAGGACCCGGTCAGGAGCCTGGAATACAGTGCAAAATGGCTGAAGGAGAGGTTTTGAGTATGAAAGCAGTACATTTACAGACAGAGCATATGGATAATCCGTTGGGACTGGGAATCCCGGCTCCGATCCTGAGCTTTCATACGGATGGCGGACGACCCGCCGCGTATCAGATCATCGCCTGTTCAGGAGATGCAGCTGTATGGGACAGCGGGCGGGTGGAGAGCGCTGATATGGTGGTGCGCTGCGGATATCAGGCAAAGCCCGGAGAAAGGATCACCTGGCGTGTCCGGCTGTGGGATCAGGAGGGCAAAGCAGGGGAGTGGAGCGAGGCCTGGTATGAGCGGGGACTGGCGCAAGACGGCTGGAAGGCGCAATGGATCGAACCGGGAGAAGAGAAGACCGAAGGAAAGAGACAGCCTGCCAGCTGTCTGATGCGCAGATTTTTCCTGGAGAATACAGGAGATGCCCGTCTGTATATCACCTGTCACGGGGTCTATGAGGCCTGTGTAAACGGAATCCGGGCAGGCAGCTTTGTCCTGGCTCCCGGAACCGATGACTATCATAAACGTCTGCAGTATCAGACCTATGATGTTACCCCGATGCTTCGAAAAGGGGAAAACGAACTGCTGGTGATGCTGGGTGACGGCTGGTTCCGGGGAAATATCGGGATAGACGGTCTGAACAACTACTATGGCACGGATCTGGCACTTTTGTGTCAGCTGGAAGTGGGCGGAAGAACGGTCCTGATCAGCGATACTTCCTGGCAGGCCAGTCAGCAGGGACCGGTTCGCGAGAATGATCTGCAGCTGGGCGAGTGTTATGATGCCCGTCTGGAGGAAATCCGGGAGTGGCACGGAGTGAAGGAGGCTTCCTTCGGCTATGAAAATCTGGTCTGCTCCGACAGCGTGCCGGTGGAGGAACAGGAACGGTTTCCCGGAAAGCGATTCTGCACACCGAATGGCGAAACGGTCATCGATTTCGGCCAGAATCTGGCCGGTTATACCGAAATCCGTCTTCAGGCAAAAGCGGGACAGAAGATTACACTGTGGCACGGGGAAACCCTGGATGAGAACGGGAACTTTACCCAGTCCAATTTTGATCCAGGCGAACGGAACAAGAACGGCGGTGTATCGCAGAAAATCGAATATATCTGCAAAAAGGGTCTGAATATCTATAAGCCGCATTTTACTCTTTTTGGTTTCCGGTATGCCCGGGTGGTCTCGGACGCGGATCTTACAGATGCAGAATTCACCGCCGTAGCAGTCTATTCGCGGATGCCCCGGACAGGCTTCTTTACGTGCGGCAGAGAGGATGTCAACCGGCTGTTTCTGAACAGTCTGTGGAGCATGAGATCCAATTTCTGTGATATTCCTACCGACTGCCCGACCAGGGAGCGAGCCGGCTGGACAGGGGATGCAGGTGTATTTGCACCGACCGGCGTGATGCTGACGGAGTGCTACCCGATCTTACGGAAATGGCTGGCGGAATGCCGCCTTGCCCAGGGGGAGGACGGGCGTGTGGAAAATATTGCGCCGGTGAACAACACCGGCACAATGATCTCTCAGATGCTGCAGGGCTCCTGCGGTTGGGGAGATGCCTGTATTCTGGTGCCCTGGGCCCTGTATCAGGCGTACAGGGACAAAACGATCCTGGAAGAGAATTATGAGATGATGACCCGGTGGCTTGATTTTGTGAAAAACCGTGCCCTGGAGACCCGGCCTCAAAATGAGGGAAATCCGTGGAAGGAATATCTGGTGGATCAGGGGTTCCACTTTGGGGAATGGATGGAGCCCGATGTATCTGGTATGGAGTCCATGAAAAAAACGATGGCCTTTGGGGCTCCGGAGGTTGCCACCGCGTATTATTATCGCTCGGCCAGTCTGGTTTCCGTCATAGCCGGTCTTCTCGGCAAAGACAAGGACGCCGGAAAATATGCCGACATGGCCGAAAATGTCAGAAAGGCGTACCGATATACCTGTACCCGGAACGGAAGGATCTCATCGGACCGCCAATGTGAATATGTACGGCCCATCGCCTTCGGGCTGCTGGATCCGGAGGAGGTCCGGGAGGCTGCCGACGCCTTGGCTGAACAGATCCGCAAGAACGGGGATCATTTGAACACGGGATTTCTTTCCACTCCGGATCTGTGCCGTGTCCTTGCGGATCATGGCCATGCAGACACGGCCTACCGTCTTCTGCTGCAGGAGGAATGCCCGGGATGGCTGTATGCCGTCAGAAAGGGAGCGACCAGCATCTGGGAAACCTGGGACGGGATCCGCGAGGATGGGACCGTTCATGATTCCCTCAACCATTATTCCTACGGAGCAGTCAGCGGGTGGCTTCTGGATGGTGTCAGCGGTATCCGGCTGTCTGCAGAAGAACTGGTTATTGCGCCAAGGCCGGACCGCAGGCTTGGATTTGCCAGGGGACTTTTTTTGTCCCCGGTTGGGGAGATCCGGAGTGAATGGCGGTACGAAGGAGAGAAGCTGCAGCTGAATATTTCGGTTCCTGTTCCGGCACGGATCTGTCTGCCGGACGGCCGGACCATACAGGTGGAAGAAGGAGAGTATCAGTATGAAATATCTGTGTAATCCTGTCAACATCAACTATCGGTATCAGTTCAACGCGGATCCCCGCAGGCATGGAGAGCTTCAGATCTGCCGGGAAGCGGCGGATCCCTCCATGATCTGCTTTGAAGGGCGGTATTATATTTTTGCTTCCATGACACTGGGAGTCTGGGTATCGGATGATCTGGTCCGCTGGGAAAACCACCGGCTGCCCGCGGAGCTTCCCCTCTACGACTATGCACCGGACGTCCGTGTGAAGGATGGCTGGGTCTGGCTCTGTGCTTCAAGCCGGGATCGGAACTGTGCCCGTTACCGTACCCGGGATATCCTGAATGGTCCCTATGAAGAGTGTGAAGGAAGCTTTCCCTTCTGGGATCCCAATCTTTTTGTGGATGATGACGGGCGTGTGTATTTTTACTGGGGCTGTTCCAATCAGACACCGATCTGGGGGATCGAGCTGGATCCGGATACCATGCAGCCGCTGGGGGAAAGAAAAGAGCTGATCGAAGGGCATCCCAACAGAATCGGGTTTGAGAGGGTCGGGGAGGACAATTCGGTTCTTCCCGCCAGTGAAGAAGAGATAGAAGCGAGATACCAGGCTTTTATACATAGGCAGGGGGTGCCGGAAAGCCAGCTCCCTGAGGATGTGAAACCCCTGATCCGCGGAATGCTGACCGATAAGCCTTATATCGAAGGGGCATGGATGGACAAGCATGACGGCGTCTATTATCTGCAGTATGCCTGCCCGGGCACCCAATATAATACGTATTCGGACGGGGTTTATATCGGCAATCATCCCCTGGGGCCTTTTACGCTGGCCCCGAATAATCCGTATTCCTACAAGCCGGGTGGTTTTCTGCCAGGCGCAGGCCATGGCTCCACCATGCAGGATCTGCAGGGAAACTGGTGGCATACCTCCACCATGCGTGTCAGTGTAAACCATGATTTTGAACGCAGGGTCGGAATCTGGCCGGCCGGCTTTGACGCTGACGGAGATCTTTTCTGCAATCAGAGGTACGGGGACTGGCCCATCAGCGTATCTGGTCTTCAGGAGGATCCATGGCGGGATCCGGCCTGGATGCTTCTGAGTGTCGGCAAGAAGGCGGAGGCCTCATCCTGCACGGAAGGTCATGAGCCCTGGAGGGCAGCAGAAGAAAATGTACAGACCTGGTGGCAGGCAGCTTCTGCGGAGAAAAACGAGTGGCTGATGCTGGATCTGGGAAAATGCTTCGACATACACGCTGTGCAGATCAATTTTGCAGATGACCGGATCGATATATCCTGTCCCGGAGAAATCCGGCCGGGATCTCAGGCAAGATATATAGAAGAGAGAGAACTGGTGACCCGATGGAGGCTTGAGGCTTCGGCGGATGGAGAAAGCTGGTTCGTTGTGGAGGACAAAACAAAGGCTGACACGGATCTTGCCCATGATCTTGTCGTGAGGGAAGAAGGCTTTGGCGCCCGCTTCCTGCGGATCGGGAGCATGGAGGTCCCCTATGGACAAAAGCCCTGCATTTCCGGGCTCCGGGTGTTCGGACTGGGAGAGGGACAAAAACCGGCTGTGCCGGAATTCTCGGCAGAACGGGCAGGAGATCTGGACATGAGGGTCCGGATCCGGGAACAGGAAGATACACTGGGTTATACGATCCTGTTCGGATCAGATCCCCAAAAGCTGTATCACAGCTGTATGGTGTTTGCAGCCGGAGAAAAGAGGATCGGAGCGTTGATCAAAGGCAGGAAATACTGGGTCCGTGTGGATGCGTTTAATGAAAACGGCATCACGGAGGGCGCCTGTATTGTGCTGGAAAGAGAGGAATGAGATGAAATTCCCGGAAGGATTTCTGATCGGTGCGGCTACGGCGGCTCATCAGGTGGAAGGAAACAACAGGAACAGCGATTACTGGGCCCAGGAGCAGATGCCGCATTCCAGTTTTGCGGAGAAAAGCGGACAGGCCTGTGATCATTATCATCGGTATGAAGAAGATATCCGGCTGATTGCGAAAGCCGGCCTGAATGCCTATCGTTTTTCGGTGGAATGGGCACGGATCGAGCCGGAGGAAGGCTGCTTTGATGAAGCAGAGACAGAGCATTATCGGAGTGTTATCCGGTGCTGCAGGGAGAACCATGTGGAACCGGTGGTAACACTGATGCATTTTACCAGTCCGGTCTGGCTGATCAGAAAGGGCGGCTGGGAAGCGGAGAGCACCATCGGTTATTTCAGAAGATACGCCTCTTATGTGGCAGAAAAGCTGGGAAACGAAATACAGTACATCTGTACGATCAATGAGGCCAATATGGGGCTGCAGCTGGCGGCGATCGAGAGAAGGTTCCGGCTCATGGCAATGCAGGCGCAGAGCCAGGCATCCAAAGCAGAAGGGACCGTTCAGGTGGGAATGAATTTCCAGAAGATGATGGAAAACATGAAGTATGCCGCCATGGAGAATGCGGAGTTTTTCGGTACTCCCGAGCCCCGGATCTTTGTCTCTTCCCGTACGCCGGAGGGAGATGCTCTGGTGATGCGGGCTCATCAGGCAGCGAAGGAGGCAATCAAGGCGGTTCATCCCGAAATCAAGGTTGGCATTACGCTGTCTCTTCATGATGTGCAGGCCGTGCCTGGCGGAGAAGAACGGGCGGCTGAAGCCTGGAAGGAAGAGTTCAGTCATTATCTGCCGTTTATCCGGGATGACGATTTCCTTGGAGTTCAGAACTACACCCGGATGCAGTATGGGGCTGAGGGACAGCTTCCTTGCCCGGCCGGTGCGGAGCTGACCCAGATGGAGTACGAGTTTTATCCCGAAGCGTTGGAGCATGTGATCCGGAAGGTTCATGCAGAGTTCAAGGGGGATCTGATTGTCACCGAAAACGGCGTCGCCACCTCCGATGACAGCCGGCGTGTTGCGTTTATTACGCGTGCGCTGCAGGGCGTACAGAGCTGCATGGCAGACGGGATTCCCGTCAAAGGGTACTGTTACTGGAGCCTGATGGACAACTTTGAGTGGCAGAAGGGATATGCCATGACTTTCGGACTGGTCGCCGTGGACAGAGAAACCATGGAGAGAACACCGAAGGACAGTCTTTTCCTCCTGGGAGAGATGCGGGGCTGAACCCCTTCATGAAAGGCGTATGGCCGCGGCAGTCTTACGGTACTGGTTCGGTGTGGAGCCGGTGATCCGTTTGAACTGCAGGCCGAAATAGCTGGGCGATTCGTATCCGCAGGCCCGGCCGATCTCGGCGGCATCCCGTTCCGGAAAGCGCTCCAGCATCATCCGGGCCCGGCCGATCCGCAGACGCTGCAGATACTGGATGATGGTGAGGCCGGTTTCTTTCTTGAAAACCGTACAGAGATATTCACTGTTGAGCCCCAGGCGGTCGGCCAGATCGGTGACCGAAACCGGCTCGGAAAGATGAGATTCCAGATATTGGATGACCCGGAAGGCGTAAGAGTCTTCCGGGATTTCTTTTTGTACGGAGATATCCTTCTCTGTCTGCCAGGTGATGGAATGCGAGAATTCCAGCAGGAACTGATAACAGGCGGCGGACCAGTCTGCCTGGCGGGAGGATTTTTGCGTCATGGTATTGAGCAGGGCGATATGACGGACGAAAAGATCCGGATCCGTCAGCGTAAAGACGCCGCTTTCCCGGATGCCCAGACATTCGAACAGAGCCGCACAGACTGGCCCCGTAAAGCCGGCGGAGGAGACGATCCATTCTTTCCCGAGACCGTGGTAACTGCAGGGCGTCTCCGGCAGCAGGACAAAACATTCCCCTTCCCTTATTTTCATGGACTCACCGGAGAGGATAAGCTCTCCGTCCCCGGACCGGGCAAGAAAACAGGAATAATGAGGGTTCCCATAGGGACGGTTTACCGGTTCCTGGCGATAGTCCTCGGCGAGATGGGAGAGCAGAAGAGGAACCTGGGTAAAATCGGAGGATTCGGTCTGAAAAAAACGGATCATAGGGCAGGAGGTCCTTTCGGTATTATAGCATTATTATAAGGATGTCAGGGTCAAAAGGTCAATACAGAAAACAAAGAATTGTTATATTGATATCACATACTTTATATTGCTGTTATCGGCAGGTTATCGCATAATCAGAATAGAAGAATAAAAAGATACCACCAAACGATACGAGGAGGAAATCATTATGAAGATCCAGTTTCCGGACAATTTTACATGGGGTGTAGCGACAGCCGCCGCGCAGATCGAAGGAGGCGCTTTTGAGGACAACCGTGGAGCTTCCATCTGGGATGTGTTCTCCCGTCTGCCGGGAAAGATCAAGAACGGAGGAATCCCGGAGGTAGCCTGTGATTCCTATCACCGGGTTGAGCGGGATGTGGAAATGATGAAGGAGCTGGGGGTCAATTCCTACCGTTTCTCCTTCTCCTGGTCCAGGATCCTGCCGGACGGAACGGGGCAGGTCAATGAGAAGGGCATCGCCTATTACAAAAAGCTGATCCGCCTGCTGAAGGAAAACGGAATCCGTCCCAATGCCACGATCTACCACTGGGATCTGCCCTATGCCCTGCAGATGAAGGGCGGGTTCGGAAACCGGGAGATCATCGGCTGGTATCTGGAATATGTCAACGTCCTTCTGGACAATTTTGGAGAGGATATTGATCTGTGGGTTACCTTTAACGAGCCTATTGCAACGTATGTTGGCTACGCCCAGGGCTTCTTTGCTCCGGGGCTTACGGATGAGAAATACGCCCGTCAGGCTCTGCATCATCTGCTGCTCTGCCATGGGGAGGCCGTGAAGCTGTTCCGGAAGAGAAACATTCCCGATGCAAAGATCGGGATCGTGGTGGATGTCTGGAAGCATTATCCCGCCCGGGAAGGCAATCCGGAGGATGAAGCTCTTGCACTGACCGGCAACGAGATCAAGGGCTATGGCATGTTCCTGCATCCGCTGTTTCTTGGCGGATATTCGGATGTGCTGATGAAATATTTCGAGGAAAACGGTCTGACTCCGGTGATGCAGGAGGGAGACTTTGAGACAATCTGCCAGCCGGTGGACTTCTATGGCCTGAATTTCTACAACGGTCTCTACGACAATGCGGACAAGCTCCGGGAAGCCGAGAAGGTCAAAAAAGAAGGCGGGAATTATCAGGACCGTCCGGAGGACCATACGGAAGCGATCCGGGATGTGCTCCATATGCTGGTGGAGAAATACAGGATCCAGGTCCCAATCTATATTTCGGAGAACGGATTCCCCTTTGATGACGCGGATGGAAAAGAGGCGAATCTCAACGATCGTAAGCGGATCGAAGTGATCCGGAAGGTTCTGACCTGGCTGCACAAGGCCATGGAGGATGGAATCGATGTGCGCGGCTACTATCTCTGGTCTCTGATGGACAATTTTGAATGGTCCGCGGGCTACGCCGCCAGATACGGCCTGTACTACACAGACTACGAGACCCTGGAGCGGATCCCGAAGAAGAGCGCCGGATGGTATGCAGAGGTGACGCGGACGAACAGCGTGGAAACATGGGAAGACTGAGCACAGCTGTCCGGAGCGGAGTGTGAACGACATGCAAAAAGTCATGAGGAGAGTTATGGCAGTATTCTGCCTTAGGAGGAGGAAACCATGATTGTACAGCCGAATGCACATGTAGGAATTGTTTGTAAGGATCTGGAGAAGAGCATTGCGTTTTATGAGAAGTTCCTTGGCCTGAAGGAGAAATTCACCTTATATTACGGGGACATGATCCCCAAGGATCCGGTCTGGCTGGCCAAGGTGCCCCAGGAGCGGATCGACTATCTGAAAACGGTCGAAAACGTGAAATGGATCGTCTATATGGAGTGGACGGAAGGCCCAAAGGGATACTTTATCGAGCTCTTCAATGAGCTGGACGCCCATATCGAGAACCTGCCCAGCAAGGAGAAATACGGCCTGAATCACATCGATATCGTCGTGGACGATATACAGGCCTTTTATCAGGAGCTGCTGGACAAGGGAGCGAAAGATTATATCTTCATTCAGCCAGGCTCCTCCATCTGCCGCAGCTATACCATGTGGCTCCGGGATCCCGACGGAAACGAAATCGAAGTGCATCAGTATACGGATATTTCCATGCAGGTGATCGGCCGGGAGCTTCCGGAGGGAGTTACCTGGACGCCGTAAGCCTGGTTGATCCGGCACAAAACGGACGTTGGAACAGAAGGAGAGAAACGCATGGCAAAGGTAACAGATGTATTTCCGGTCAGGAGTTCTGTTTATCAGGAGGAAAGGGCAAGGCTGAGCCTGCTTCCGGAAAGGATCCTGCAGGTTCGCGGCAAGGTGACGGGGGCAGAACAACTGCTCCTTGACAGCCCCGAGCAGGCTTATCTGGAAGGCGGAGATTTCGGGGCTTTCTGCTATGAAAAATTCCGTCACAGCCTGTGTCACGGCTGGTCAAGCGGTCCGGTGCCCTTCATTTTGCGTCATATTATGGGAATCACCATTGCGGAGCCAGGCTGCAGGACGCTGCGGATCACACCGCATCTGGGAGGCCTGAAGCGGGCATCGGCAGCCTATCCTACGCCTCTGGGCGTTGTGTCCGTACGACACAGGGTCATGGAGGATGGAAAGATCCTGACGGAATACGATGCTCCGGAGGGGATAAAAGTCATAGTGGATTAAAATAAACGGAGGGATAAGCATGAGTAAGAGTACAGTCTGCGTCGGCGTTGTGGGAGCCGGTGCGATCAGTGATATTTATTTTGAGAATATGATCCATCGTTTTGACAATCTGCGGGTGAAGACGGTCTGCGCCGGTCATCTGGAATCGGCACAGCGGAAGGCAGAGCAGTATGGGATCTGCGCAGCCACCTTGGAGGAAATGCTGGAAGATCCGGAGATCGAGCTGGTGGTGAATCTGACGCCGGCCCATGCCCACTACGGGATCATCAAGGCAGCTCTGGAGCATGGAAAGCATATATATACCGAGAAAACACTGACGGACGACCTGCAGAAATCGAAGGAACTGGTGAGCCTCGCAGAAGAGAAGGGACTGTATCTGGGCAGCGCACCGGAAACTTTTCTGGGTGGAGCTCTTCAATACGCCGCAAAGGTCATAAAAGAGGGTCTGATCGGGGAGATCAATTCCTTTTCCATCTCGGCCAACCGGAACAATGACATGCTCCTGGATGCCTATGCCTATATGCGGCAGCCGGGCGGGGGCATTGTCTGTGACTACGGCGTGTACTATGCCACAGCGCTGGTGACGCTGCTGGGATCTGTAAAGAGAGTAGGCAGCATCGTCCGTACGCCCTATCCGACCCATGTCAATACCATGCCCGGCAATCCTCTGAACGGGCAGGTCATGGAAACGCCTAACGAGAGCGAGGTCAGCGCCGTTGTACAGATGGCGAACGGGATCACGGGAACCTTCCACATCAATGCGGATTCGATTTTCGCGGATCAGGCCTTTTTCTATATCTACGGGACAAAAGGGATCCTGATCCTGCCGGATCCGAATCAGTTTGCCGGGCCGGTGCGTTTGCTCCCGCAGCCGGAGGAGTTCTGGAAGCATACAGACCCGGTCACACTGTGGGAGTCGGAGGAGGGTGAGGTCAATCTCCGTGGGATCGGCCCCTCCGAGATGGCAGAAACGATCCTGCATGGCACTCCCTACAGACCGACAGCCCGGCTGGCCTGCCATGTCCATGAGGTTTTGACGGCGATGTTATCCGGAGGTGAGGATGGTGCATTTATCGATGTATTTTCAGAGGCGGACCTGCCCGATGAATATGTCCGGTCATAAATCCAGCTATACGCAGGAAAAGCTCCGGAGTCTCTTCCAGCCGGTGGACATGACGACAGGTGAACCATGGAGAAAGATTCTGTTGTTCATGGTGCCCATGCTGATCGGAAATATCGCGCAGCAGCTCTATAATACGGTCGACAGTATTGTGGTCGGCAAATATCTGGGGGACCATGCCCTTGCGGCTGTGGGAAGCGCGGGCCCTGGATCCCAAGTTCATCGTCTGTGACGAACCGGTTTCTGCCCTGGATGTTTCGATTCAGGCACAGGTTCTGAACCTTCTGCAAAAACTGCAGAAGGAAAAAGGCCTGACCTACATGTTCATCACCCATGACATGTCGGTGGTCCGTCATATTTCGGATGATATTCTGGTCATGTATCTGGGATAGATGGTGGAAAAATGCCCCTCCAAGGAGCTGTTCAAAAAGCCGATGCATCCCTATACAAGAGCCTTGCTTTCCGCCATTCCATCCGTGGAAATTCACAACCCCAACAAGCGAGAGATTCTGCAGGGCGAGCTGACCTCCCCGATCGATCCCGCTCCCGGGTGCCGGTTCGCAGCCCGCTGCAAGTATGCAACGGAGGCCTGCCGGCAGCCGCAGAAGCTGGAAGAGGTGGAGCCGAACCACTTTGTTTCCTGCTGCGGGGTCAGAGAGCTGAACGATATTTCAAAGTAAAAGGGAACAGGCAGCCGGGATTCCGGCTGCCTGTTTTGACAACGGAGTGCTACAGGAGGAGAAAAATGCCAGAGTATATTGTCGAGACAACGAGCGGAAAGGTCCAGGGATACGAACGGGAAGGAAGGATCGAGTATCTGGGGATTCCCTATGCGGAGGCTCCCGTGGGGGAACTGCGTCTGAAACGCTCTGTCCCCGTAAAGCCCTGGAAGGGCGTGTATGACGCGAAGGAATACGGTTCCATCCCGATCCAGCTGGATCACGGCGTGGTGCAGGGGGATGAAGACTGCCTGACTGTCAATATCAAACGGCCGCTCAAAGGAGACCGGCTGCCGGTATTCGTGTGGATTTACGGCGGCGGATACAATACAGGCGGCTCTGCGGACAGCCTGTATGCGGGAGATGCTTTTGTGGAGGATGGCATCCTGTTTGCTTCCTTCAATTACCGGACCAACGTGATGGGATTTTATGATTTCACGACCTACAGCGGCTGTGAGGATCTGGACAGCAACTGCGGTCTGTCGGATCAGATCCTGGCCCTGAACTGGATCCATGATAATGTGGCGGCCTTCGGAGGTGATCCGGACCGGATCACCATCGGCGGAGAGTCGGCCGGGGGAGCTTCTGTCGTGACGATGCTGGCCTGTCCCGGAGCACGGGGGACCTTCCAGCAGGCCATCATCGAAAGCGCACTGCCCAACTGTGTGATGACGCATCAGAGCGCCAGAGAGAATATCGACCTGTTTCTGGAAGGGATGCACTGGACAGAGAAAGATCTGCAGAGACTTCGTACGGATGACCCGAGGATGTTCCTCCCGGGGAATGAGTATGTAGCCGTAAAGCATCAGTATAAGAACCCGGGCATGTTTCTGCCGGGACCGATACAGGATGACCTGCTGCCGGAGAGGCCTCTGGACGCGATCAAAAACGGGTGCGCTGCGGGGATCCGTGTGATCATCGGCACCAACCGCCATGAAGGGACCATGTTTGTCCATCCGGAGAACACAGGCTTTCCAAACAGCTGGACGATGGTCGCGGAAATGCTGGAGAAAAACGGAAATGCCGATGGCCTTGCGGGGATCGTGGATTATTATCATCCTGCAAAAGCGGATCCGTCGGAAGCCGGAGAGGATCCCTTTATTCGTTTTGCCACGGATTATGCCTTTGAGATGCCCGCGGTGAAGCTGGCAGATTTCCAGAAGGACCGGAATCCGGATATCTGGATGTACCGGTATGAGCTGCTGACGAAGAACGGCCTGGAGTCCGGCCTGAAAGCAGGTCATGCTTTCGAGATGCCTTCTGTTTTCGTGAAGAGGGATCATCCCTTCAGCCATCTGGTATTTGACAACGAGCCGGAGGCGCTTTTTGAGGAGATGGCAGACCAGCTGCATGGCGACTGGGTGCACTTTATCAAGAACGGGAATCCGAACGAAAACTGGCCCCGGTTTACCGGACCGGCTTCGGAGGTGCGGATCTACGACCGGGAGACGCGGACGGAGAAAAGGGACCGGACTGCGATGATGGAAGCATGGGGAGACATGAGATTCTACGAGGACTGATCGGCAATGCCCGGAAAGGAACGAACGATGGCAAAAAGCGAGCCTGTTATGATTTTTAAAGTATTTGCTGATAATTCCGAGGTTTCTGATCTGCAGTGTCCCTGGGGATCGGTGACGATGATCCCCTTCCGCGCGACCGTGGAGTCGGAGCTCTTTACGGGAGAGACCCGTCCGGGTGCCGTGGATGTGCAGATCGAAAATGCCGGATACAGCCGTCACATGTGTGCGAAATACATGTTTGCCGGAAAGGACAGAGAAGGGAACGAGTGCAGACTCTTTGTCGAGAATGACAGCCATCTGCATCCCATCATGCGGAACGAGCCGTATTTTGACGGCTGCCCGATGTTCCTGACGGACAGCCCTGTCCTGGGAGAGTACCTCTGTGCGCCGCATTTCCGCTCCGAGATCCAGGGAACCGACTGGGGCGTGGAGATCCGGATCTACGATGTATTGAAAGAGTTATAAAAAAACTGCCTGGCGGAGCATCCTGTCTCCGTGCAGGCAGTTTTTTACGTTTTACTGATGTCTGTCATAAATCCGGTTGATCTCGTTGGGATCCGGGCACCGCAGTGCTTCATACACATCGCGGAAAAAAGGATCGTCGAACCAGTTCTTTACCGCCTGCAGGGCAGAGCGGAAACCAGACAGCTTATTTGTTTTTGAGGTCATGGAATGCCTCCTTTCTGTGGTTTCTTCAGTTTTCGGCTATTGCTGTAGATATTACGCTAATAATGATTCTTTATATATTGATAAGGCCTTTGATTAGATACGGGCGGGTTCAGAGAAATATTTGAAAAACGTATAGTAGGAGCCGTTCATCACGCAGGATGCGCTCAGAAAGTACAGCGCGTTATCCTGAAAATATTTTTTGATTTTTTCTCCCATATTCATCTTGATTTCTGTTGAATGATTGTTTTTATTTGCTTTTGTCATAACAAATTCTCCTTTCATAAAAGTACTGTCAGGCCTTATGACAAGTCAAAGAATACCTCTGATCTTCGGATGATATAAGGTTGAAAATTGACCTGTTTTATGGTAATATTGACATTTCCGGGAAAACCCGGTACAAAAGGAGGATACTTATGCCGGAAGGAATACGGACGACAAACGTCCGATATGAGAAGCATTATGAAGCCCAGGAAGCCCGGATCACGGTGGACTTTGTGACGGATCACGGGCAGTATCACGCGGCGCACTGGCAGAAGGAGCTGGAGCTCATCTATCTGCTGAACGGAAATGCGCGGATCGTTCTGGACGGGGAAACGGTCAGCCTGGTGCAGGGAGATTTCATCGTAATCGATTCGAACCATATTTTTGAACTGCAGTGCAAGGAAAACTTCATGCAGGTCCGCGTCCATGTGGATAAGGAGTTTCTTTCCATGCGGACCGGCCGGCCGGACCCACGGATATACCGGTGCATCCGGGAGGATCTGGAGAGCAGCCAGCTGGAGGCTTATCTTCGGATCTGCGATCTGTTTAAGGAGCTGGTGCCCCTCTACGTGAATGAGCCGGAAGGATACCGGCTGAAGACGGAGTCGGTGGTCCTGGAGATCCTGTATCACCTGGTCCGGCATTTTTCGTCTCCGGCACCGGCCGGAGAGACGGCGGGGCCTGTTCAGGAGCAGCAGCGCATTCAGGAGATCCTTCATTATATTGATCAGCATTATGCGGAGCATATTTCCCTGGAGAGGATCGCCGGGGAATTCGGTCTGAGCCGGGAGTATTTCAGCCGCCTGTTTCACCAGAGTCTGGGGATCACCTTCTCCCAGCATGTGAACCGGGTCCGGATCTCTCATTTTTATCATGACCTGGTGACCGGGGACGAGGCTGTGATGGAGCTTCTGGAGAAAAACGGCCTTACGGATTACAAGCTGTTCAGCCGGATGTTCCGCGAGATCTACGGCCATACCCCCCGCGAGATCCGGAGGATCATCTCCTGAAAGAAAAAAGGAAGGTGTGCCGGCATGAATGGACATTTCGTCATTATTTTACAGGCCAAATAATATAACGAAGGGTGACTGCAGGTAATGATCTGTGCTATAATAAGCATGAATAACAGATGGACCGTTTCTGAATGAAGGACAGGGACTATGAATTTTCATGCGTTGATAGATATCACGATTTATCTTGGCAGTGCGTTGATGGTTTATAATATTGTCCGGTATTTTCATTTTATGAGAGAAGTGCGTGCTGCCGGAGGCTGGGAGAAAAGAGCCGGGGTTTTGTACACGCCGGCGGTTCTGCTGATCCTGTTTCTGTTTGGATATCTTACTGTGGCTTTTCTTGGAGATCCGGACGGAGTGATCGCCGCCATCCTGTTTGGAGGAAGTGTTTTCGTTTTCATCATTGTGTATGTGATGCGGGTGATCACGGAACGGGTCCGGCAGAATGAACATCTGAAAACGGCTCTGGAGGATGAAAAACGGGCCAATGAGGCCAAAACCATCTTTCTTTCCAACATGTCCCACGACATCCGGACACCGATGAATGCGATCATCGGATATACCAATCTGGCCCGCAGACCTGAAGCGGGCATGGAGGAGATGAAGGACTGTCTGGAGAAGATCGAAAGCTCCAGCCAGCATCTGCTGGCTCTCATTAACGATGTGCTGGAGATGAGCCGGATCGAGAGCGGAAAGATGGAGCTGGAGGAAGAGCCGGTGGATCTGGAGCAGGTGCTGGATGAACTCCGGACCATGTTTGCCACCCAGATGGAAGAGAAAAAGCTGGATTATACCGTCGTCTGTGATGCGAAAGATACGTATGTATCCTGTGACAAGAACCGGCTGAACCGGGTTCTGCTGAATCTGGTCAGCAACGCGTATAAGTTTACCCCGGAGGGCGGGGCGGTGACGGTCACTCTGCAGGAGACCGGCAAAGAAGCATCGGGCAAAGGGTCGTATGAATTCCGCGTAAAGGATACCGGTATCGGGATGGCTCCGGAATTTGCCGAGAAGGTCTTTGTGGCCTTCGAACGGGAGCGTACCTCCACGGTCAGCGGGATCCAGGGAACCGGCCTGGGCATGGCGATCACCAAAAACATTGTGGATCTGATGGGCGGGACCGTCACGGTAGAGACCAGCCCGGGAAAGGGCACCGAATTCATTGTCCGGCTGTGTTTTTCCCTCACGGAAAAGCCGGTCCCTGTCGTAAAGATGAGGACCGAATGTCCGATGACAAAGGAAGAAAGAGAGGCGGCCGGCTTCCGGATGCTTCTGGCTGAGGACATGGAGGTCAACCGGGAAATCGCAGCCATGCTTCTTGCGCATGAAGGGATCCTGGTGGATACGGCTGAGAACGGCAAGATTGCGGTGGAAATGCTGCAGAAATCCACTCCCGGCTACTACCGGGCAGTTCTGATGGATGTGCAGATGCCTGTGATGGACGGATATGAGGCCACACGGCAGATCCGTGCGCTTCCGGATCCGGAGCTGGCCCGTATCCCGATCATCGCGGTGACTGCCAATGCCTTTCGCGAGGATGTACAGCAGGCCCTGGACGCCGGGATGGACGGCCATATTGCAAAACCCATCGATCCCGATGCACTGATGCAGACCTTATATTTCATCGTCTGCGGTGAACATCATACAGAAAATGATCGACTGCGGGATGCCGGATAAACCGGCAGACGCATGGAAACCGGATTATTTCCGGAGGAGGTACCAATGAAACACCAGTTCTGGAAGAACAACAGCAACCGGCTTCTGTTTATTGCTGCGGCTACGGCCGTGATCTGTCTCGTGACCATGGCCTTCTACCGGCCGGAAACCTTCGGGGGAATTATAAACACGCTGTTCACTGTCCTGACCCCCTTCGTATACGGGATCGTGATCGCCTATCTGCTCCGTCCCCTGTCATTGCGGATCGAAGGTCTGCTTCGCCGGATCGGGAGCAGAAAGAATCGGGAGAAAACCGGCGGATGGCAGAGAACCGCAGCAGCGTTGTTATCCATCATCGTCATGTTTGTCATTCTGACGGTGATCATCCTGCTGATCCTTCCGCAGCTGGTGACCAGCATATCGAGCATCATTTCCAGTCTGCCGGGAGCGGTAAAGGACTTCCAGGCATGGCTGGACAAGCTGGCCAAGGGCGAAACCAGCGCGACGGCCGCCGGCTATATCAGCGATCTGGTAGGAACCATCAGCACAAAGCTGGAAGATTTCCTGCAGACCTCCATCCTGCCGAACCTGCAGGATGCCATCACGAATGTGACCAGCAGCTTTATCAATATCATCGGCGTGCTGGCAAACTTCGGCCTGGGCTGTATCATCTCGATCTATTTCCTGTGCAGCTGGGAACAGTTTGTGGCCCAGTCAAAGCTGATCCTGTATTCTGTTCTCCCGAAGAATGGCGGAGACTGGATCTGGCAGGAGCTTCATTTTGCTGACCGGATGTTCAATGGCTTTATCGTGGGGAAGATCGTGGATTCCCTGATCGTGGGTATCCTGTGTTTTGTGTTTTCCGTAATCTTCCGCTTCCCCTATGCGGCCTTGATCAGTGTGGTCATCGGGGTGACCAATGTGATCCCCTTCTTCGGACCGTATCTGGGCGTCATTCCGTCTGTGCTGCTGATCCTTACGGTCAGCCCGGGACAGGCGATCGGCTTTTTGATCTTTATCATTATCCTGCAGCAGGTGGACGGCAACCTGATCGGACCGATGATCATCGGCGACAAGCTGGGAATCTCCAGCTTCTGGATCCTGTTTTCGATCCTGTTTTTCGGTTCGCTGTGGGGGCTTCCGGGCATGCTGATCGGAGCGCCGGTTATGGCGGTCCTGTATGACCTGATCACCCGGGGAGTCAATCAGGCGCTGGAAAAACGCGGACAGATGCAGATGCGGAGCGATTATATCGAAAAGTATCACGAGAATACGAACAGTAAACGGGAGAAACCGGATGCTAAGGAGCAAGGCTGAAGAAGAGACGTAAACCGGGAGGATCAGGATGAGCCGGAATGTAGACTATACACTGATGACGCAGCAGCTGAAGGGATTTCTGGAGACGGATCCGGACATGCTTCCGGTTCTTTCCAATGCGTCCGCGCTTTTGATGGAAAGCCTGCCGGAGATCAACTGGGCCGGGTTTTACCTGATGAAAAACGGCATGCTGGTACTGGGGCCCTTCCAGGGAAAACCGGCCTGCATCCATATCAATGTGGGAAAAGGAGTCTGCGGGACGGCTGTGGCCGAAGACCGCACCCAACTGGTGGAAAATGTACACGAATTCCCCGGACATATCGCCTGTGACAGTGCCTCCAATTCTGAGATCGTGATCCCCCTTCACTGCAGAGACAACGGGGAGATCACAGGCGTGCTGGATATCGACAGCCCGGTGTTCGGACGTTTTGACCAGGAGGATCAGGACGGGCTGGAAGCCTTTGTCCGTGTGATCGAAGAGGAGGTCTGCTGGGATGTTCGGGCATAAAAAGAAAAAGGAAACATTGCAATATGACCCAGGCCGCAAGACGCCGGTGATCCGCTGCAGCATCTGCAACGGCGAACAGGTGGGCGGCCTGAAGGATCTGGAAACAGGACAGTTTGAGGAGGTCATGCTGATCCGCACCACGGACGATCTGCTTCGGTTTCAGGAGCTGACCGGCACGAAAGAGATACCGAAAGAATACTGATTGACAGACAGAAAAGCGGACAACGCACAGGCACCTTGGATGCTGCGATGGTCCGCTCTTTTCCGCGGGCAACGAGCCATGCACGAATGCTTGCATTCGTATATGGCGGTTGCCGCGAAAGTCAAATACCCCGCCCTTCAGGGCGTATAAATTAAAAGTGAAGTTTAGTCATGCCCTGTAGCTTGTTGTGGGGTATTTGACTTGGGAGGGCAGAAATGAAGACACTTTATATTGACTGCAGCATGGGAATCGCCGGCGATATGTTTACCGGCGCACTTCTGGATCTCTTTCCGGAAAAAGAATCGATCACCGCAGAACTGAACGCCCTGGGGATCCCGGGAGTGCAGTATCAGCTTTCCCGCACGCAGAAATGCGGCATCACAGGAAGCCATATGACGGTGTA
>CAMOUV010000004.1 GCA_946626695.1 uncultured Blautia sp.
CTCCTTTGTAGAGGCCGGAATACCCTCCCAGCGTAAGGAACAGCTAGTACATTAATAGGAATATTGTAAAGTATTTTGCTCCACCTTCGAGCTTCTGTACAGCAAGTATAAAATCAGAATATTCTGAAAGTAAGGTCAAGTCAAGGAACCTGTCCCTGTGACTCCCAGGGCTGCTCCGCCAGGAGCAATTTCCTATTCGACAAAAAAGCCCCTCGTGAAAGGAGCTTTCAATAATTCCCTTGTTTTTCCATCGCAATATTATAAAGCACGATCGAGCCGACCACAATCACTGCCCCGACACAGGAAAGAGGCGAGATCATTTCGCCAAAGAAAACAGCCACCCATACCGGATTCATGATCGGTTCCATTCCCGTGATCAGGCTGGCCGTCACGGGCGGTGTTTTCTTGATCCCTTCCGAAAAGAGAATATACGCTCCGCCCACCTGGATGATGCCGAGCGCCAGTACGGCTGCCACAACAGGAGCGGAAAAATCACTTTCCACCGTGACCAGGGGACTGAACAGGATCCCCGCCGTCAGCTGTCCCAGGAAGCTCGAAGACAGCGCGTCCGCCTGTTTTCCCGTGTTCATCATGAACACACCGGCATAACAGATTCCGGAGAGGACCGCTGTGAGATTTCCCAGCCAGTTTCCCGCCTGGATCCCGTCTATGAAGAACAGGCATACCCCTGCCAGAACCGCGATACAGGTGATCATGTCCGTTTTTTTCGGTTTCGATCCGTACAGGAGGGCCATCAGAAGGATCACGAACACCGGCGCCGTAAACTGCAGAACAATGGCGTTCGCCGCCGTTGTCAGCTTGTTGGAGATCGCAAAAAGCGTCGTCACACCGATCATGGACAGAGCGCCGACAAACACCTGCCGGCTGAAAACCAGTCTGTGATGCGTCACCAGAAGATAGATTCCGATGACCGCAGCACCGATCAGGTTTCTCGCCCCGTTGATTGCCAGGGCGTTCCACGGGATCATCTTGATAAAAAGACCTCCTGTGCTGAAACACAGGGAAGCCAGAAATACGCATAACACCGAGCTCCAGTTGTTGTTTTTTCCCTTATTCATGTCATCATTCCCTGCAGATTATAGAAAGCGAGGAAAGCAATTGCGGTTTGAGCCTGCGCAAAACAGCAATTATTCTCCGCGTAACTCACCCGGCCTTACAGAAATCATCTTCCAAAGAACACCCGCTACCGGTTTTTGATCTCGATCCGGTCCAGAATCCCCTGCACACCGACGTTCTGGTGGGTCAGGTACATTCGTGCCACATCCTCCACGAACCCTGCATCCGCGCCGGTTTTCCGGCTGATCTTATCGAGCCCGACACCCTTGTCGATGTACTTCATGATTTTCATCACAAGCGCATGCGGCTCCTTGTCATATCCCGACGGGACAGTCTGTTTTTGGAAAACCTTGTCCTCTTCCGGCCGAGCCGTCTCTCTTTTCAGTTCAGCCGGACGGGCATGGCCGTAAAACACTTTTCGAGGTTTACGGGTCAAAAGAACGTCCCAGCTTTCCGCGATCCGGGTCCCTTTGTGAAGCTCCAGCTCATAGAGCGGATTCAGATCCCCTACGAACAGCGTGCCGTCATCAAGACAAAGAGACAGACTGTCGTCACTGTGCCCGGGAGTATGAAGAATTTCCCCTTCGATTCCAAGCGTTTTCAGAAAATCCCTGCTTCCCGGCGATGAAATGATCTTCAGCCTGTCATCATGGATCGGAATAAACCGGCTCTTTTTGTCTCTGCGCAGGATATCATCGGACGCATGCACAAAAGGCAGCTGGAAATCCATCACCACAATGCGCGGTCCCAGATCGGCAATCTCCTGGGCAATCCCCATATGATCCGGATGAAAATGGGAAATCAGAATAAAATCCACCGTCTGCACCGGGATCTTCAGAGCCCCCATGGCAGCGAAAAAAGCCGGCAGCGTCCCTGCCCATCCGGTATCGAACAACAGCAGACCGTTGTCCCCTTCGATCAGATATGTGTTTGTCGAGGAGTAATGTAATTCGTTGATCTTCATCGGATGCCTCCCACTCCTGCCTGAATCACCCTTTGCCATTAAAAACACACACTTCCGTTTCCACACCAGTATACTACATCACCGCATCCGGATGGAATCTGTTTTCAGAAGAAAATGAGACGCAGAACCGGATTCTGCGTCTCATTCATGTCTGAATATTCTGAAAGGTTGGATGAGTCACGGAACCTGTCCCCGTGACTCAGTCCAGGATGGTCACCGGATAAACGGTTCCCATGATCTCGATCTCTTTTACGGTATCATCCACCGCAAAGATTTCTTCCTCTGTGTAGGAGATTTTTTCCGGGGTGCCGCCTTGTTCCAGCGTATGGATAATATCGGAAACCAAAGCTCCCTGTTCAGGATTGCACTGCGCGATGCAGGCGATCTTCCCTTGCCGGACGCAGTCCAGGGCTGCTTCATTCACTCCGTCAAAGGAGATGATCATGATCTCTCCTGCCGTCAGATCCAGCCCCGGTGTCTTCCCGGCCGCTTCGATGGCCTCAATCGCACCCAGGGCTTCATTGTCGTTCTCGCAGTAGACCACATTGATATTCTCATACTGCCGGAGAAGGGAAGCCATGACCTCCCGACCCTTGGCCTGGGTAAAATCTCCCGTCACCTCAGCCAGAAGATCCCACCCATTCTGTTTTGCCGCATCCGCCAGACCTTTCGTCCGTCCGATCTGGGCCGACGCGCCGATGGTTCCCTGGATGTTGACGATATGCAGGTCTTCGGGCCCGATCCCCTTTGCTTCGGTGTAACTTCTGAGCCATTCTGCGGCTTTTCGGCCTTCCAGCTCAAAATCCGAGCCCACCCGGCAGGTAAACAGGCTGTCATCCTGCACATCGACCTTCCGGTCCATGATGATCACCGGGATCCTGGCGTCCTTCGCCTCCTGCAGGACGGTATCCCAGCCCGTCTCCGTGACCGGAGCCAGCACGATATACTCCACCTCCCGCTGGATGAAAGTACGGATCGCCTTGATCTGGTTCGCCTGCTTCTGCTGCCCGTCCTCAAAAATCAGTTCATATCCGTTCGCCGGTGTAAAGGTCTCCTTCATGGATGCCGTGTTCGCACTGCGCCAGTCCGACTCAGCACCCAGCTGTGAAAATCCCACCTTGATCCGGCTGTCTTCCTCGGCAGTCTCTTCCTGATCGGAGGCTTTTCCGCCGCAGCCGCCCGTCACGATGCAGAGCAGAACCAGAAGGAAAAGAATTATCCGTACGGTAAAACGCTCTTGAGTTTTACAGGTTGTCATCTCCACCGCTCATCGCTTTCTTTTTCCATGACATCAGAACGCTCTGGATCACAAGGAAAATACAGAGCATTCCGGCTACCGTTATTCCCGTCCACCAGGCTTTGTCAAACCCTGCGGAGGTAACTATGTTCTGAATCGTCGAAAGGGAAAGAACACCGAAAAGTGTACCGATCACGTTTCCCACGCCGCCGGTCAGCATGGTTCCTCCGATAATGGAAGAAGCGATGGCATTCATCTCCATGCCCTGTGCATGGGAGGCCGAACCGCTTCCCACATGCATGAAATAGACAAATCCTCCGATCCCCGCCAGGATACTGCAGATCAGGTGGGAATAAAACCGGGTCCTTTTGACATTGATTCCCAGCATCAGTGCACTCTGCCGGGAACCGCCCACTGCGTAGAAGTTTCTTCCCTGTTTTGTCCATCGCAGCACGATGAAGAAAATCAGAACCACCAGCAGGGCAACGACAACACCGATCTCCACATAGGCATTGACAAAAACGCCCTTTTTGTTGACGGAACCCAGGCCCGGGATCCGGATCCGGGTTTCCTTCACGGCTTTGAAGCCCTCGTGAGCCACATTAAAGGGCTTGGTATTGACGATGGTCGTCATGCCTCTGGCAAAGAACATTCCCGCCAGGGACACGATAAAGGGCTGGATATCCAGATAGGCCACGAGAAGTCCCTGAATCACTCCGAAAGCCAGACCGATACCCAAAGCGATCAGTACGGCGGTAAAGACATTTCCATTCTGATAATCCAGATGTACGGCGCAGCACATGCTGACAAGTGCCGCCACACCGCCTACCGAAATATCAATCCCGCCGGTGATCATGACAATACTCATGCCGCAGGCCGAGATGATCAGAGCCGCATTGTTATTCAGGATATTGCAGAAGGTCTGCGGTTTCAGGAAACCGGCCCCCTGGAACACCATGGCGCAGATGTACATCACAAAAAACACGATTATCGTGATCGTCAGCAGAAGGTTGGTATCCGACATTTTGCGGATCCGGTCACCCAGACCACCGTTTTTCTTTTTGGACATATTATGCGGCCTCCCTTCTGGAAGATCTGGTTTTCCTGCCCATCTTTGAGAAGAATTCCCGCACCGTCGGGGCAGAAAGCACCACCAGGACAATGACGACCACCGCTTTATAAGCCGGAAGCGCGTCGGCCGGAACCTTCATGCGGTACAGCGTCGTGGTCAGATACTGGATCACGTATGCGCCGAGGATCGACGCAGCCATGTTGAATTTTCCTCCGGAAAGTGCATTTCCTCCCAGGGCAACCGCCAGGATCGCATCCATCTCGATATCCTTTGCGATGACCGAATAGTTGATGGAAGAGATCCGGCTGACCTTGATCAGGCCGCACACGGCGACGCAGACACCCAGAATGACAAAGGTCAGAAACTTGATCAATACCGGGTTCAGACCGATCAGCCTGGCAGCGTTTTCGTTGATGCCGACAGACTGGGTATAGAGACCCAGATTGGTGAACTTCATGACCAGGAAAATGATCGCCACGCAGACCACAGCGATCAGGAAAGGCGTCGGTACGGCAATTCCCGGGATAAAGCCGCCGAAATAACCGAACTCCGCATCCTTGATGATGGGAAGCTCGTTGTTGTTGATCCAGGCGGCGATGGAACGGCCCGCCGTAAACAGGATCAGCGTTGCCACCATGGGCTGAATCCGAAAATAAGCCACCAGAATTCCGTTAAAAGCACCGCAGAGCATGGCGGCGATCACACCGACGAAAAAAGCCGCGATGATGGGCGCCTGCATGGTCTCCGGATGGGGATCGCTTCCGCAGAGGATCTTCAGGATCGCGGAACCGGCAATAGCGATGGTCGCGCCGACGCTGATATCCTGTCCGCCGGAGGCTGCCGTAACCAGCGTCATGCCGATGGCCAGAATCGCCAGCTCCGAGCCGTTATCCAGAATGGTGATCAGGTTTCCTGACAGGACCGCATTGCCCAGATTGTTGTGATCCAGACGGATATTGAAGAAGGAGGGGCCGATGATCAGATTGAAGATGGTAAGAATCAGGATCGCGATGACCGGGATCATCAGCTGGCTTCGAAACAGATCCGAAATCTGAAATTGTTTCTTTGAAGTGTTCGTCATGATTTCGCCTCCCCTCCCGCAATCGTGCTCATGATTTTATTCTGTGTCAGGTCCTCTCCGGAAAGCTCCCCGACGACCTGCCGGTCACGCATGACCACCAGCCGCGAACAGGTACGCAGCATCTCATCGGTCTCCGAAGAGATAAAGGTCACGCTCTTTCCCTCCGAAGCCAGCTTCAGCACCAGCTTCTGGATATCGACCTTGGTTCCCACGTCGATTCCCCGTGTCGGCTCATCCAGGATCAGGTAATCCGGATTGGCCAGAAGCCACCGGGCAACGATCACCTTCTGCTGATTTCCTCCGGACAGAGACTTGATCGGTGTGTCTGCCGAGGCCGTCTTGATATCCAGCAGCCGGATATATTCCTCCGCGAACCGATAGGTCTGGGCCTTGCTGAAGGGTTTGAAGAAGCCTTTCAGGTTCTGAAGCGCCAGGATGATGTTTTCGCGGACAGACAGGTCACCGATGATCCCGTCCCGTTTCCGGTCCTCCGGAAGGTAGGCGATACCATTCTTCATGGCATCGATCGGTTTATGGATCTTTACTTCCTTCCCGTTCTTCTTCACCTTGCCGCGCAGAACCCGGTCTGCTCCGAAGATCGCACGCACGCACTCACTCCGCCCGGAGCCCAGAAGACCGGTAAACCCGTTGACCTCCCCTTTTCTGATATGGAAGTTGAAAGGCTTGATGCCTGCATTGGACTGCAGCCCCTCCGCCTCATAAACGTTTTCAGCGGAAGAAGCATCGGAAGAGCCGTTCTCTCCCTTGATATCCGAAAGATCATCCATCTCCTTGCCAAGCATTTTTGCCACAAGCTGCACTCTGGGAAGATCTTTGATCGCGTACTCGCCGACCAGTTTTCCGTCCCGGAGCACCGTGATCTTGTCACAGACCTCATAAACCTGATCCAGGAAATGGGTGACAAAAATAATCCCTACTCCCTTCTGTTTCAGATCCCGCATCAGCCGGAACAGCTTCTGTACCTCCTGTTCATCCAGGGAAGAGGTGGGCTCATCCAGGATGAGGACCTTACATTCCATGTCTACAGCCCTGGCGATGGCGATCATCTGCTGCACGGCCAGGGAACAGCTTCCCAGCTGCTGGGCTGCCTTGGCAGGTATATCGAGAGACTGCAGGATACGGTCCGTATCCGCATTCATTTTTTTCCAGTTCAGACCGGCGCCTTGTCCGCGGCCGATAAACATGTTTTCTGCCACGGAAAGATTCGGGCAGAGGGTGATTTCCTGATACACAGTACTGATGCCCAGCCTCTGTGCATCCTGCGGAGAATGGATCGCGACAGGCCCCTGATGACC
Source organism: uncultured Blautia sp. (assembly GCA_946626695.1). Taxonomy (GTDB): domain Bacteria; phylum Bacillota; class Clostridia; order Lachnospirales; family Lachnospiraceae; genus Blautia_A. The sequence goes on from CAMOUV010000004.1 coordinate 6,748, forward strand.
CGCCAGATACACTTCTCCCTCGTCTTTTTCATATACACCGGTAATAACCTTGATCAGCGTTGATTTTCCGGCTCCGTTCTCTCCCATCAGAGCATGGATCTCGCCTTCACACAGGCAGAAATCCACAGCCTGAAGAGCCCGCACTCCCGGAAAGCTTTTATGGATGTTTTTCATTTCAAGTACGGCATGTTCTTTCACCTGGGCAGCACCTCTTTCATCTTTCATCCTTCACCAGAAAAGCGCAGCACAGGCGTAATTTCTACGCTGCACTGCGCTTTTTTTCAGTTAACTATTGCATTTTGATGACAGCAGGATCAGATTCCGTATGTGTCTACATCTTCCTGGGTGATCTGGGTTGCGTCAAAGCCCTTCTCTTCCATGATGACAACCTTCTCATCGATCTCTTCGCCGGCTTCAAGCTTTTTGATGATCTCGTCAATGTAGGAAGCCTGGAACGGGTTGCACTGTCCGTCGTAGTTCCAGTTGCCTGCCAGCAGCTCTTCCAGAGCCCACTTGTTGCAGTCAAAGCCCATTACGATGACATCGCCGTCTACGCCGTGGCTGATGTTTGCCTTGTCAAGAGCCGCTACGGCACCCTTTGCCATATCGTCGTTCTCTGCGTAGATTACGTTGAAGGATTCGCCGGAGTCAATCACAGACTGTACGATCTGCTGTGCCTTCTCTGCATTCCACTCTGCGGTCTGCTGGGTGACAATGTTGACGTTCTCTTCTTCTGCGAAACTGTCAACCGCCGCGGTACGTCCCTGCTGTGCAGCGGAGCCCATAACGCCCTGGATGTGAATGATGTTGTATTCATCAAGTCCCTGAGAGGACAGCCAGTCAATGGCTGTGGTGCCTTCCAGTGCCATGTCGGAAACGATGGAAGCCACATACAGATCTTCCGGAGCGTCGATGGTACGGTCGAACAGAATTACGGAAACGCCTGCATCCTGTGCATCCTGCAGAACACCTTCCCAGCCGGCTGTATCTGCCGCGGAAAGAAGAAGATAATCAACCTCATCCTGGATGAACTTCTGGGCTGCTGCGATCTGCTCGTCGTTCTTCAGGCTGTATGCAAATTCTGCATCATAACCGTTTTCTTCGCAGAACATCTTCTGAAGGTCTGCATCATTTGCGGTACGGTAACCGGATTCATTCGGGTCGTTGTTGATAATGCCAACCTTGATCAGGCCGTCTTCTGCGTTGACCATGACTGTGCTGCAGGCAGCAAGAACAGCTGCGGACATGAGAGTTGCCAGTACTTTCTTATTCATTTTCTTTCCTCCTTGCAAAAAACAAGTTTACTTGATGGTCTTATTGTATCGGACCGAAAAAGAAAAATCCATCCAGATCATTCTTCAAACGGTTGAATTTTCTTTGTAATTCAGCCGTCCGGGAAAGCCGGGTGGATTATTTTCCGAAAAAGGTTGATTTTATTCTGTTTGTTCCCTGTCTGTATCTTCCGACTGCTTCCCCGCAGTCTTCGGAAGCCGTACCGTCACCCTGGTTCCCTCTCTGTCACGGCTTTCAACAGAGATTCCGGCCGTCTCACCGAAATTCAGGCGAAGGCGTTCATTGACGTTGTAAAGACCATAGATCTCCGTCCCGGCAGGTTCCTTTTTACGGATTCCCTCCCGTACCTGTGTCAGGCGTTCCTCCGACATTCCGATTCCGTCATCCTCCACTTCGATCCGGAAAAACGGTCCTTCCGGAATCCCGCGGATACGGATATGCCCTACTCCGCGCTTGTTTTTCACTCCGTGATACAGCGCATTTTCCACCAGAGGCTGTATCGTGATCTTCGGGATCTGATATTCATACAGCTCTTCCGGCACATCGATCTCATATTCCATGATGTCCTGATACCGGATCTGCTGTATTTCCAGATAGCTTCTGACATGGATGATCTCTTCCCGCAGAGACACGATATCCTTACCCTGATTCAGGGAAGAACGGAAAAACTCCGAAAGACTCCCCACCATCCGCACGACGGTCTCCCGGTCTCCGGATTCCGCAAGCCATACGATGGCATCCAGCGTATTATAGAGGAAATGCGGATTGATCTGCGACTGCAGAAGCTGGAACTCCGCCTTTCTCAGGCGTACCTGCTCTGTTGTCACCTGCTCCAGAAGATCATTGATCTTGTCGATCATCACATTCATGGAATCGCTCAGATTCCCGACCTCGTCGGCCGTATCCACCTGGGAGCGGACCGAAAAATCCCCTTTTGCAACCTGCTCTGTCACCTTTTCCAGCTGTCGGAGAGGACTGGTGATACTGCGCGGGATCACAAAGGACAAAAGGAGCAGCAGGGCAGACAGCACCGCAAATACGATCAGGGAGCCCCAGACCAGCTTCAGGAATGTTTCCTGATAACGGGTCCTGGCTTCCTGCAGATCCCGCAGTTCATAATAAATGTACTCAAAGACCGATTCCTTTACCAGGGAAGTCACGATCTGCACATCATTTTCCCAGATTTCGATATTTTCCTCGTAACGATCGCCCAGAGCAAGGTTTTCTTTGATCCTCTCGGTATAGGTGGCAAGGTTGGTCAGATATTTCTTGACGCTGTTCAGACGGTCCCGGTTCTCTCTGGAATCCGTGACGGAATCCAGCCGTTCAACCACCCGGTTCGCCGCGCCGAGCATGGCAGACAGCCGGGATTCTTCCATGGTCTTGTTTCCTACGATCAAAAGATAGGTCTCGTAGTCAAAATCATCCTGAAAATCCAGGCTGAACTCGCTTGCCGATACCACCGAATCGACCATTCCCTCATACTGCCGGTTGCTGATCCACAGATTGTACAATACAAAAGTCAGAAACAACAGCAGCGGGATCAGGAGAAGCAGATACGAATAACGGATCTTGGTCGCCAGCGAAGAGCCGCGGTAGATGTCTCTCACCTTTCGACGTATGGAATTCGATGCTCTCTGATTTTCCATTCTGTCTTTCCTTTCAGAACCGGCATCCCGGTCATGCCAGGCCTTCCGGCCGGCTCTCGCTGCTGCGGTACTGCGTCGGTGTCATCCCCTGTGTCTTCTTGAAAAGATACGAAAAATAGTGGGAATCCTTGTATCCGACCTCGGCACTGATCTCACTGCTCTTTTTGCTGGTACACCGGAGCAGTTCTTTCGCCTTGCTCATACGGTAATCCGTCAGATAACGTATGAAGGTCTTCCCGGTCTGCTGGGAGAAGATCATGCTGAAATGGTTGGGCGAAAAATTGACATGAGACGCCAGCATGTTCAGGGTCAGTTCCTCATTGGCATAATGTTCCGCAATATAGGCGATGGAAGCCTCCACCACATTCCTGTATTTGTTTCCCGACACCTGCTCCCGCCGGCGGACAGCTTCCTCCATGATCCGGATCACATAGCGCATCGCCAGATCCTCGTTCTGAAAAACTTCGGGATTGACATCCGGCGTCTCCACGATTTCTCTGGAGCACTGGAGCTCCTCCACAAAATCCGCCGTGCAGAAATACGCATCCATCACAATATACTGACGGAACAGACTGGAGCGCATGGCAGAGGCGTTGAGCCCGTGGAAAAACTCTTCCACAAAAAAGCCCACCTCCCGGATCTCTCCTACCCGAAGGAAGTTGCGGATCCCCGTCCGGTCGATCCCCAGTGTACTGATGCGGCTGAGATCAACCTCCTCCCCGGTCAGTCCGACCCGCTCCGGCAAGAGACGGTCGCTGTCAACGATCATACTCTCCTTCACAAAAAACCGATGGGCAAATCCCTTCCCGGCTTTGGCGAAGGACTCGGGCAATGCGCTGATCCGGTTCACGGGCTTTCCGATCCCTCCAAAATAGCGGATCTGCGGGTACTGCCCGATCACATCCGTAAAAACCTGCAGCGTCTTTTCCTGTTTTTCTCTCAGTTCTTCCTCCGAATCGGCCTGCAGAAGCAGTGCTTTTCCTTCCAGACCTCTGTCAAAGACGATGCATTCCGATGCATCGATCCGTTCCAGGAGCATCTTCTCCACCTCCACCACGCTGGGCGAATACTCCGAGTCCGCATGATGGATCGAGCTTGTCCGCAGCAGAACGATATTATACCAGGCGGAGGACAAGGGAAGCATAAGGCTGTCTGCCTTCTCCAGAAGCTCCTGCACGGAGCCGTTCCCGGTCACCAGATCCTGGAACAGACGATTCTTCTCCCGGATGGCCGTCTCCTCCTGCTCCTTCCGGTACTGCTCCATCAAAAGAGACAATTCCTGTTCTTCCCGGATCTGGGCCGTAACTCTGTGGATCGCTTCCAGAAGCTGGGAGGAATTGATCGGCTTCAGAAGATAGTCTGTCACGCCAAGCTGGAGCGCAGTCTTTGCATAATCAAATTCATTATATCCGGACAAAATGATGATCTTGATCCTGGGAAATTCTTTTTTCACAAGCCGTGAAAGCTCCAGTCCATCCATAAAAGGCATCCGGATATCCGTAATCAGAATATCCGGTTTTTCCTTACGGATCAGAGGATACGCCACTTCGCCGTCACTGGCTTCTCCTACCAGCTGAAGTCCTTCCTGTTCCCAGGGAATGCTGTTCGCGATTCCCTTCCGGATCACGACCTCGTCTTCCACGAGAAAAATCCTGTACATCTTGATGCTCCTCCTAAAATACCGGTTGGATTTCGTCCTCAGAACTGCTATACTTTAAGAAAAAGCAGTCCAGTCTGGAGGTATATGTATGTTTATCATTGGTTTATGCGGCGGAAGCTCTTCCGGAAAATCCACCGCCATCGATTATCTTCTCAAACAATTTGGAGATAAAACAGCCCTGGTCGCCTTTGACAGCTATTATATCTCCCGTCCGGATCTGGTCTTCGAAGAACGTCGGATGATCAACGTGGATGTCCCCGAAGCCATCGACCGGGAAGAAATCTATCGGAACATCCTGCTTCTGAAGGAAGGAAAAACCATCCAGCAGCCTGTTTACTCCTTTGAGACCTTCCTTCGGGAATCTGTGACCCAGGAAACGGCTCCGGCTCCGATCCTTCTGGTAGACGGGATCTTCAGCTTCTATTTTGAAGAGATCCGCAATCTTTTCGACCTGAAGGTGTATATCGATGCCGATGTGGATGTCCGTCTCTCCCGAAGGATCCTGCGGGACATGAATGTGCGCCACCGTCCTCTGGAATACATTATCGACCAGTATTTCACGAAGGTAAAGCCCATGCACGAGGTATATGTGGAGCCCTACAAAAAATACGCCGACATCATTATCCCCCACAACCGGAATGATGAAAATGACTTCCGGATTCTGGGAAATCTGGTAAAAACCTTCCTTCATGAAGAACAGACCCGATGACAGAGCCGATTCTGACAGAGAACGGGAACAGCGCATCCACGCTTTCCCGTTCTCTTTTTATATCTCCACTTTCTTTTTCTCCGGATCCACGGACTTTTTCCGGCTGTACACAAAAACCTTGTCCCCTTCCGCCAGGATCATATCCTCCTTCGGCACGATGGTATCGTTTTTCCGCCTGACCAGAACCACGAAGCTCTGGCGGGAAATATCCAGATCCCGGATGGCGGAGCCGTTCCACGGATGATCTCTTTTCAGGAGAATCTCCTTGAGATCGACAGGCTGTTCATCCGGCTGGGCTTCCGTACAGATCACCAGCCGGTCTCCCGGAAGCAGCCTGGTACTGCCCTCCGGCACCAGAGTCTCCCGTCCCCTCTGGATCATGGCGATCAACATCCCGCGGGGGAGCCTCAGATCCTTGAGGGCCTTGTTGCTCCAGCTGTCCCGGTTCTTCAGCACGACCCGGATAAAACGGAGCTCCTTCTCCACGGCCACATTCCCGATGTTCTTGAGCCGCTGATACTGCTCCACAAAGCCTGCCGAAATAATACCGGTCGGGATCGCCACCATCCCCACTCCCAGGAAGGTGATAAAAATGCTGAACACCCGTCCCAGAGGAGTGATGGCGTAGATATCTCCGTACCCCACCGTCAGAAGGGTCGAGACCGACCACCAGATGCCGGAAAAGGCATTCTCGAACACCTCCGGCTGGGCTTCATGCTCCAGGCTGTACATACAGAGGCTGGAAGCCACCATCAGCACCAGGATAATGAAGACCGAGGAAAGCAGCTGTTGTTTCTTGCTGACAATGACCTCGGTGATCACGTTCAGCGAATCGTAGTAGGCGTTGATCCGGAACAGCCGCATGATCCGGATCACGCGGAACATCCGGAAGGCAGCTGCTCCCGCCGGAAAGAACACCGGCAGATAATACGGCAGGAACGACAGAAGATCGATCACACCGGCAAAGGAGAGCATGTATTTCCGGATCGCCCTGCTTTCCGGCACATTCGGATACAGACAGCGGGACGAGATCAGCCGCAGCACATAATCCACCGCAAAGAAGGCGATGGTCACCGCTTCGATGGCCGACAGGATATCTCCATACCGCGCGTGCAGATTGTCGAAGGTATTCATGATCGCGACGGTCAGATTCACCACCAGGGCTCCGGTGCTCAGCACATCATAGAACTGATTGATCCGTACATCGATAATGCCCACGGAGACCATCCGGAAGATTCTCTCCTGAAGAGCCCTGAAGCCCGCATTTTCTGTTTTTTTCTGCGCATCCACAGGCATCCCCTCCGTCCCTGTACAACCTTGTCCCCGAAAAACCGCCGTTCCGGGAGGGTTTGCATCCCTTCCGGGCTTTACTGATCCTGCAGCTTCAGGACCCTGGCCTTCGCCTTTTTGATCTTCTGCTGCTGTTTCATGATCTTTTTCTCCTGTTTATGGATCTTCCGGCTCTTTTTATCCCTTTTCCCGAAGATGTACCGGTACAGGAACCATTTTCCGAAGGCCATGGACCCTTTTTGAATTCCCCGGCCGATCTCTTTGAAGATCAGGCCCAGGAGCCGGAAAGGCGCAAGAAGGACTTTTTTCACTTTCTCAGGCATAGGCACCTCCTACCTGCAGCTCATCAAAGCAGTACCGCCAGACCGCGTCTTCGTCATTCTCGGTGAACCAGGCGGTGAAGGACATATCCGGCGAATATTTTTCCTCGGCAGGGTCGTAGACCATGATATCTCCCGTGACCTTCAGCCGTCCGCCGTCCATCTCCGCCTTCCGGTCGGTTCTGAAAAAGAAGTAGCCTGCATCTCCGAAATCACCGGTGGCTCCCACCTTGCAGAAACCGTCTTCATCCACTTCTTCCACATACTGCTCATAAAATGCATTGCGGTCGCCCACGGTGGCGGTGCTGAACATTTCGATCATGATCTTCCGCAGAAGGCCGTCCGACAGCCGGTTATACTCTCCGTATTCCCCGTCCGGCTCGATCCGGGGATCCTCCATACAATACTGATACCAGTAAAGCAGAAAAGCTTTATCCTCCGAAGTCAGATCCGAAAGAAGAATGGTTTCCTCCTGAGGCTCCTTCAGAGTCATATGTTTCCACCGGTAGATCCACCCGGCAAAGGAAGTCAGATCCAGTGCGGTTTCATCCGCTTCTCCGGTATCCGGCGCGTATCCGGTGCCGCCGATCTCGGAAGCCCCGTTGGAAAACCCCTCATCGGCAGGGATTTCCCCGGATGCGTTGTATCCGTCCAGCGCATCGTCATACTCCATCCGGAGCTCGCTGATGCAGGTATCGGTGTATTTCCATCCGGCCCGCACATCCAGGATCTTCACCCGCAGCGTCCCGTCGCAGAAGATGGGCTCCGGCAGGGTAAAATGCACTCCCTTGTAATCGGGCGAGTAAGAAGCCGTCCCTTCGGAGGTGTCGACCTCGTAAATCTGGGATCCGGACTGGACCTGGATCCGGCTGACCGCACCGTTTTTCTCAAAAATATCCTGATTCTTGTAATATCCCGGGTAGATGGTTCCTCCGGTGATCACGGTCCCGGCCGGGAAGAACAGGTCCACAAACTCTCCGATCCCGTTTCCGGAAGCCCCTTCCACCCAGGCTGTGGTAAGATCGTAGTCATTCAGCTTCGAGACATCATGGCTGTACACATCCCCGGACAATGTGGAAGAAGCCGCCATCCTGGCAGGGTTTAAAACCATCACCTCCGCCGGAACAGGGCTGCTGCCGGCGATCATAAAAGCAGCTGCACAGAAAGCCGCACAGAATACACTCTTCTTTCTCATAAGAAACCTCCTTCCCGGTCCACGATCGGTTTTCTTTACTTATCTATTATAACAAACTTGCCGAGGGTCCGCAATCCATGGAAAAAAAGCTTGTGTTCTCCGCAGTTATGTGTTAAAGTGTTAAAGTGATTTTACAGTGAAGGAAGGGAAAGAATATGAGTCAGTTCCTGAATACCATTGAAAACGTGAACGGCGCCGTAAACGGATTCGTGTGGGGGCTCCCCATGCTGATCCTGCTGGTGGGCACCGGCATCCTGATGACCATTCTCACCAAGGTGTTCCAGATCACCCATATCGGTCACTGGATCAAGAGCACCGTCGGCGGAATCTTCACGGACAAGCATGTCACCCGGCACACCGAAAAACATGACAAACAGATCAGCCAGTTCCAGAGTCTCTGCACGGCCCTCGCGGCCACCATCGGAACCGGCAATATCGCCGGTGTGGCAGCCGCCATCGTGTCCGGCGGTCCCGGAGCCATCTTCTGGATGTGGATCGTCGCCTTCTTCGGCATGATGACCAACTATGCGGAAAATGTCCTGGGTATCTACTACCGCCGCAAGAACATGCACGGCGAATGGTCCGGCGGAGCCATGTACTACCTGCGGGACGGTCTGGGCGCCAAACCCGGCTGCAAACAGATCGGCGCGGTCCTGGCCGTTCTCTTCAGCATCTTCTGCGTCATCGCCTCCTTCGGGATCGGCAACATGAGCCAGATCAACTCCATCGCCACCAACCTGAACAGCGTATTCAAAATCCCGCCGCTGGCGGTCGGTATCGTCCTGATGCTTCTGGCCGGTCTGGTCATTGTCGGCGGCCTGAAGAGGATCGCCTCCGTCACCGAAAAGCTGGTGCCTTTCATGGCTGTGGCGTACATAATCGGTGCACTGGTCATCGTGTTTGCCAACATCGGACAGGCCGGTGCGGTCTTTGCCTCCATCTTTAAAGGCGCCTTCGGTATGAAGGCCGTAGGCGGCGGTATCGTGGGAAGCGGCGTAAGCATGGCCATCCAGTGGGGCATGAAGCGGGGCGTCTTCTCCAACGAAGCCGGTCTCGGTTCTTCGGTCATGGTCCACTCCAGCTCCAACGTCAAAGAGCCCGTCGTTCAGGGTATGTGGGGTATCTTCGAAGTCTTTGCAGACACCATCATCGTCTGTTCCCTGACCGCCTTTACGATCCTTTCCAGCGGTCTGGTGGATCTGAACACCGGTGCCGTCATCTCCAAGGCAGAATCCACCGCCCTGGTGTCCGAGGCATTCTCCAGCGTATTCGGAAAAGCCGGAGCCGCCTTCATCGCCATCGCGATCCTTCTGTTCGCCTTCTCCACCGTCCTCGGCTGGAGTCAGTACGGCAGCAAGGGCTTTGAGTATCTCTTCGGAACCAAGGCCGTAAAAGGATATCAGGTCGTTTTCGTCCTCTTTATCCTGGTCGGCGCCACCATGAACCTGAGCCTGGCCTGGGATCTCTCCGATACCTTCAACGGTATGATGGCGATCCCCAACCTGATCGGTGTCCTCTCGCTTTCCGGCACCGTCATGGCCATCACCCGGAACTACACCGACCGGAAGTTCCACAACAAAAAAATAAAGCCGATGTACTCGGCCTTCGAGGATATTCAGATCATGCAGGAACAGAGTGAAAAGTAACCGGATCCTCTGCCTGCACAATCGAATCCGCAGATCATAAACGCCGGACAGCAGTTCCATGCAGCTGCTGTCCGGCGTTTTCCGTTCCGTTATGGTTTTTCAGTCTTCGATTCTTTCCGCTTTCAGAAGCGCAGGCTTCCTTTCCAGCTGCCGGGCCAGATATCCGCAGACCTCCGACTCCAGCTCGCCCTGCTGGCTGTCGTAGGGATCCAGGGGCCAGAAGGTCTTCGGCCGGGTAAAGGGATGCTGGAAGGCGTTGTTGGCCGGCATCCGGAAGGGATCCAGATTGCCGAAATAGAAGCGTCTTCTCTCCTCGTCCCCGTCCCGGAAGGCGGAGCCTCCGAAGGACAGATCCGCGAACAGCCATCCATAGGGCTCCGCATAGAACAGGGCCCAGTCGTGGGAACCGCAGTACATCGGATGGGCATACAGTCCGGACTGCCACCGCGCCGGGACGCCTGCCGCCCTGCACAGGGTGATGAACAAAAGCGCCTGCACGCCGCAGTCTCCACGCAGGTTCCGGGCACAGTACTGGGGGATGTCCTCGATGATCATATATTCCCGCATAAAGGAATAATGCACGTCCTTCGTCACATAATCGTAGATCCGGCGGGCTTTTTCAAGCGGATTTTTCTCCTCTCCGACGATTTCCGCAGCCAGAGCTTTGATATACGGGGAGAAACGGATATGGGGATACTGCTCCTTCAGACATTCTGCCGCTTCCTCCGGCAGCTCACAGGACATGCTTACAGAAGACTCTGTGCAGTCCGTACACGCTTCTCCTTTGCATTCCGCAGAGGCTTCTTCTTTTCCTGCCTGCCCCCACAGATCATGGTACACCGCGCAGATCTCGTACTCATATTCCACGAAGAATTCCCGGTTCTCTTCCAGGGTGTCCTCAAAACAGATGGTCCTGCGAAGAGCATCCTCCGGATCGATCGCCTTCATGGCCTTGTCATAATCCAGAATCTCCACCCGCGTGACCTGGAAAAGCTTCGCCGGGATGGGCATATGCACCTTCACACGCATGCCCGGAACAAATTCTTCCTCCTTCAGACGGATCGTCGCGCGGATCCGGTATTTCCATCTTGCGCTGCCCTTCTCTTTCATCCGGGCGATCTCATCCTTCAGGATCTCCTTTTCCCTGATATCCTCCTCCGGGATCCCCAGGGCTTTCACGGTCTCGGGATCCTCATTGACGATATTCCGCACGATATTGTGGATATAGTGCTTTTCTCCCTCGATCCAGATCCATTCGGCATAACCGGTTCTGTCCAGCCTCTCCAGATCCTTCTCCGAAAACGAAGGAAGCTTCTCCTGCATGCTCTGTACCACTTCCGCAGCCGTGAAGGGGAACTGCTCCGGCAGGATCGTGAGAAACTTCTTTTCCACCCGCAGCCGGGTCTTCAGCTCCTCCGCGACGGGCTGCGTGAGCCACCGGTCGATGGCCGCATCGGCCTCTGCCAGATTTCCGCTCATTTTGTATCGAAGTATCTCCTCCGGCAGCTCACAGGCCAGAGACTCCAGGTCCTCAAATCTGAATTGTTCCATAGGTTGTTTCCTCCTGCATAGTACGGGTGAGTCACGGGGACAGGTTCCTTGACTCACCTGGTTTTAAAAGATGGATCCGTATCCCGTGATCTTCCCTTCCAGATCCTTCCGGTACCGTTCGTTGGCCGGATCCAGACTGTTGACGGTGACACAGCCATCCCCGATATGGGCGGTGGAATGAATGTACCGGCCCTCTCCCATATAGATGGTCACATGGCCAGGGAAGAAGATCACGTCGCCTTTTTTCAGTTCCTCTTCTGTGATTTCATGCATGGGATATTCCTCCGGCATGCCGACGTCCCGGTGCAGCAGGATCCCCTGCTCCAGATAGCTCATGAACACCAGACCGGAGCAGTCCAGCCCCTGGGAGGATTTGCCTCCCCAGCGGTACTGGGTGCCCAGATAGCGTTCTGCACTCTGTATCACTGCATTCCGGATCGCTTCTTCATCCCCGTTCAAGATCGCTTCCTGATACGCAAAGAAACGTTTTTTATGCGGATCCTCCGCCTTCGTATCCAGAAAATAGCGGTCGTTGTCCCGCCGCTCTTCCAGATACCAGGAACGTGTATAGCCTTCCCTTCCTGCGGCGGTTCTCACCCGGACCCAGCCATCCTCCAGATCCTTTTCGAGGCGTTCCACAAGGGAGCCCTTGATCATCAGCTCCAGAGGAAGCCCCTGCACCTTCGGCTCGGACAGAAGATCGGCTTCTCCGATTCCGATCCGGAAAAAGCGCTCCTTGTCCTGGCGCCGTTTCAGTTCCTCCTCATCACAACAACAGACTGCACGTTCCGGGATATAGCCTTCGTATCCATAATGGGTCTCAACCCGGATCCATCCATTGACCGCATTCTCATCCAGCGTACGGACCGCCCAGCCCGCAAAAATCTCGTCCTCGACACCGTTCCTGTTTCGTTCCGGATCCTCACCCGGTCCGCTGTGCAGATAACAGTGCTCTGTACATATGACTCCAGTCTTCATGGCAGCTTCCTCATCCATCGGGCACTAAAAACACTTCGCTACATTGCTGAAATCATAGTACCACACAGCAACGGCACAGTCAAATACTCCGCGGGAATCCGCTCCCCATTGGGACACGGGCAATGGATTGTGCATGTCTGTTCTGCCTGACTGAAAATAAGGAAGGGACGCAGAGCCTGTCCCTGCGTCCCTTCCTTATTCATGCAGCAATACTTGTTTAACGGCGTTCTTCCAGCCGCGGTATTTCTCTTCCCGGATCTCTCCCGTCATTCGAGGTTCATACTCTGTATAGGCGATGGAATCGAAGATCCGCTGCGGATCATAGATTCCCGTCGAGATCCCGGCCATGTAGGCGGCGCCCATTCCGGACAGTTCCTGCAGCTGCGGGATCTGCACCTTGCAGTCCGCCATATCGCTCTGGAACTGCATCAGGTACTCGTTTGCCGTCGGTCCGCCGTCGACACGGATGACCGGCACGGAAAGCTCCGTGTCCTTTCTCATCAGATCGATCAGGTCCGTGATCTGATAGGCGATGCATTCCACACACGCCTTGACCATCTCGTTGCGTCCCGTGGTCCGGGTGATGCCGGTAAACATGCCGGTGGCGTCCGGATCCCAGTAGGGAGACCCCAGGCCGGTGAAGGCCGGTACAAAATAGGTCCGGTCCTCTTTCCTCGCCTTTTCCGCCAGGGCAGCTGTCTCGCCGGGGTTTTCGATCAGTCCAAGCTCCTCCTTCAGCCAGGTGATGACGGCCCCGGTATAATTGAGGTTTCCCTCAAAGACGTACTCAACCTTCCCGTCCCTTCCCCAGGCCAGGGAAGTAACCAGTCCGCTTTCGGAAAGCTTCGGTTCGGTTCCGATGTTCATCATCACAGAGGATCCGGTACCGTATGTGGCTTTCAGCTGGCCGGGATAGCGGCAGTTCTGGCCGAACAAGGCTCCATGGCTGTCCCCCAGCACGCCGCAGATGGGAATCTCCCGGGGAAGCAGTCCCTCCAGATCCGTATAGCCAAAGACCGAATCCGACATGCAGACCTCCGGCAGGGCCTCCGCCGGGATGCCAAAGGCCGCAAGCAGTTCTTCATCCCACCGCAGCGTATGAATGTTAAAGAGCTGGGTGCGGGAAGCATTGGAATAATCGGTCCGGAAAGCATGATCCTTCGTCAGATTCCAGATGAGCCAGACATCCATGGTCCCCACACAAAGCTTTCCCTCTTTTGCCAGTTCTCCCGCCTCCGGAACATTCTCCATGATCCACTGCAGCTTGGAGGCCGGGAAATAGGGAGAAAGAGTCATGCCGGTTTTCTGCCGGATCTCTTCCGCTTCCGCCTGGTGCCGCTCGCAGATTCCGGCTGCCCGGGCACACTGCCAGACAATGGCATTCATCACCGGCTCCCCGGTCTCCCGGTTCCAGGCTCCGGTGGTCTCCCTCTGGTTGGAAATCCCCATCGCGGCGATCGCCTCTGCCGCGATCCCTGATTTCCGGATCACATCCCCGCAGACAGCCACCGTATTGGCAAGAATCTCCTTCAGATCGTGTTCCACATATCCCTTTTCATCGATGATCTGGCGGTGCGGCCGGTCAGCCCGGGCGATCAGCTTCCCTTCCGCGTCAAAGATCATTCCCTTGGTCCCCTGGGTACTCTGATCCACGGCCAGAATATAGGTTTCTCTTTTCTTCACTGTCTGTTCCTCCGCTTCAGCCGATCGCTTCCAGGACCTTCTTCGCAATGCCTTCGCCGGTCATCCCATAATACTCGAAGACTTCACCGGAGGTTCCGGTCACCACCGGAGCATCCGGAAGCGCAATGTTCACGACCTTCTTCGGGCAGTTTGCGCTCACCACCTGGGCCACCATGGAGCCCAGTCCGCCAAAGGGAGAATGCTCTTCTACCGTAATAACGGCTTTCGCATTCTGCGCAGCCTTGATGACTGCGGCCTCATCCAGCGGCTTGACACAGTACATATCCAGCACGGTCGCATGAATGCCTTTCTCTTCCAGAAGTGCAGCCGCATCCAGCGCCGGACGGACCATCTCGCCGCAGGCTATGATCGCCGCGTCCGTGCCTTCGGTGAGAACCGTCGCATGGTTCATCTCGAAGGGACAGTTTTCCTCTGTATAAACATCCTCCACCGGATTTCTGCCGGTACGGATATAGGCGCATTTTTCATCCTTCAGCAGGGCTTCCATCAGATGCCGGGTCTGATGCCGGTCACTGGGAAGATAGACCCGCATGTTCGGAATGGCGCTCATGGCCGCGATATCCTGGGCGGAATGGTGGCTCATCCCCAGGGCTCCGTAGCTCACACCTCCGCTGATGCCGATCAGCTTCACATTGGTATCGGAATAGGCGCAGTCCACCTTGCACTGCTCGTAGCTTCTCGTGGTGATGAAGCTGGCCGGAGAGGCTGCGTAGGGCTTCATGCCCGCCTTTGCCAGGCCGGCAGCGATCCCCACCAGATCCTGTTCCGCGATTCCCACCTCCACCGCCTGCTCCGGAAAACTATCAAAAAACGGCGTCAACGAAGCAGAACCTCTGGAATCCGAGCACAGGACCATGATGTCCTTGTCTTCCTTCGCATGCTCCATCAGAACATCGCAGATTACTTTTCGATTCGGTATTGTGTTCTTCATGCCAGCGCCGCCTTTCTCTCTTCCAGATCCTTCATGATCTCCTGGTACTGCTCCGCAGAGGGAACCTTGTGATGCCATCCCGCCTTATTTTCCATAACAGGAGATCCTTTCCCCTTCACGGTATTCGCAATGATGCAGGTGGGTCTGTCCTTCACGGTCTTCGCCTGTTCGAAGGCGGCATCGAGCTCATCCAGATCGTTGCCGTCCTGCAGGGAGATCACGTTCCAGCCAAAGGCAGCGATCTTTGCTTTCAGGTCATCCAGAGCCATCACGTCTTCGGTACTGCCGGAGATCTGCAGACGGTTCCGGTCAATGATGCAGCACAGGTTGTCCAGTCCGAACATGGCGCCGGACATGAAGCCTTCCCAGTTGGAGCCTTCCGCCAGTTCCCCGTCGCCGGTCACCACATAGACCCGGTTCGGCTTTCCTCTTCTCTTCGCTGCCAGAGCCAGTCCCACCGCCACCGGCAGGCCATGTCCCAGGGAACCGGAATTCATCTCGATCCCCGGAAGGGTATTGTGAGGATGTCCGATGTACGGAGAATCAAATTTCGAAAAACGTGCCTTCACATCCTCCAGATCCAGAAAGCCTCTTTCGCAGAGGACTGCGTAATAGGCCTCCATGGAATGGCCCTTGCTCAGGATAAAGTAATCCCGGTCCGGATCCTCCGGATTTTCCGGAGCGACCTTCAGCTGCCGGAAATACAGATCCGTCAGGATTTCCATCACACTCATGTCGCCGCCGATATGTCCGCCGCCTCCGGCCATGATGATATCGATCGTATCCATTCTCAGTTTCCAGGCCAATGCCTTCAGATTCTCACTCATCGATTGTCTCCTCACCTTTGATTCTGCTGTAAATACAGCTTATTCTATTGGATATTCTGTTCTCAGACCTCGTCAAATACCACATCTTCACCGTGCAGATAGGCCTGTACCTTCTCCTCGATGGGATCATACAGATCCGGTTTCACGCCGATGTATTTGCAGGCCTCGTACACCACCGGAACCACATCGCCATGGATCGCAGCCACATGATGGATATACGGTCCTTCCACCACCTTGGCCTCCAGCCGTTTCAGGTTGGCCACCTCGACCCAGACATAGGTACCCCGGGTCCAGGGTCCGTCAATGCCCCTGGCGTGGCCCAGAAGGATGGAATACTCCCCGTCATCGCCGTCGAAACGCACCAGGCTCATGGGGCCGTGCTTGGCTTCGGCCGATACCGCTCCGTTCTGCGGGAAGGCCACCGGAACACAGATGGTCGGTTTTTCCTTCGCCACGGAGATGGGCCACGGACCGCAGTGCTGCAACAGCTCCCCGTTGTCATTGTCCGGATGACGAACCGTCCAGTCGGAGAACATGACCCGCCGTTCGTTCATAGAAGCGGCTTCCGCGATCAGCTGGGAGATGGCACCGTGAATGTCCGTCTCACAGACCACCGGGATGCCTTCCTCGTTCAGCAGGGCGTTGGCCGCACAAGGCATGATGTTGATCTCATCCTGCAAAGCGTTCCAGCACTGGATGGCGATGGCGTTGCAGCCGTATTTTTCCGCCAGGGCCTTCATGGCCACCTTGAGACAGGCTACATTCTCCAGATACTTGTCCTCGATATCGCAGGTCATATTCTCTTTGCAGTACCCGATGACCTCAGCAACCTCTGTTTTCTCTTCCTTCCATCTGCGCATCTCGGCGTACAGCTCCGGAAGGGGGATCGGGGACAGCTGAATGTTGAATTTTTCCAGAAGCTCCCCCTCGTTGCACATGGTGCTCCAGAAATCAAAAGGACGCGGCCCGATCTGCAGGATACGGGTATGCCGGAAGGTCCGCACCACATTGCAGACAGCCAGGAAGTCTTTGATTCCACGCTCAAATTCCGGATCTGTCAGATTGCAGTTGTTCATGTAGGTGAAGGGCACTTTGAAACGGCGCAGCACCTTGCCGGTGGCGAACAGGCCGCACTGGGAATCACGGAGACGCATGCCGTTCTCATCCGGCCGCTCATCCCTGGGGCCCCACAGAAGCACCGGAACCCCCAGCGCCTTTGCAAGACGGGCGCATTCGTATTCCGTACCGAAATTGGCATGGGGGATAAAAAGGCCGTCCACCTTCTCCGCCGTAAATTTCGCGATGATCTTCTCCAGTCCGGCATCATCGAACAGAAGCCCTTCCTCGTTGACATCGGTGATATCCACAAAATCGATCTCCAGCTCACGGAGCCGGTCCGCGATCCGCCCTCTGAAATCCAGTGCCGCCGGCGCGCTGAAAATACTTCTTCTGGTAGGTGCATATCCGATCTTTATTTTTGCTCTTGCCATGGTCTTTCTCCTTTTTTTCAATCTCTGCATCCTGCAGCGGATGGTCTGTTGACGAAACTTTGGTTTCTGATTATGGTTCCATCATAGTGTATTCTTCACTGAATTTCACTTTATAATTCAGAATAATTTACTTAATTTCGGACTTAATATTGACTTTCTTTCTTTTACATCGTATCCTTGGATCAGCATACAAACCGTAAACCGTGTTATGATTTCAGAGGAAAAGACCATGAGCATATCCGCAAAGGAACTGGCCAGACAGCTGAATCTCAGTGCCGCCGCTGTTTCCATGGCACTGAACGACAAGCCCGGTGTCAGCCAGGAAACAAGAAAAAGAATCAAGGTTGCAGCAGAAAAGGCCGGCTATGATTTCAGCCGTATTCAGTCCAGAAAGAAAAAGACCGGAACCGTCGATTTTATCGTCTACAAAAAAAGCGGCGCCATCGTGGACGACACCCCCTTCTTCTCCAAGGTTTCCGAAGGCATTCAGACCTCCTGCACCGAACAGGGCTTCCGCCTCCGGACCCAGTATATCTATGAATCGGATTTCTCCCGGAAGGATCTGGAGGAGATCCAGTACTCCGACTGCGCCGGGATCGTCCTCCTGGGCACCGAGATGGTGACGGAGGATCTGCGTCCTTTTCTGTCCCTGCCGATCCCGCTGGTCCTTCTGGACAGCTACTTCGAAACCTTCTCCTGCGACACGGTCCTGATCAACAATGAACAGGGAGCTTATGTGGCTGCCCGCCATCTCATCCGCAGCCACAAATGCCAGCCGGGCTATCTGAAATCCTCCTATCCCATCAACAACTTTCTGGAAAGAGCGGACGGATTCAAAAAGGCGGTCCGCTCCCACGGCATGTCCTTCTCCCAGTCCATCGTTCACGAGCTCACTCCCTCCATGAGCGGCGCCTATGCGGACATGCGCGAGATTCTCTCCCGCGGGGAAAAGCTGGCCCGCGGATATTTTGCCGACAACGACCTGATTGCAGCCGGCGCCATCAAGGCCCTGCGGGAGGCAGGAAAAAAGGTGCCGGAAGACGTGGCGGTCGTCGGCTTTGACAACATCCCCATGAGCCAGATCCTGGATCTGACCACCGTCAATGTCCCCAAGGAATACCTCGGCCGGCTTGCTGCCAGCCGCCTGTTTGAACGGATCCGGGACCCCAGAATACCGGCCGTCAAGCTGTGCGTGGAAACCCAGCTCATCGACCGTTATTCCTGCTGACAGAAAAAGCCCGGCTGCCACCAGATGTTGGTGTAAGCCAGGCTTTTTCTGTCTGTTATACTTCTTCAAATGCGGCAGGTACCTCGGTGATCCCGATCCCCGGGGTCTCCGGAAGCAGGATCTTTGCGCCGACATAATCCGGTCCGCCCGTATACGGATCCTCTTTGCAGAGGGAAGGACCGTCCAGATCCGCCATGGTGATGCATCCTCTGGCAGCGCCGAGATGAGCTCCGGCGCTGACCGAAACCTTGCTTTCCAGCATGCATCCGATCATACACTGCACATCGTTTTTATCCGCGGCATCACAGATCCGCACAGCCTCATGGATGCCGCCCGTTTTCATCAGCTTGATATTGATCAGATCAGCGGCGTGCTCCTCCATGATCCGCAGGGCATCCTCATAAGAAAAGACGCTCTCATCTGCCAGGATCGGCGTGTCCACATGGGCCGTTACGTACTGCAGGCCTTTAAAATCATGATAGTTGACCGGCTGTTCCACCAGTTCGATGATCAGGCTGGCATCCTCCATAGCCTGAATGGTGCGGACTGCTTCTGCCGTGGTCCATCCCTGGTTGGCGTCGATCCGCAGGATCGGGTCGTTTCCGATAGCTTTCCGGATTTCTCTGACCCGCTCTACATCCTTTTCGCCGCCCTTTCCTACCTTCACCTTCAGGATCCGGAAGCCGTTTTCTACCGCCCGGATGCTGTCCCGGACCATCTCCTCTGTTTCATTGACACTAATGGTGATATCCGTTTCCAGTTCCGTTTCGATCTTCTCCGGCGCCTTCTGTCCCAGCAGCCGGAACAAGGGCAGTCCCTTTGTCTTTGCGTACAGGTCATACAGGGCGATGTCCACGGCGGCCTTCGCCGAGGTGTTCTTTGCGATGGCCTTTTCCATGGCTGCCATCACATCCTCCAGCGGCTCGAGCTCCATGCCCCGGATGGCCGGGGCGATATAGTACCGGATCGCTGCCTCGATGGATTCCTTGGTGTCCCCGGTGATCACGGCCGTGGGCGGTGCTTCGCCGATGCCGAAGGTTCCATCCTCCGCCGTAACCTTTACCAGAAGGTCATTGACCGTGCTGACCGTGCGCAGCGCTGTTTTAAAGGGGGTCACAAGGGGAATATCTATATAACCGATTTCTATTTTCGTTATTTTCATTCTCATTCTCCAAAAAGAGCCTGCCCGCTGCCGGGCAGGCTCTTTCTCCGTGTATCTGTTGATCAGTTGTTCGGGGTAATGTAGGTAAAGATGAAGTTTCCGCAGGAATAAACAAGTCCGCTGTAGTTATAGTCGTCATACAGGTAGGAGCTCATGGAGTGCAGGATCACCGTGATCGGGAGATCTTCTGCCAGGACAGCCTCACATTTCGCATAGTTATCCCACTGCTCTTTCTGATCGACCGTGCTGGTAGCCGCATCGTAAGCTGCCTGATATTCATCGCTGTACCAGAAGCAGTTTGCATTTCCCATGCTGTTCATGGAGCCGAACATGTTGGAAAGATCGGTGTAGTCCATAAACCATCCATAGTAAGCCAGGTCATAGTCGCCGGCGGTTCTGGTTGCGAAGAAGTTTTCTACCTTCTGCACCCAGCCGTTGGTGTCGATGCCAAGAACCTCTTTCCAGTCGTTGCAGACCGCCTCGGCGATCTCTCTTCGGCTGTCGTTGTTTACGATGTAGGTAAGAGCCGGGAAGCCTTCGCCGTTCTCATAGCCTGCCTCTGCAAGGAGTGCTTTGGCTTCTTCGCAGTTTGCTTCGTAATCAGAAAGGTCAAACCAGGGCTGTGCATACTCGGTAAAGTCAACGCCTTCATCATTGGTATAGCCGCTGCAGGCCAGCATCAGACCAGGCTCATCATTCATGTCACGGATCGCCATGATACGGTCTCTGTCGATAGCCAGAGCCAGTGCCTTACGTACACGCACATCCTTCAGGACATCGTTGCCCTTCTCGCCCTGGTTGTACATGACGCAGTAGTTGTTGTTGCCGGCGGTGTAGAACAGGCCGTTTCCGTCCATTCTCGGTTTTTCTTCATCCGGGCACAGATCGGAGTAAACCAGCTCGCCGCTCTCGAAGGATGCCAGTGCGCTGCCTTCGTCCGTGGTCAGGATCCAGTGAATGGTTCCCACGGAGATGTTGGCTGCATCGTAGTAATCGTCACGAAGCTGCATGGTGACCTCTGCTTCATGGGTCCAGTCGGTCACTGTGAACGGGCCGTTGTAAACATTCTTTTCCGGATCGGTCGCAAAGCCTTCACCGTACTCTTCCACATAGTCGGCACGTACCGGATAGGTGGACGGGAAAGCCAGAACGGAGGGAAGATAGCCGCAGGGGAACTTCAGGTTGATCACTACGGTCTTTTCATCCGGTGCTTCATAGGATTCGGCGATATCGGAAAGAATGGTGGAATAATCCTCTGCGGTCTCCTCCAGGAACTTGAAACCGTAGATGAAATCATCCGCCTTGACAGGCTCTCCGTCGGACCAGGTGATATCGTCACGCAGGGTAAAGGTCCAGGTCTTCATATCCTCGCTGACGTCAACGGATTCCGCCTGACCGAGAACCGTATCTCCTTCCGGTCCGATCTTGTAGAGTCCTTCATACACATGACGGCAGGCCGAAATACCATTCAGCGCACCGACCACTGCGGTGTTCAGCTCCATGGAGTCTTCTCCGCCGCCGGTGATGGAGATTTCGATTTTGTCTCCCTCTGCAAAAACGCCTGCGGAAAGAGAAGCAGCTGCCATCGCGCCAACCAGGACTGCAGAGACAATCTTTTTCATCTTCATGTTACATCCTCCTCGTAAAAAATTTATAACATCCCCTGAGGGGAGAGTTACCGCTTATTTCTTCATCTTCGGATCCAGGGCATCCCGCAGTCCGTCTCCGAACAGGTTGAAGGACAGAATGATCAGACTGATCAGCGCCGCCGGGAAAATGACTCTGTAGGGATAGGAGGTGACACCGTTCAGTGCCTCCGAAGTCAGGGACCCCAGACTCGCCATCGGCGCCGATACACCGATGCCCAGATAGCTCAGGAAGGCCTCCGTGAAGATTGCAGAAGGAATCTGCAGCATCACGGTCGCCACCAGCTGCCCGATACAGTTCGGGAGCAGATGCTGCCGGATCATCCGGGAGCTGTTGCATCCCAGAGCGCGGGAGGCTGTGACAAACTCCAGATTCTTCAGCTGCAGGATCTGTCCGCGGACGATCCGGGCCATGCCGACCCAGTACAGCAGGCCATATACAATAAAGATGGCGATCAGACCGGACCCGATGCTCTGCAGGCCATGGAAAAACGGAACCTTCTGGATCAGATTGTCCAGCGGCTCGCTGATCACCATTTTGATGACCACGATCAGAAGGATCTCGGGAACCGAATAAATGATATCCACGATACGCATCATCACGATATCCACCTTGCCGCCGATCAGACCGGAGATCGCTCCGTAGATGCTTCCCACGATCATGACGACCACCGCCGATACCAGACCGACGATCATGGAGATCCGGGTTCCGATCATGCAGCGGACCAGGATATCCCTCCCCAGACGGTCCGTCCCGAAGGGATGGGAAAGGCAAGGCCACAGGGCCTCATCTCCCCGGACCTGCTGGTCATAGGTATAGGGCGAAAGCATCGGCCCGATAAAGGCAAATACCGCCAGGATCCCGATGATGATCAGCGCCACCATGGCGATCCGGTTTGCCCTGAGCCTCTGCCAGCTGGCCTTCCAGTAGCCGATCTCCTCGGTCTCCAGGTTTTCCTCCGCAAAATATCCTTCTCCCAGAGGCGTGAAATCCTCCGGTTTTATTTTGCTCTGCAAACTCAGTACATTTACTTTCATCTCTACCATTCCTTATTCCAGAGTGATGCGCGGATCCACGATCTTGTACAGGATATCGCAGACCAGGTTCATCATGACGATCAGTGCGGAATAAAAGATCGTGACGCCCATGATCATCGTGTAGTCACGGCTGCTGATCGAGCTGACGAAATACCGGCCCAGTCCCGGAACATTGAAAACGCTCTCCGCCACGAAACCGCCCGTAAGGATCGACGCGGTAAGCGGACCCAGATAGGTGATGACCGGGATCAGGGAATTCTTCAGGGCATGCACAAAAACAACCACAAACTCCGACATGCCCTTGGCCCGTTCCGTCAGCAGATAGTCCTGGTTCATCACCTCCAGGATGCTGGCGCGGGTAAGTCTCGTCAGATAGGAAGCCGGATAGGTCGCAAGGACGATGGTGGGCATGATCCAGCCCCCCGGCCGGTTGTAGTTGATGGGCAGGATCCCCAGCCTCACGCCCAGGATGATCATCAGCCCCGCCGCGATCACATAGCCCGGCATGGATATGCCCATGGAGGACAGAACCCGTATGATCCCGTCCGGCAGCTTATCCTTGCACAGACCGGAAACACAGCCGAAAACGATTCCGATGACCACCGCGATCAGCAGGGCCCGGAGACCCAGGCTCATGGAAACCTTGAAGGATTCGGAAATGATCTCCGTCACGGTACGTCCCTTCTGAAGAACGTAGCTGGTCCCCATGTCTCCCTTTGCCAGATTGGCAAGGTATTTTCCGTACTGCACATAGACCGGCTTGTCCAGACCGTATTTTGCGATCAGGATCGCACGGTTCTCCTCCGTGGCCTTTTCGGACATGAAGGGATCCCCCGGCATCAGGTTCATCAGAAAAAAGGTCAGGGTTATGATGGCAAACAGGCTGACTGCCGCCAGAATGATACGTTTGATGATATATCTTGAACTCTGCATTTGATTCCTCCAGGGATCACAACATATGACAGGCCGCAAAATGGCCCGGTGCGCTCTCCACAAGCTCCGGCATCCTCTCCGCACAGCACGCCTGCGCTTTCGGACAGCGGGTACGGAACGGACAGCCCGAAGGCGGATTCAGAGGGCTGGGGATTTCTCCCTTCAGCAGGATCCTCTGCCGGCTTTCGCTGCGGTCCGGGTCCGCGATGGGGATCGCCGAGAGCAGCATCTGCGTATACGGGTGAAGCGGATTCCGGTAAAGCTCCGCACTGGTGGTCAGCTCCACCATATGTCCCAGGTACATGACGCCGATCCGCTGGCTGATATGCTTTACGACAGCCAGATCATGGGCGATGAACAGATACGTAAGACCTCTCTCCGCCTGCAGCTCCTCCAGCATGTTGATGATCTGGGCCTGGATCGAAACGTCCAGGGCCGAGACCGGCTCATCACAGACGATGAACTGCGGGTTCACGGCCAGCGCGCGGGCTATGCCGATCCTCTGCCGCTGTCCGCCGGAAAACTCATGGGGAAAACGGTTGTAGAATTCCGCATTCAGCCCCACCAGCTTCATCAGCTCCAGGATTTTTTCCCTGCGCTCGTTTTTGTCGGAATAAAGCTGATGGATGTCCATGGCCTCCCCGATGATATCGGAGACGGTCTTTCTGGGATCCAGTGACGCATAGGGATCCTGAAAAACGATCTGCATATGCTTGCGGTATTCCTTCATATCCTTGCCGACGATGTTTTCTCCGTTAAAGAGGATCTCGCCGGAGGTGGGCTCTTCCAGCCGCAGGATCGTCCGGCCGAGAGTGGTTTTTCCGCAGCCGCTCTCCCCGACGATGCCCAGGGTCTCTCCCTTCCGGATAAAGAAGCTGACATCATCCACTGCTTTCAGGTCCGTTTTTCTGACGAAGCCCGTCCGAACCTGGAAATATTTCTTCAGATTTCTGACCTCCAGCAGGTTCTCCTGCTGCGAAGTGTTGTTCGTGTTCTGCATATCGATTCCTCTACAGTCAGAGTTTTTGTCCCGGTCTGTCCGGGTGCTCATGCCTTTTCCTGCCGGCGGTCCTTCAGAAGAGACCAGCAGGCAGCGGCATGCTCTCCCTCGATTCCGATCAGCGGCGGATCCTCCCGGACGCAGACCTGCATCGCGTATTTACACCGCGGAGCAAAGGCACAGCCGGGCTTGACACAGCTCATGTCAGGGGGATTTCCCTTGATGGGCACCAGCTTCTCCGCCACGTCCAGATCGATGTCCGGAACCGACGCCAGCAAGCCTTCGGTATACGGATGCCTGTGGCGGTAAAAGATATCTCTCTTGTTTCCGGTCTCCACGATCTTGCCCGCGTACATGACGATGATGTTGTCGCAGATATCCGAAACCACACCCAGATCATGGGTGATAAAGATGATCGCCATGCCGAGGCGGTCCTTCAGTTCCTTTAACAGATCGATGATCTGCGCCTGAATGGTCACATCCAGAGCTGTCGTCGGTTCATCCGCGATCAGAAGCTCCGGATCGCAGGACAGCGCCATCGCGATCATGACTCTCTGCCGCATGCCGCCGGAAAACTCATAGGGATACTGTTTTGCCCTGCGTTCCGGCTGATTGATGCCTACCAGCTCAAGCAGCTCGATCACTCTCTTTTTCCGGGAGGCCGCATCCAGAGTGGTATGTTTTTTCAACGATTCGTTGATCTGATATTCCACCGTGAACAAAGGATCCAGTGAGGTCATGGGATCCTGGAAGATCATGGCGATCCGGTTGCCCCGCAAAGCCTGGATCTCTTTCCGGTTCATTTTCAGGATATCCTTGCCGTCGAACAGGATCTCCCCGCTTTTTACCTTTCCGCTGGGGGGTGTAAGCCGCAGGATCGCATGGCTGGAAACGGACTTTCCGCTGCCGGACTCTCCCACTATGCCCAGAACCTCTCCTCTTTTCAGTGTATAATCGATCCCGCGGACCGCCTGTACTTCTCCTGACTTATTAAAAAAAGATATCGCCAGATCCTTGACTTCAATCAAGGTTCCGCTCTGTTTTTGTTCAGCCATCTTCTTCTCCCACAAATAAGGTAAGGATGCACAGATACACGCATAACCGTATATTCCGCGCATCCTTCTCACTTTCATGCTTTAAATTATAGTCGTATTCAAGTATACTGTCAAGTTACTTTTGGCAATCAACGTTTTACTTCATCAAAGCAGTTTCTTCAACCATTCTTCCCATCGCATGCGTTCCTTACTTCGGAAGCGGATTCCAGCCTCTGCAGAAGAGCGGGCTCCGTAAATTTGATCAGGCATTTTACGCGCAGGAAGAGGGGCCCGAGAGAGATGGCTGTCCCATTCCTTCAGGGAATGAATTCGGGAGGCAGGCACATACGAAATCAAGCACTCTATAATTATGCATATGCGTTTTCCTTGCATTTCAGAAGGAGAATGATCCATAAATGCATACGCATCCGATCCTTCACCTGACATGCGGATGTATTTCATCTCTGCAGGATAGAATTGCAGCAAGAAAATACACCCGCAATTTGATATTTTCTTAGCTTGTGTATGCACAGGGTGTCGCAGGATTCATTGTATCCGACCAGCACACAATCTGATATCGCTTCAACATATGTATGAAAACAGATTTCTCCTTCCTGAATTCCTTCCGGAGTAAGGAACAGCTGTCAGCAAAGTAAATCTGCAGCATGCAGAAGACAGCTTGCGGGGAGAGCCCCTCCGGACGGGGACAGGCCGACACCCGGGGAGATTGTGAATTCTTTTCATCCGCGTTTCCGGGC
>CAMOUV010000005.1 GCA_946626695.1 uncultured Blautia sp.
CGAATGAAAAAGCAAGTTTGTCATTATGGCTTATTATTCGCAGGAATATAACAATCCATACTGAAAGCGTGATCGAAGTCTTTTTCGTCGTTTGTATTTCATATTCCAGGCTTTTGGCCTTTCTTTATTTGTTTTAATATCTCTTTAAAACCTCTTATTTGCAAATCAATATCAAAATCCCTATTCTATTTAATACAAATTTTTTAAAACGATTATACTTTCAGCCAACAAAAAAAGGAATGTTTCACGTGAAACATTCCTTTTTTCTTATAGGGGATCTTTCGAAGGAGTCCCTGCTTTCCTGGGATATTTACCTGATATCTGACGGATCTTATGGATCAGCAGCAAAGTTCTTTGATACTCCATGTCAACAGGAGAGAAGTATTTCACATCCTCCATTTCACTTCCAAGAATACTCAAAGCATTCTTTGAATTCTCGATTTCACTGTTCGCAGTATCAAAGCCTCCTTTGTAGGCTACAAAGTGGCCATTCACACGAACAAATGGAAGAGTAAGCTCACATAATACCGGCAGGGATGCAACTGCCCTGGATACACACAGATCAAATTTTTCTCTGTATTCGTTTCGATGTGCCAGATCTTCTGACCGTCCATGCATAGCAGTTATCGAATCCAGTTTCAGCAGATCAATCGTTTCATTTAGGAAATCAACCCGTTTCCGGAGTGAATCGAGTAAAACTATATTGATTTCTGGATATACTATCTTGATTGGAATGCCAGGAAATCCTGCACCTGTTCCAATATCGATCACGTTTTTCTTCCTTCTCACGTCCAGGACCTTAACAAGAGAAAGACTGTCGTAAAAGTGTTTTCTGACAACCTCTTTGAAATCCGTGATTGCTGTCAGATTCATTACTTTATTTTTTTCGACCAGAAAATGATAATACTTCATGAACTTTTCGATCTGGTCTTCATTCAGGTCAATTCCCAGATCTTTTATGGAAGTGTAGAGATATTTTTCTTCATTATTCATCTCTGTGTCTCCTTCCATATTGTTCCATGTAGACAAGAAGGACCGATATATCAGCAGGAGAGACTCCCGAAATACGTGAAGCCTGTCCGATTGAAACGGGCTGATATTCTTTCAGCTTCTGCCTGGCCTCCAGGCGGAGGCTTCCAACATCATCATAGTTGATGTCTGCCGGTATCTTCTTTATCTCCAGCTTTTTAAACTGTTCAACCTGCTTTTTCTGCCTTGTGATGTATCCTTCGTATTTTACATTGATTTCAACCTGTTCACATACATCGTCTGAAAGAACAGGACGTTCTTTATCAAGAACAGCAAGAGAGGAATACGTGAGTTCCGGTCTTTTAACAAGCTCCGACAGGGTAATTCCTGATTTTAAGGGAGTGCTTTCCTTTTCGATCAGAAACTTCTGTACTTCCTCCGTATTGCCAATATAGGTATGTTCCAGTCTTTCTGTTTCCTGACGGATCAGTTCTTCCTTCCTGCAGACCTTCTGATAGGTTTCTTCATCCACAAGACCAACCCGGTATCCTTTTTCCCGAAGACGAAGGTCCGCGTTATCCTGACGAAGAAGCAGCCGGTATTCTGCCCGGCTTGTCATCATTCGATAAGGCTCCCGGTTTTCCTTTGTCACCAGATCATCGATCAGTACACCAATGTAGGCTTCAGACCGATCCAATACCAGAGGTTCTTTGCCGAGAATCTTCATGGAAGCATTGATGCCGGCAATCAGGCCCTGGGCCGCAGCTTCCTCATAACCCGAGCTTCCGTTAAACTGTCCTGCGCTGAAAAGGCCCTGTATCTTCCGGAATTCCAGCGTCGGATACAGCTGTCTTGCATCAATACAGTCATATTCGATGGCGTAAGCGTTTTTAACGATCTTCGCGTGTTCCAGACCTGGTACGGAGTGGTACATTTCGAATTGGACATCCTCGGGCAGAGAACTGGACATACCGGAAAGATACATCTCGTTGGTATAATTGCCTTCCGGCTCCACAAAGACCTGGTGACGGTTTTTCTCCGCAAAACGGACCACCTTGTCTTCGATGGACGGGCAGTACCGCGGCCCGGTCCCTTCGATGGTTCCGGAGAACAAAGGAGAGCGGACCAGATTTGCCCGGATAATCTCGTGGGTTTTTTCCGTTGTATAGGTCAGATAACAGGATCTCTGGGGAATCTGCACATCCTTCGGATCGGTGGAAAAGGAGAAGGGCACAACCGGAACATCTCCTTTCTGTTCCTCCATTTTGCTGTAGTCCAGCGTATTTCCCGCTACTCTGGCTGGTGTACCGGTCTTAAAGCGAAGCATACGGATTCCAAGCGATAAGAGGGAGTCCGTCAGATAATTGGCCGCCTGGAGGCCGTTAGGGCCTGTAGGATAGCTGACATCTCCGTAGATGCATCTGGCCTTCAGATAAGTCCCGGTGCAGAGGATCACGGCCTTGCTGTGATAGACGGCTCCGGAATAGGTCGTAACGCCCCGGATCTGCCCGTTTTCGACGATCAGAGAAGCGACCTCCCCCTGGCGTATGGTGATGTTTTCGTTTTCTTCCAGTGTACGCCTCATGGCGTTGGTGTAAGCCTGCTTGTCCGCCTGCGCCCGAAGGGAATGAACCGCCGGTCCTTTTGATTTATTCAGCATTCTGGACTGCAGAAAGGTCTTGTCGATGTTCTTGCCCATCTCACCGCCCAGGGCGTCCAGTTCCCTCACCAGATGCCCCTTTGAGGTCCCTCCGATGTTTGGATTGCAGGGCATCAGGGCGATGCTTTCGGCGCTGACGGTAAACAGGATCACCTGAAGACCCAGACGGGCTCCCGCCAGAGCAGCTTCACATCCTGCATGACCGGCACCGACCACAACGATATCATAGTTTTCTGTAATCTTTTTTTCTGTCATGTTCTCATCCTATTTTCCGATACAGAATTTGCTGAAAATTTCGTTTACAATATCTTCACTGACGGATTCTCCGGTGATCCTTCCGAGAGCCTCGCAGGCGTTCCGGAGATCAATGGCAAGACAGTCCTCGGGCATGCCCAGCTCCGCCCCCTGGGTCACCAGCTGCAGGGCATCCTGGGCCTCTGTCAGGGCCTCTTTATGCCGGCTGTTGGTGACATACACTTCGTCGTTAAAGGAGAGGCTTCCGCTGAAAAACATCTTCTCGATGGTGTCTTCCAGCTCATCCAGCCCTTTGTTCTCCACCATGGACACAGGGATCACGGGATGCGGCTGCACGGCCTGTGATACCTCCTCCACGGAAATCTGCGGGGAAAGGTCCGTCTTGTTATACAAAACGATCACCTTGCGGCCTTGCAGGATCGGCAGGATCTCCTCGTCATTCTCATCCATGGGAGTGGAAGAGTCAACCACATACAGGATCAGGTCAGCCTTGTCCGCCATATCCCGGGAACGCTCCACTCCGATCTTCTCAATGGTATCCTCGGTATTCCTGATCCCGGCGGTATCGATCAGATGCAGGGTGATCCCCTTGATATTCATGAATTCCTCCAGCGTATCCCGGGTCGTCCCTGCGATGTTCGTCACGATTGCCCGTTCTTCTCCGAGCATGGTATTCAGAAGAGAAGATTTCCCGGCATTCGGTTTTCCGAGGATAACGGTCCGGATCCCTTCCCGGATCAGCTTTCCGTCGGAAAAATGATCCAGAAGCCAGGCCAGCTTCTGTCTCTGGGTATCGACAACATTGCAGATTGTTTCGGTATAGCCATCCAGACTGATATGCTCCGGATCATCCAGGGCCGATTCGATATAAGCAATCTGGTACAGCAGATCCTTCCGTATCTCCGCGATCTTTTCCGAAAGAGAGCCCTTCAGCTGCTCCAGAGAACTCTGAAGCGCATATTCGTTTCTGGACCGGATCACATCCATGACCGCTTCGGCCTGAGACAGGTCCAGACGGCCATTCAGAAATGCCCTTTTGGTGAATTCACCGGGTTCCGCGATGGAGGCTCCGTTTTTCAATACGGTTTCCAGTACCTTTTTCATGGAAAGGATCCCGCCATGGCAGTCAATCTCGACGGTGTCTTCCCCGGTATAGGTATGGGGCCCTTTCATGATCATGACCAGGACCTCGTCGATCGTTTTTTCTCCGTCAAAGATATACCCGTAATGGATGGTATGGGAGGGTACGGAAAGAATGTCTTTTTCTTTTTTTCCGGGACGGAATATTTTACAGATCACCTGCATTGCTTCCGGTCCGCTGATCCGGATGATCCCGATTCCGGCCTCGCTCATGGCGGACGAAATTGCCGCTATCGTTTCTCTCATAAATGATTCAGCTCCGATAAAAAAGAAGGAGAGGAGCGGGCATAATAAGCTTTTGCACCTCTCCTCCTTCTGTTTTGATCTAGAAATCAGTTCTTTTTCAGTTTAACCACAATATGTCTGTAAGGCTCTTCCCCTTCACTGATGGTCTCGACATATTTGTTTCCCTGCAATGCAGAGTGGATGATCCTTCTTTCGTAAGGATTCATCGGTTCAAGAACGACCGGTCTTCTGGACTTCTTGACCTTGTAGGCGATCCCTTTTGCAAGGTTTTCCAGGGTATCCTTACGGCGTCTGCGGTAGTCCTCCGTATCCAGCTTGACGCGGATATAGTTTTCCTGGCCCTTGTTTACGACAAGGCTGGTCAGGTACTGCAGCGAATCCAGAGTCTGGCCTCTCTTTCCGATCAGAACGCCCATGTCATCGCCTTCGAAATCCACTTCCAGGCTGCCGTCCTCACGGTTGTATACCGATTTGATCTCGACCTCTCCGAGCTCCATGGAATCGAAGACATCCTTCAGGAAATCAGCAGCTCTCTGCTCAACCTGACGGATCACTTCTTCATCCTTGATGATCTCGATGGGCTTGCTCTGATGAACCGGTTTTTCCTCTGCCTCCGGTTTTGCCTGTTCCTTCTGTTCTTTCTGTCTGGGCTCCTTCGGAGCCTTTTCCTGTTTCTGTTTTTCCTTCCGGGGAGTCTCGTTCGCCGGCTTTTCTTCCGGTTTTCCTTCGGCTGCCGCGGGAGCTTCCTCCGGAGCTTTTTCCTTCACCGGTTTGTCCTTCGGTTTGTTTTCCTTTGCCGGTTTCGGAGTCTGCTTTTTCTCATTCTTGGGTTTCGGTTTTCCGGAATCCTTCTTTTCGGGCGCTTTGATCGCATCCAGACTTACACTGTCGATGATTTCCTTGATTTCCTGTTCTTCCGCGCTTTCGGCTTTTCTGCGGGCCTTGATCACAGCCGGCTTGGCACCAAATCCGAAAAATCCCGTGGTTCCCTCGGAAATCACGATGATATCCAGCTGATCGCTGGTGGTTCCCAGCTCAATGCAGGCCTTGGTGATGGCTTCGTTTTTATTTTTTGCCGAAAACTGCATATATTCTTCCATGCGTGTAGATCCTTCCTTCACTTACTTCTTTTTATTTCTCTCATCAAAGTCTCGGACCATGTTTGCCTTCGCCGTTATGCTGCCGGGTCTTGCATTTTTTGCCTTATCATAGGCATCGCTCACTTTTCTGGCCCTGGAATCCGGACTGGTATTGCTGCTGCCTTTTTCAACACGGGTATCGATGTTTCTGACACTCTGGTGGGCCTGATTCGTGATCTTCTGGGGAGGAAGACCGTTCTTTGCACGTTTTTCCTCGATCTTCTTCATGTTCTCGTTGATCAGGACATCCATGTCGATCTTATCCAGATGACGATTGATCAGCACCTGCTGCACGCTTCGCACCACTGCGCTGGCGATCCAGTAGATACCCATACCAACGGGGAATGTGAAACAGAATACGGCTGACATCAGAGGCATTACGGTGTTCATAGTCTTCATGGAATTGGCCATGGTACCGGTTGCCTGCTCATTGTTGGATGCCTGCGGCATCAGCTTGATGTTGGCCATCTGTGTTGCCCAGGAAAGGATCGGGATCAGCAGTGCGATGATTGCAAGAAGGATCGGCCCGTTGCCCTGGAAAAAGTCCATGATATAGGTGAGCGGCTGGTTGGCGATGTTCAGCTTGCAGAAGCTCTGCATCGGAGAAATATCGGCGGCCGTCTTGGTGATGGTGGAAGAAAGTCCCGAAAATTCTGCGACCTCTTTCAGCTTTTCCCACTGATCCGTGGAAAGTGCATACAGGAAGTCGATCACGGAATTGTTGGTCGCAATGCCGTCTTCCACGACCAGGGCCACACGGCCCATCTTATTGTCGGTGATGAACTGCTGAAGGATCTCCGTAAAGCCGTTCACACCGGTGATGCCGTTTACCAGATCGGTAAAGACATCCCTTACGCTTCCTACATAGGCGGGGATCCGGTAGATAACCTGCCACAGCGCCATCAGGATCGGAAACTGGATGGCCAGCTGTACACAGCTGCCCGTAGGCGATACGCCATACTTCTGATAAACGAGCTGTGTTTCCTCGTTCATCCTCTGCATGGATTCCTGGTCTCTTTTCCCCTGGTATTTTTTCTGTACGGCCTGGATCTCAGGCTGCATGATTGCGCTCAGCTTGGAAAATTTCTGCTGCTTGATCTGCAGCGGTGTCATCAGAAGATAAATGATGATACTGAAAATAATGATACAAAGGCCCAGATTCTGGATCCCGAAAAGACCATTCAGGAACCGGAAAATACCATCCATGATAAAGCCCATCAGAGATGCAATCTGGCCAATGACCGGTGTACTGCTTTTTGTCGCTAATAAAAAATCCAAATTCAATTCCTCCTGAACGGAATGTTAGATAATTTCCCGTTTACGGAACCGGATCATAACCGCCGTGGGAAAACGGATTGCAGCGAAGGATCCTCCATACGGCAAGGAGTCCTCCCTTGACAGCGCCATATTTCTGCACGGCCTCCAGTCCATACTGGGAGCATGTGGGAATATAGGGACATTTTGTCCTTTTCATCGGTGAAATGTATTTCTGATAGAGACGGATCAGTCGGATCAAAAACTTCTTTGCCATGCGGTCCTGTTATCCTTTCTGCCGGCAGATCTTATTCTTTGAGGCCACATGCAGAAGAGCGCTCTCTATCTCGTGAAAGCTCACTCCCTTTGCGGTGGGTCTTGCGATGACCACAAGATCCAGCCCTGCTGCAAACAGCTCCTCATTCAGCCGGTACGATTCTCTGATCAATCTGGTGACTCTGTGGCGAACCACACTGTTCCCTACTTTTTTGCTTACTGATATTCCCAGACGATTCCTCTTGTACTGATTGGGCAGTACATACATCACCAGATACCGATTCGCATTTGATGTTCCTTTTTGATAAACTGTTTGAAAATCTTTGTTTTTCTTTAATGATTCTGAAAATTTCATTCTGTTAGTAATGAAAAAATTATAGAAGAAAAGACCACATATCTATGCGGTCTTTATTTACTCAAGCAGAGAGCTGCTTTCTTCCTTTTAATCTTCTTGCTGCCAAAACCTTACGTCCGCCTTTTGTGCTCATGCGGGCTCTGAATCCGTGCACTTTCGCTCTGGATCTTTTCTTTGGCTGAAATGTCATTTTCATGGCAAAACACCTCCTTACGTTTCTTCCTTATTTTATTATCCCAAAAGAACATCATTTAAATTATAGCCATTCCGTCTCTTTTAGTCAAGGAAAATCGTAAGAAAATCCGCATTTTTACGGCATTCTTCCGGGAAAAACAGCCTCGTCAAAAGACGAGGCTGTCTGTAACTTCCTGTTTATGAATGGATCTGCATCATTCCTTCACAAATTTTTCTCTCTTCACATAAGAGGTGTGCAGAGCATGATGCGCTTCTCCCTTTCCGAAGCCTTCGGTATACCACTCTTTGTACAGAGTCTTGACAAAGGGTGATTCATGAGACTTGCGGAGGGTCATGGCCTGATCCTGATCATACAGAGCCTTTGCACGGACTGCCTTCAGATCGACAGTGTCACGTACATACTGCGGCTGATAGGGCTGTCCGCCGCCGTTTACGCAGCCGCCCGGGCATCCCATGATCTCGATGAAGGTCCATCCTTCGGGATTGCCTGCTGCCAGCTTGTCCATGACATTCTTGGCTGCTGCAGCGCCGGAAGCGACGGCTACCTTTACCTTCATGCCTGCGAAGTCGACTTCGGCTTCCTTCAGGCCGGCTGTACCACGGACTGCATGGAAATCAACATCCGTGTTGTCCTTGCCGGTGAGCCAGTCATTGGCGGTACGAAGAGCTGCTTCCATAACACCGCCGGTTGCGCCGAAGATTACGGCTGCGCCGGTGTCTTCGCTCAGCGGGCTGTCATATTCTTCATCGGGAAGTGCGGTGAACTTGATGCCTGCACGGTCGATCATGCGGCTCAGTTCTCTGGTGGTGATGACCACGTCAACATCCGGATATCCGGAAGCGTTCTCGTCGTCACGGCCGATCTCGAATTTCTTCGCTGTACAGGGCATAACCGATACAACGACGATATCCTTGGGATCGATTCCCATCTTCTGTGCATAGTAGGTCTTGATCACGGCACCCAGCATGGTGTGCGGCGATTTGCAGGTAGACAGATGAGAGGTCAGATCGCCGTAATAGGTCTCGCAGAACTTGACCCATCCCGGTGAACAGGAGGTAATCATCGGAAGAACGCCATTGTTGTTGATGCGCTCTACCAGCTCATTTGCCTCTTCCACGATGGTCAGGTCAGCACCTGCATCGGTGTCAAACACTTTGTAGAAGCCGAGACGGCGGAGTGCAGCGACCATTTTGCCTTCCACGTTGGTGCCGGGTTCCATGCCGAAGCATTCGCCCAGGGTAGCACGGACAGCGGGAGCGGTCTGTACGATGACCTTCTTGGAGGAATCTGCCAGAGCAGCCCATACCTTGTCGGTGTCATCCTTCTCAACCAGAGCGCCGGTCGGACATACAACCGTACACTGGCCGCAGGCGATACAGGGTGTGTTCGCCAGAGACATTCCGAATGCCTGGCCGATGTTGGTATCGATACCACGGTCATTGGCGCCCAGTACGGAAACAAACTGTTCCTTGCAGGCTGCTACGCAGCGGCGGCAAAGGATACATTTGTTGTTGTCGCGTACCAGATGAACCATGCTGGTGTCAAGCTCATATTCCGGCTTGAAGCCTTCAAATGCATGCTCGTCCACGCCGTACTCATAGCAGAGCTTCTGCAGTTCGCAGTTGGTGGAACGTACGCAGGACAGACACTCTTTCTTATGCGTGGAAAGCATCAGCTCAAGAGTCGTCTTTCTTGCCTTCAGTACCCGGGCGGTATTGGTACGGACATCCATGCCCTCTGCCACCGGGAATACACAGGAGGTAACAATACGGCCGTTGGCCTCTACTACACAGATCCGGCAGGCGCCGATCTCGTTCTTTTCCTTCATGAAGCAAAGGGTGGGAATCTCCACTCCCGAAAGACGGGCAGCTTCAAGGATGGTGGTATTTGCCGGAACGCTTACCGGAATACCGTTAATCGTCAAATTAATCATATTTTCCATTCTCCTCAGGCTCCCTTCTTACTTTTTGCTGATGGCTTTGAACTTACAGTTCGCCATGCAGGCTCCGCACTTGATACACTTATCCTGATGGATCTCGAAGGAGCCCAGTTTGTGGCCAGGAGCGACATAATCGGTACGGGTAATGGTATTGACCGGGCAGTTCTTTGCGCAGAGACCGCAGCCGATACATTTATCCTTATCGATGGTGTAGGACAGCAGATCTTTACAGACGCCGGCCGGACATCTCTTTTCTACTACGTGAGCCACATACTCATCGCGGAAGAACTTCAGGGTAGCAAGCACCGGGTTGGGAGCTGTCTGTCCAAGACCGCAGAGAGAGTTCTCTTTGATGTAGTGGCAGAGCTCTTCGATCCGGTCCAGATCTTCCAGAGTTCCCTTGCCGGAAGTGATCTTCTCCAGCATTTCCATCAGTCTCTTCATACCGACACGGCAGGGTGTACATTTACCGCAGGATTCATCAACGGTAAACTGCAGGAAGAACTTAGCCATATCTACCATACAGCTGTCTTCGTCCATGATGATCAGACCGCCGGAACCCATCATACATCCGATGGCTGTCAGGTTGTCGTAATCTACCGGTGTGTCGATAAGAGATTCCGGAATACATCCGCCGGAAGGACCGCCGGTCTGGGCTGCCTTGAACTTTTTGCCGTTCGGAATGCCGCCGCCGATGTCCTCGATGATCTCACGCAGGGTGGTACCCATGGGGATTTCCACCAGACCGGTGTTGTTGATCTTTCCGCCGAGAGCGAATACCTTGGTACCTTTGGATTTTTCGGTACCCATGGAAGCGAACCAGTCTGCGCCGTTCAGGATGATCTGCGGAATATTTGCAAAGGTCTCCACGTTGTTTTCAACGGTGGGAGAGTTGTACAGACCACGTACTGCCGGATACGGAGGACGCGGACGCGGCTCACCACGGTTGCCTTCGATGGAGGTCATCAGAGCAGTCTCTTCACCGCAGACGAATGCGCCGGCGCCAAGACGGATCTGAAGATCAAAATCAAAACCGGAACCGAAGATATCCTTGCCCAGAAGGCCGTACTCTCTGGCCTGTGCGATTGCGATGCTCAGACGTTTAACGGCGATCGGATATTCTGCACGTACATAGACATAACCCTTTGTTGCACCGATGGCATAACCGGCAATAGCCATAGCCTCGATGATGGCGTGGGGATCACCTTCCAGCACGGAACGATCCATGAATGCGCCCGGGTCGCCTTCGTCAGCGTTGCAGACGACATATTTCTGAGGTGCTTTGTTCGGTGCGCAGAGTGCCCATTTGCGTCCGGTGGGGAATCCGCCGCCGCCTCTTCCGCGGAGACCGGAGTCCGTTACGCACTGGATGACCTCTTCCGGCGTCATTTCCGTAAGGGCCTTGCCGAGAGCTGCATAACCGTCCATTGCGATATACTCTTCGATGTTTTCGGGATCGATCACACCGCAGTTACGCAGAGCCACACGCTTCTGTGCTTTGTAGAAACGGGTCTCTGAAAGAGCGGTATCCAGATGGGTGTCGTCTTCTTCCTTTTTGTCTGTGTCATTGTATACCAGACGCTCTACCGGACGTCCCTTCAGCAGATGCTCTTCAACGATTTCCGGAACATCGGCTTCCGTAACACGGCTGTAGAAGGTGCCGTCGGGATATACGATTACGACCGGGCCGAGGGAGCAGAGTCCGAAGCATCCGGTCTGAACCAGCTTGACCTCGTTTTCCAGGTCAAAATTCTTAATCTGAGTTTCGAATTCCGCGCGGATCTTCGGGCTGCCGGATGACGTACAGCCGGTACCGCCGCAGATAAGTACCTGTGATCTTACCATAGCTTAGTAACCCTCCGTTAAGACTGATATGCGCCGATCGTATACTGCTCTACGACCTTGCCGCCCTTCAGGTGCTGCTCGACGACTTCCTTAGCCTTTTCCGCCGTCATCTTTACATAGGTGACTTTTTCTTTGTCTGCCTGGAAGATTTCCACAACAGGCTCATACTGACAGATACCGATACATCCGGTCTGAGAGACGGTAACCTTGTCGGAAAGACCTTCTTCGCTGACATCTTTCACAAACTCATTAAGAACGGGTCTCGCGCCGGCGGCAATACCGCAGGTAGCCATACCCACAACGACACGGATATCGCCCGAGCCTTCGCGGAGAACAACTCTGTCCTGCATCCTGGCTTTGATTTTCTGAAGTTCCGCCAAAGATTTCATATATAACCTCCTAAAATTTTATTACTCCGTATCCTGAGGACCGGAATACTGTTCATTCACGTATTCCTCGATCCACTTGATCACTTCATATTCGTTCAGGGGAACACCGTCCAGAACCTCCCGGATCTGTCTGGTATCCAGTTCCACCAGAACGTCTTTCTGCTGGTTCAGAATCCTGTGTCTGAAATAAAAATCCGTATCCGGATGACCCTGGATCAGGGTACAGACGGTGGATACCACATCCCCTAAGGGAGTGAAATCGATACTGTCCTGATAAAACAGGGCTTCCACCTTTGTCCCGTGATGAACCGGATCCACGTCCTTGCTTACCGATTCCACCTTCATAAAGCCTCCGGTCTGTTCCGCGGCCAGCTTTAAGAGAGGAAGTCCCATTCCCACCTTCCGGGTGGTCCTGGTGGTATAAAACGGATCCGTGACTCCACGGAGGATTTCTTCGGACATTCCCGAACCGTTGTCCTCTATGGTCAGCCTGAGCGTATTCTCTTCTTCGTCAATGAGAATGGAAGTAAGCGTCGCACCTGCTTTCGTAGAGTTCTCGGTGATATCCAGAATATTCAGTGACAATTCCTTCACAGCTTTTCCCCCCTGATGATTCTGATCAGATTATGCCTGACCAATGCACTGGAATAGGGTTCATCCGGAATTTCCAGAGATTCGTTTTCCTCCCGCAGATCCGTCAGATAATGTGCATCCGAACTTACCAGGATCTGCTTGTTTTCCAGATGATGATCCTTTGTATATGTATCGATATTTTTCCGGAAATGAAATTCCACAGCCGGAAATTCCGGCTCCGGCGGCACCGTTCCCAGTATGGCAACAACGCCGTTCGATTCCCGGTCGATATGAGCCGGATAACAGACGCCATCATATTTTTCCACGATTTGGGGGACCTCATCGTAGGAAATATCGGTAGCGTTCGTGAGAAAATCAGGCTCTTCTCCGATGATCTCATCCTCACCGTCCAGGATCAGCTGATCTCCGAAGATTTCCTTGTCATTCGGAAAACGGATTCTGTGCTCATCGATCTCGTCATTAAACCGAAGAGCATTTTCCAGCTCCGGAAACAGGCATACCACATGGATATCCTCCGAGGTGGTCAGTTCCATTCCCGGAACAGGGATGATCCCGTACCGCTTTGCGGCGGTAAAAAATGCGGGACAGTTCCTGCAGCTGTTATGGTCGGTAAGGGCCATGATCTGAATATTGTTTAATGTTGCCATCCCCGCCAGATTATTCGGCGTATTGTCATTGTCTGCACAGGGTGACAGACAGGAATGGACATGAAGGTCGTAGGTATAACGGCTCATGAAAGAAGTTCCTTCAGCCTTACGGCCGTCTCATAGATCGGAAGCGGACTTTTCAGGACGTTGACATCCTTTATCTCCGCCTGGGCTTTTACATCTTCCGGAAGATCCACATTTTCAGCCAGAATCACACAGGCTGTATCCGCCAGCGTCGCCACCGCGATCACGTTGATGTTGGACATGATCGTGATCCAGGCGTTATCCTGACGGGCGCGCCCCATGACCCAGC
This sequence comes from uncultured Blautia sp., assembly GCA_946626695.1. Lineage (GTDB taxonomy): Bacteria > Bacillota > Clostridia > Lachnospirales > Lachnospiraceae > Blautia_A. The sequence continues at coordinate 13,218 of CAMOUV010000005.1, forward strand.
TCAGAAGATCTCCGATATAGACACCGTCGATCTCCCGGTCTCCATCCGGAAGCGTGATCATCTCAAAACCGTTGTTGATAAGCTCAGAAACCTTCATTCTCCTGTTTCTCCTCTCGTCTCGCTATCAGAATGGGACAGGAAATCTCTTTGATGCCTGCACGTACCATATCCTCCGCATGTGCCCTGCAGTTCGGAGCCCCGCAGGCACCGCAGTCGATTCCGGGAAGAGCTTTCCGGATCCGCTGGATATCCGCCATCATCCGCATGGATTCGCCGATATTGCTGCTGAGACGCGACATCGGCACATACGCCGGCATCTCGCCAAAAAGAAAATTATCGGGAATATACTGTTCATCCTTATCCGGAAAATTAACGGCTATGGGCAGACACCGGCTTATGGACCGCAGCCGGCTTTTTGCAATGAACGGATTCTGTACGGTCAGAACGCCTCCCACGCATCCGCCGGGACAGGCATTCAGCTCGACAAATCTGACATGCTGGATATTACCGTTTTCGATTTCCTCCAGCACTTTCCTTACATTGTCAATTCCGTCTGCTGCCAGATAATCTTCATTCAGGATCGCTGTGGATTCTCCTCCGCTGCTCGCCCACATGATTCCGTTCATACCGGTTTCTGACAAAGTTTCCATGTTTTCATCCCTCTTCATGACATCCAGAAGACGGAAATAAACATCACTGATCGCCACAACAGCGTCTACCTTGCTTTTGTATTCGCCGAAATTGTTATGAACATAGCTCATTTTCGAGGGACACGGAGAAATAAAACAGATTCCTATTTCTTCATCCGCCAGCTCCGGATGTTCTTCCTTTGCCTTCATTCTGGCCCAGTCCGCTGCAACCTCCATCGGAGGCAGCATATGAAGCACATGATCCTCCAGCGAAGGATAGACCAGGGAGATCAGCCGCAGCACGGCCGGACAGGCCGAGCTGATGAGAGGTTTTGCAACACCGTCAGCCTTCAGATATTTCCGGGTATAGGCAGAAACCAGTTCCGCCGCCTTGGCTACCTCAAAAACATCGTCAAAGCCGATTTTTTTCAGCCCGTTCAGGATATAGTCCACATCATCCATATTGTTGAACTGGCCATACAGACTGGGCGCCGGCAGCGCTATTTTATAGCGGAACCGTTTCATCACTTCAAGGCTGTCCGTCTCTGCGCGCTTTGCGTTGTTGGCACAGATCCGGATGCATTCTCCGCAGTCTATACACCGATCCTGATTGATCACGGCATGACCGTCAATGATCCTGATGGCTTCCGTGGGACAATGATGGAGGCAATTCGTACATCCTGTACACTTCTTACGGTCCAGCAAGACGGAATGTTCGTAAGAATCCATGTCTCCTCCTTTGTTCACTTCATGAAAATTCTCATTCTTATGGTGGTCCCGACACCCAGTTCGGTTTCGATGGACATCTCATCCGAGTACCGTTTCATGTTGGGCAGTCCCATACCGGCGCCGAATCCGAGAGAATGGATCTCCGCCGTAGCCGTGGAATATCCTTCCTGCATGGCTTTGTCCACATCCTCAATACCGGGTCCCTGGTCGGCAAGGACAATATCCACATAATCCTCCGTTACGATGACATCGGCTGTACCGCCGCTGGCATGGATCACCATATTGATTTCGCCTTCATACATGGCGATCGATAGCTTTCTGATCACTTCAGAAGGAAGACCAAGCTGTCTCAGACTTTTTTTGACAGCCACTGACGCGGTTCCGGCCGAAGTAAAATCAGATCCGTCCACTTCGTAGTGGAATACAAGAGGCTCAGACATCCTGCTTGACATCATCTTTCTGAAGCCCGTTCGAATAAAGTCTTCCGCAGGCTTCATACAGCCTCATATCGGTAGCCATAACGACTATTCCCGAATTTCTGGCCAGCGTCAGAATGGCCTCCGTAGGCTGTTTCGATCTCACGAAAACGATGCATACCATATCCATCATTTCCGCTGTTCTGACTACCTGAGGATTTACAAGGCCGGTAAGCAGCACTGCCTGATCCTTCACGTAAGCAAGAACATCACTCATCATGTCACATCCACAGGCGGAATATACATGCCTTCCCAGCTCTTCTTCGCCACAGAGTACTTTGGCGTTCAAAAGCTCCTTTACCCTGCTGATCTTCATCCCTTCAGGCCCTTTCGTCAATCGGTGTACTTCGCCAGGATGCCATCCACATCCTTCTCCGTAATACGGCCGTACACATCCTCATTTACCATCATGACCGGTGCAAGACCGCAGGCTCCTACGCATCTGGCAGCCATCAGGGAGAATTTTCCGTCTTCGGTACATTCTCCTTCGCCGATCCCCAGTTTTTCCTGAAGTGTCTCGTAGATTTTACCGGATCCCTTGACATAGCAGGCTGTGCCCAGACAGACGGAAATGTTGTATTTTCCTTTTGGTGAAAGGGCAAACTGTGCATAGAAGGTGGCTACGCCGTACACCTTCTCGAAGGGTACATCCATTCCCTCCGCAATGGCATTCTGAACTTCGTAGGGCAGATATCCGTAGATATCCTGAGCCTTCTGCATAACGACCATCAGATTGCTGGCATCATGCTTGTTCTCATCGATGACCTTCTGAAGCTCGAGTGCCTGTTCCTCCGTTCCTTTAAAAGGAACTTTGCTGGCTACTTTCTTCATTCAATAACCTCCAGATGTTTGATATTAAAACAACAGTCATTAAAACCTCTGCCTTGTTTTGGGCATAGTACACCCATAGACAGCAGTTTCTGCCAATAATTATACACACGGCCTTCTTCCATGTCAACGAAAACCCGTTATTTAATTCACAAAACGGGCTGTTTTTACTGGTATAAAACAATAAAAAAACTAACAGGAAAGCGATTTTTCCTGTTAGTTTTAATTAACTATCTTTCTGTTATCTCTTTCATTTCCGGAAGCATCCGTATGCTTCGTTCCAGGATCCCGTTCATCCAGGCAATGGCGATGCCGTAATTGGTAAAAGGAACGCCGTTCTGTACGGCCTGCTTCATCCGGTACTGCATTTCGGCGGCATTCAGCATGCATCCTCCGCAGTGGATCACAAGATCAAAGCTTTGGATATCCTCCGGATATTCTCTTCCGCTGGAATAAGACAACGAAAAATCCTTTCCGGTATATTTCCGGAGAAGGGCGGGCAGCTTCACGGTCCCTATATCCTCACACTGCCGGTGATGGGTACAGCCTTCGCTGATCAGGATTTTTGCTCCGGACTGCAGCCGGTCGATCTTCCGGGCTCCTTTTACCGCCTCCGTCAGAAATCCCTTATACCGGGCCATCAGAATCGAAAAGGAGGTCAGCGGAATTGTTTCCGGAACGATGTTCCTGACATAGGCAAATACCTGCGAATCGGTGACCACAAGAGCCGGCTGCTGTCCGGATTTTTCCAGCAGCTCCAGCGTTTTCTGGAGCTGTTTTTCCTTTGTCACCACGGAAACCGCATCCAGATCCAGGATTTCCCGGATCATCATCTGCTGGGGAAGGATCATGCGGCCTTTCGGGGCGCTTCCGTCGATGGGCGTCACCAGTACCACAAGATCCTCCGGACGGATCACATCTTCCAGAAGCAGCCCTTTAATCTGATCCGGTTTGAGAAGGCGGCCGATTTTTTCCTTCAGCTCTTCAACACCCTGTCCGGTAAGAGCGCAGGTATAAACCGTATTCTCTTTTTCTTCTTTCTTTTCCGCGGGACAGAGATCGGTTTTGTTGCAGACCGTAAGCCAGGGGATCTTTCTCTGTTCGAATATCCGGATCAGGTCCTCTTCGGCAGGCTGCAGCTTTCTGCCGCATTCGGTCACCAGAACGGCGATATCACAGTTCATGGTTATTTTTCTGGCTGCCTGGATTCTCTTTTCTCCGAGACTTCCCTCGTCGTCGATTCCCGGCGTGTCAATGATCACCACCGGTCCGAGAGGAAGGATCTCCATGGATTTCCGTACCGTGTCGGTGGTGGTTCCTTTCACTTCGCTGACCACCGACATTTCCTGACTGGTCACTGCATTGACAATACTGCTTTTTCCGGCATTTCGAAGCCCGAAAAAGCCAATGTGGATCCGGTCGCCCGAAGCGGTATCATTCAGACTCATTCTGATTCCTCTCTTTTATACTGATAAATCATCAATCTCGGATTTCTGAAAAAATTCATTTTTTAAAAGTATATATCCCTCTTCCCGTTTTCGATCTTTTTCAGTTCGGTGCGGACCACTTCCTTGATGGAATCTTTTCCTATATTATTAATTTCTTTTTCGATCAGTGCATCACCGACCTTCTTTGTCTCCTCCGAAGCATAATCCACCAGGAATTCCTTCAGCGTCATCAGTGCATTCGGATGACAGCAGTTCTGGATCTGTCCGGATTTGCAGAGGGACATAAAACGGTCTCCGGTGCGGCCTTCCCGATAACAGGCGGTACAGAAGGACGGAATATATCCCGCTGTCATAAGCCAGCGTACCACTTCGTCGAGAGTACGGTTGTCCGATACGTCAAACTGTTCGGTGTCATGCGGTCTTTCCTCTTCGGTGTAACCGCCTACGGAGGTACGGCTGCCGCCGCTGATCTGGCTCACGCCGAGACGAATGATCTTTTCTCTTACTTCCGGCGTTTCTCTGGTGGAAATGATCATTCCGGTATACGGAACAGCGATACGGATGCAGGCTGCGATCTTGCAGAACATATCATCGCTCAGAGAATTGTCGAAAGCGGTGGGATCGATGTCATCCGCTTTCTTCACCCTGGGTACGCTGATAGTATGCGGGCCTACGCCGTGAACCGCCTCCAGATGTTCCGCATGCATCAGAAGACCGGCAAATTCGTATCTGTATTTGTCCAGACCGAAGAGAACGCCGATTCCCACATCATCGATTCCGCCTTCCATGGCCCGGTCCATGGCTTCGGTATGATAGGCATAATTATGCTTCGGTCCTGTCGGATGAAGAGTCTCATAGCCTTCCTTGTGATAGGTTTCCTGGAAAAGGATGTAGGTACCGATGCCGGCTTCCTTCAGCTTCCGGTAGTTCTCCACCGTTGTTGCCGCAATGTTGACATTCACTCTGCGGATCGCGCCGTTTTTATGCTTTACGGAATAGATCGTGTTGATGCATTCCAGAATATATTCGATGGGATTGTTTACCGGATCTTCACCGGCTTCGATGGCCAGCCGCTTGTGTCCCATATCCTGCAGGGCGATCACCTCCGCCCTGACCTCTTCCTGGGTCAGTTTTTTACGGGGAATCGTCTTGTTTACAGCGTGATACGGACAGTACAGACATCCGTTTACGCAGTAATTGGAAAGATAAAGAGGAGCAAACATAACGATACGGGTACCGTAGAAATCCTTTTTGATCTGCTCCGCCAGATCATAGATTTCATTGTTCTTCTCTTCATTTTCGCAGGCCAGAAGAACACTGGCTTCTCTGTGGGAAAGACCTTTTCTGAGCTTTGCCTTTTCGATGATCTGATCGATCAGCTCCAGATTGTTCTTATTTTCATCCGCGTAGGCCAGTGTGGCACGGATTTCTTCATCGTTGATAAATTCCTCTGCTTTCAGTGATTTTGGATCATATTTGATCATTTTCGTTTCCTCCTTTTGAATCTCCTCTGTCTGTCACGATCCGGCAGCCGGTCTTCTCCATGCGTTTTTTCAGACATTCGATGCATTGGGCCGCCTCGTCTCCGGTACATATTTTGTTGTCATACAGAAGGTATTTTTTTCGTACATCTCCCGGTGAAAGATTGGGCATCAGCACGTTGGCTCCCGCCATGATCCCAAGCTCTCTTCCTCGGGGATCGATGGTCCCCAGAGCGGTCGTAGCCGGAAGAAGAACCTTGGGCAGGGTAAGCCGTATCAGTCCCAGCATAAAAAGGGTCATGGAAAGCGTTCCCGCTTCCCGGTCTCCGAAGGGAGTATCCTTATGCGGTATAAAAGGTCCGATCCCGCACATGTGCGGATTCAGCTCCTTCAGAAACAAAAGCTCCTCCGCAAGATTTTCTTCGGTCTGGAAGGGAGAACCCACCATAAAGCCGGCCCCGGTCTGATACCCAAGCTCTTTCAGCTTCCGCAGACATTTCATCCGGTTTTCAAAATCCATTTCCGGCGGATGCAGCTTTTCGTAATGCTCTCTGCAGGCCGTTTCGTGCCGCAGCAGATACCGGTCCGCACCGGCTTCCTTCAACCGCTTATAGCTTTCTTCGCTTCGTTCGCCGAGAGAAAGCGTCACCGCGCAGTCCGGATGCTTTTGTTTGATATTCCGGACGATGGATTCCATCCGGGCATCCGTATACCAGGGATCTTCTCCTCCCTGCAGTACAAACGTCCTGAATCCCAGTTCGTATCCTGTGTCCGTGCAGGAAAGGATCTGATCCTCCGACAGCCGGTATCGTTCTGCCTTGTGATTGGACCGCCGGAGTCCGCAGTAAAGACAGTCATTCCTGCAGTAACTGGAAAACTCGATCAGGCCTCTTATATAGATGTCTTTTCCATAGATCCTGTCGGTTGTCTCCCTCGCCTTTTTATACAGATATTCACTGCAGAGATCCTTGTTTTCGATCAGAAAAAGGTATTCTTCCTTCTGCAGGATATGTCGGTCCGAAAGCTTGTCTGTCAACTGCCTGCACCGTTCGGCTTTATCCATCATTTTTCTCTTCCTTATACATTTCCATAGGATATTTTTGCGGTGACGCCTTCCAGCTTTCCGATCTTTCCGCCGAGTGAATTGATCACATCCTGCGGAGCATCCACAGCCACGGAAATAATGCTGACATTCTTTTTATCGTAGGGGATTCCCATTCTTCCTATGATATAGGCTCCGTATTCGGATAAAAGACTGTTCAGCAGACCTGCATTTTCTCTTTTTTCCACTATGATTCCGATCACAGCAACTCTTGTCGTTGTTTCCATATGAATCCTTTCAAAAACAAAAAGCGCCCAAAAAGGGCGCACAGTAACCATCCAATGCTCTTTGCCCTCTTTCAGTCAGGTTCGTTTCCTCCGCTTTCTGTCAGACACAAACAGATCGTGTCAAAAATCATACCATTTTCATCCGTATAAAGCAAGTTCCAAATAAAAAACACTCCATAAAAAATATCTGTTTTTTTTGAATGTGGATAAAAATACCATTTATTTTCGTTTACGTAAATTTTCCACTTTTTGTGGATAACCTGTGGAAAACCGATGCAGATACAACAGGTTTTCCACAGAAATACCCTTTATGAACGGTGTTTCCGTGTGGAAAAAAAGAAAAAGGGAAAAGGAATAAGTGGAAAATCTATATATTTTATGTAAACTATAACTTTTTATCCACTCTTTTCCACATTCCTTTCCCTTCTTGCTTTCTTCCTGCTTCCCTTAATTTCCGATTCTTTTGATTGCGAAAAATGCAATTTTATTATAAGATGTTAGTTGGGATAGAATGTCAAAAAGAACGAATGGAGAAACCAATGGATAAAGTAACCGAAAAATGGGACTTGATCCTCAAATCGATCAAAGAAGAATACGAAATCGGCAATGTGCCGTTTAAAACATGGCTTGAACCCCTTAAGGTGGATTCCGTAAAAGACAATATCGTTACGCTGGCGGTACCTTCCGAAATGTCCACGGTAGGTCTTAAATATATCAAGGGTCATTATACCCTGCCCCTGCAGGTAACCATCAGCATGATCACAGGAATGGAAAACTGTGAAGTCCTGTTTATCCTTAAAGACGAACAGACCGTCAAAAAACCGGCTGTTGTTGTTAATCCGGTGCTGAATGCCCGTTTCCAGGAGGCAAATCTCAACCCGAAATATACTTTTGATACCTTCATCATCGGAAGCAACAACCGCCTGGCCCAGGCGGCTGCTTTTGCTGTCGCCGAAACCCCGGGGGAATCCTTCAATCCTCTTTTCATATGGGGAGGCGCTGGGCTTGGAAAGACCCACCTGATGCATTCCATCGCCCATTATATTCTGGAGCACAACGAGAACAAGAAAGTTCTGTATGTAACCAGCGAGGATTTTACCAACGAACTGATCCAGATCATCCGAAGCGGAAACAATCCTTCCGAGTGGACCAATTTCCGGAACAAATACCGGAATATCGATGTTCTTCTCATCGATGATATCCAGTTTATTATTGGTAAGGAATCCACCCAGGAGGAATTCTTCCATACCTTCAATGCCCTTCACGGAGCAAAAAAACAGATCATCATATCCTCCGATAAGAGACCAAAAGATATGGAGACACTGGATGAGCGTTTCCGTTCACGGTTCGAATGGGGCCTGATCGCGGACATCTCTTCACCGGATTACGAGACAAGAATGGCGATTCTTCACAAAAAAGAAGAACTGGAAGGATACGAGATCGAAGAAGAGATTCTTCAGTACATTGCAAACAATATCAAATCCAATATCCGGGAACTGGAAGGCGCTTTCAACAAGCTGCTGGCCAAATCCAGACTGGAGCAGAAGGATATCACCATGGAACTGGCGGAGGAGGTTCTGAAGGATTACATTTATCCGAACGAAAAGAAGCCTGTCACTCCGGAAAAGATCATTTCCTCCGTGGCGGACTATTTTGAAGTTTCGCTGGCGGATCTGAAGGGAACCAAAAGAAATTCCAAGATCGTTGTGCCGAGACAGATCGCCATGTATCTCTGCAGAGAGATCACAGGCATCAATTATACCGAAATCGCGGCTCTTCTCGGCAAAAAGGACCATACCACCATTCTGTACGGGATCGACAAGATCGACAAAGCGATCAAAAAAGATGAAAGCCTCCGGAACAGCATAGAAATCCTGATCAACAAGATCAACGGATGATTTTCGACATTTTTCAACACGAATACCCATTTTTCCAACATGGTTTTTCACGGGTTTTCCACATCAGCAAACCCTTTTAAACAAAGGCTTTTTACGGGTTTTACACAAATCCACGGCCCTTATTAAGGAGACTGCTGATTTCTTTTCTAAAAATATACAAGGCATTTTTCGACAAAAAGGAGATGTAACTTCATGAAGCTGGTGTGTTCGAAAAGCAATCTTTTAAAAAGCATCAATATTTCCATGAAGGCGGTTCCTTCCAAAACCACCATGACCATTCTGGAATGCATTCTGATCGATGCCTCTTCCAGTCAGATCAAATTTATATCCAATGACATGGAACTGGGTATTGAGACGATCGTGGAAGGAATGATCCTGGAAAAGGGAATCGTTGCTGCGGATGCAAAGATTTTCTATGAAATCATCCGTCGTCTTCCGGACAATGATGTTTCCATTGAAAGCGACAACAATTATACCATCACGATCACCTGTGAAAAAGCGAACTTCAAGATTCCGGGAAAATCGGGTGAGGACTTTACGTACCTTCCCATCATCGAAAGGGATCATTCTCTGACGCTTTCCCAGTATACCCTGAAGGAAATGATCCGGCAGACCATCTTTTCCATTGCCGTCAATGAGAATAATCCGATGATGACCGGTGAACTGATCGAGATCAAGGATCATTATCTGAAGATGGTTTCCCTGGACGGTCACAGGATATCCATACGCCGTACGGAGCTGAAAAAGGATTATCCGGAAACAAAGGCAGTTGTTCCCGGAAAGACCCTGAACGAGATCAGCAAGATACTGTCCGGCGAGATGGATGATCAGGTCAGCATTTATTTTACGAAAAACCACATCATGTTTGAATTTGACCAGACCATGGTGGTATCCCGTCTGATCGAGGGCGAGTATTTCCGTGTGGATCATATGCTCTCCAACGATTATGAAATTCGTGTTTCCGTCAATAAAAAAGAATTTCTTGAGTGTATCGAAAGATCCACGCTTCTTGTAAAAGAAGGGGATAAAAAGCCGATCGTGGTCAATCTGATCGACAACCAGATGGAGATGCGGATCGATTCCGCCCTTGGTTCCATGCGGGAAGATATCAATGTGGAAAAGGAAGGAAAAGATATCATTATCGGTTTCAATCCGAAATTTCTCGCCGATGCTCTGCGGGTGATCGATGATGAGACCATCGATATTTATATGGTCAATGCAAAAGCTCCCTGTTTCATAAAGGATGAGCAGGAAATGTACACCTATCTGATCCTGCCGGTCAACATCAACCAGAATCAGTACAGATAAAGGAAAAAGAGTATGGAAGTTACGATCAGAGATGATTTTATCAAGCTCGGACAGGTTCTGAAGCTTGCCAATGTGGTCCAGGACGGCGTGGAGGCCAAGTATGTGATCCAGGAGGGCAAGGTGAAGGTGAACGGAGAAGTGGATCTCCGGAGAGGCAGGAAAATACATCCCGGTGATGTCATCACATACGGAGATGAAGAGATCGTTGTGATCGGGTAAGCGTATGTATATTGAATCCATTCAGCTGAAAAATTTTCGGAATTATCGATCTCTGGAAATGGAGTTTGATCAGGGGACCAATATACTGTACGGGGACAACGCCCAGGGAAAGACAAACATTCTGGAATCGGTCTATCTGTGCGGGACAAGCAAATCCCACAGAGGGAGCAAGGACCGGGAAATGATCCTTTTCGGTGAAGAGGAATCGCACATCCGTCTTTTTATTCATAAAAACGGTATCCAGTACAAAATCGACATGCATCTGAAAAAGAATAAGCCGAAGGGAGTTGCCGTAAACGGGGTGCCGATCCGGAAAGCAAAAGAGCTTCTGGGTGTGATCAATGTGGTTTTCTTTTCTCCGGAAGATCTGAATATCATAAAAAACGGTCCGGCAGAGAGAAGAAGATTTACCGATATGGAGCTTTGTCAGCTGGATCCGGTTTATGTTTCGGATCTTTCCGGATATAACCATGTGATCAATCAGAGAAACAAGCTTCTGAAGGATCTGTGGAGCAGTCCGTCCCTGAAGGATACCCTGGATATCTGGGATGAACAGCTTGTACAGTACGGACTGAAGGTGATCCGTAAAAGGAGAGAATTCATCCGGGAGCTGAATGAGATCGCTTCGGAAATCCATCATAATCTGACGGGAGGCATTGAAAAAATAGAGATCCTCTATGAGCCGGATGTCCCGGAGGAGCTCCTGTCAGAAAAGGTCTTTCTGAACCGGGAAAGGGATCTGAAGCTGAAAACCTCTTCCACAGGTCCGCACAGAGATGATTTCTGCGTAAGGATCAACGGGATCGACATACGAAAATACGGATCCCAGGGACAGCAGAGAACAGCTGCTCTTTCTCTAAAGCTTTCGGAAATCTATCTGGTGAAGAAAAAGATCCATGATGAACCGATTCTGCTTCTTGACGATGTTCTTTCGGAGCTGGACAGCAGCCGTCAGAACTATCTTCTCGGCAGTATTCATGATATTCAGACAATCATTACATGTACCGGACTGGATGATTTTGTGAGTCATCAGTTCGAGATCAATAAGGTTTTTCACGTGGTAAAAGGGGAAGTCAGTGGTCTTTGACAAGCATACAGGTGTATGATACACTGACTGTAGAATGAGTAAAATGCTTGCAGAAAGCTGGTGATCGTTTTGGACAAAGAAGAATTCAGAATCAAACTGGAAGAAATCAACCGTCTTGTAGAGATAAAAGATTACAAGGGAGCCATGGACGTGGTTGACAGTATCGACTGGAGACGTGTCAAGAATGTCCGGACTCTCTGCGTCGTGGGAGAAATCTATGCGGCCAACAAAAAATATGAGGACAGCAAGGAAATATTCCGGCTGGCTTATCACAGGTCTCCCATCGGAAAAAATATTCTTTACCGGCTGGTTGAGATCTGTCTGAAGACGGGAGATATCGAGGATGCGGAGGATTATTATGATGAATTCTGCGTGGTTGCTCCTCATGACAGCAATTCCTATATTCTGAAATATAAGATCCTGAAAGCCCAGAACGCACCGATTGAAGAACAGATCCGGGTACTGGAAGACTACAAAGAGAGCGAATTCACCGAAAAATGGTCCTATGAGCTTGCCAGTCTGTACTATAAATCCGGACAGAAGGAAAAATGTCAGGATCTCTGCAATGAGATGATCCTGTGGTTCAGCGAAGGAAACTATATTATAAAAGCCCTTGATCTGAAGTCACAGATGGGTACCCTGACGGAAAAAGAAAAGAAAAAATACGAAGACCAGCTGATGCCTGTACTGGCGAAAAGAGAGGCCGAAGAAAAAGCAGAGGAAGCTTCTGCGGAGGAAGAAAAATCCGGGGAAGAGTCCACGGGCGAAGAAACAGAGCCGAAGGAAGAAACCGAAGAGAAACCAGAGGAAGACTCTGATGAAAAACCGGAAGAAGCCGAAGTAAGCGAAGTTCCGGATGAATATGATGAAGACAGGGATAATCCGCAGATCGACAGCATCATCATGAAAAACGAGAAGGATCTGCAGAATGCGGAAACCCTGCAGGAGAGAATATCCAAGGGAATCCGTGATCTGTTCGGCGGTATCCGGAAGGAGATTGGTCCTTCGGAGGAAAACGAAGATGAAGAAGATACTGAGGAAGGGGATGACATTCTTTCCGATGAGCCTTCTTCCTCCGAAGAATTTGACGATGTACCCGTTCTGGAAGAGGAAGGGGAAGCCGTAAAAATTTACAAAAAGAAGAAAAGAGGCCATTCCAGATCCTTCCATATTCCAGAGCTTAAATCTTCCTCGAAAGAAAGCATACTGGAGAAAAAGAGTGCGTTCACGCCGGATGAAGATAACATTCTGATCGAGGATGTGGTTATTCCGGAAGAGCCTCCGAAGGAATTCAATCTGGAGGATACGATCCTGGCGGCGGCAGCTTCCCAGGGAATTGAGATTCCGGAGGAAAAGCAGGAAGAAGCACCGGAAGAAGAAGTGAAGGAAGAGATCATTGATCTTTCCGGCGATGAGGAAGAAGAGAATCCGAAAGAAGAGAATGAAGAATTTCCGGAAGAAACGGTGATCTCCGAAGAAGGAGCAGCGGACGATGTTCCGGATCTGGAATTCCCGGATCTGAAGCCGGAAGAGATTGATCTGGAGAAGGTGGAGGACAAGAGCATCCTTCCGACGCCGCTGGAGGAAAAAGATCTTTTCAGCGAGGAAGAGGTACCGGAAGAGACGGAAGAAAAAGAAACTTCCGAAGCCGAGGAACCGGAACCAAAGGAAGTGCCGGAGGAGGATGAAAACCTCACCGAAGAAGAAAGACTGGAAAAGTTCATCGATTCGATCCATCCGGAAGAGGAAAAAAATGCGGATATCATTCCCAGGGAGAAGGATCTGAGGGAGGAAGAAATCCGTCTGTTCTCTTATTTCGTGATGGTTCCCGGAATGAAGGAGCAGATCATCAATACCCTTTACGATGTACAGATGGGGGCGGCGGACAATACATCCAGAACAGGCAATGTGATCGTCATGGGCGGCGCGGAGACCGGAAAGACCAGACTGATCTCGGGTCTGATCCCGGCAATCTGCAAAGAGCTGAATCTGGAAGCATCCAAGGTTGCCTATGTGTTTGCCGAACAGATCAACGGAAAGAATATCGACCGTATCGTGGAAAAGCTTTCCGGCGGATTTCTGGTGATCGAAAAAGCCAACCAGCTGGATCCGAAAACCGCCGAGGCCCTGAACCAGGCGATGGAAAAGGATACGAACGGCATGATCTTCATTCTGGAGGATGATAAGATCGGCATGCGGAAGATGATCGCCCGTTATCCGAAGCTTGCAAGAAAGTTCACATCCACCATCAATATACCCGTATTCACCAACGATGAGCTTGCGTATTTTGCCAAGATCTATGCGATGGAAAACGGCTATAAGATCGACAATATGGGAATGCTTGCTCTGTACAATCTGATCGGCATCAATCAGAAGGAGGACATGCCGATGAATATCGGCGCCGTCAAGGAAATCATTGACGCGGCGATCGCCAAATCCCAGGGAGGATTTAAGCTGTTCAGAAAGAAAAATGAGAAGAAGAGAATGGATCAGGACGGATACATCGCTCTTCTTGAAAAGGATTTTAACATCAAATAATCCGTATCCGGATTTTGGAGGAATAAAATGGCCGAACCGTATCTTGGAAATGCAAAAAGTACATCGGAGATCCTGAAAAAGTACGATTTTGTATTCCAGAAAAGGTTCGGCCAGAATTTTCTGATCGATGAGCATGTTCTGGAAAAGATTATCGATGCGGCTGAGATCGGAAAAGATGATTTTGTGATCGAGATCGGACCGGGGATCGGAACGATGACGCAGTATCTTGCCGATCGTGCCAGACAGGTCCTGGCCGTGGAAATCGATAAAAAACTGATCCCGATCCTGCAGGATACCCTGAAGGACTGGAACAATGTGGAGATTGTAAACCAGGATATTCTGAAAATGGATCTGGCGGCGGCAGCAGAAGAATACAATGGAGGAAGGCCGGTAAAGGTGGTGGCAAATCTTCCGTACTATATCACAACGCCGATCATCATGGCTCTGTTTGAAGAAAATGTGCCTCTGGACAGCATCACGGTGATGATTCAGAAGGAAGTGGCACAGAGGATGCAGGCATCGCCGGGGACGGCTGATTACGGAGCTCTTTCGCTGGCGGTGCAGTATTACGCAGAGACGAAGATCGCGGCGAATGTACCCCGGAATTGTTTTATGCCCAGACCCAACGTGGACAGTACCGTGATCTGTCTGAAGAAATATGCGGTTCCTCCGGTTTCCGTGAAGAATGAGAAGCTGATGTTCGGTCTGATCAAAGCTTCTTTTAACCAGAGGAGAAAAACACTGGCAAACGGGATCAAAAATGCGGGATTTCTTTCTTTTGGAAGGGAAGAGGTTGAAAAAGCACTGACAGACTGCGGCCTGCCGGTGAATATCAGAGGAGAAGCTCTGTCGCTCGCACAGTTTGCGGCGCTCAGCGACTGTCTGACAGAAATATAAAACCGCACCCTTTGCAGGATGCGGTTTTATAAGTTAAAAGGAAGGAGAGTTGGCTGTTTTGCAGCCAACTTATGAAAAAGAAATATAAAAATAACGTTGGCATGATTATTTTTATATGCTCAAATTATAGATCCTAATTATGGAAAAATAATGGTAATCATGTAAAAGATTTGTGAATAAATGAAAATTTTCTGTGAATAAAAGAGGTGATGATTTATTAGGTAAAATTGATAAAAGTATCCAGGTTAGTCAACATTTTCTGTACAAAAAACCTAAAATATACTGAATGTTTACCTTGCGTTCATACTTTATTCATAAAATCATGGTAAAGTATGAATAACTTGATGAAAGGCAATGTAATGGCTATCATTACAGGACCATTTTTTTCATAATAATGCCCTCGGTAAACCACTACCGGGGGCACTCCTCGTTTTATGGGAAAGGAGAGCCATGAATTACACAATCCGGAATGAACACATGACAGTAACTGCTGAGACCTTCGGAGGTCAGCTTGTATCGGTCAAAAAGGACGGACAGGAATACCTGTGGCAGAGGGATCCTTCCTACTGGAAGGACAGCGCGCCGAATCTGTTCCCCTATATAGCGAGACTGTACGACGGAAAATATACCTTTGAAGGAAAAACCTATTCCATGAAGATTCACGGCTTTCTGAAATACCGGGAGCTTACCCTGATCGAACAGGAAAAGGACCGCATGACCTTTGAGCTCCGGTATGACGACGAAACGCTGGAGCAGTATCCGTGGAAATTTGTCTTCCGGATTTCCTATATCCTGAAGGAGAATGAGCTGTCGGTATCCATGGAAGTGCTGAATGAGGATGAAAAGACCATGTATTTCGGCGTGGGCGGACATCCGGGATTCTGTGTTCCCATGGAAGAAGGACTTGCTTTTGAGGATTATTATCTGGAGCTGCCGGAGGCGGAGGATCCGGTACGGATCGGTTTTACCGAGGCATGTTTCCGGAACGGTGAAGACGAAGCATATTCTCTGTCGGAAGGAAAGAGGATCCTTCTCCGTCACGACCTGTTCGATCAGGATGCCATCGTGCTCAAGAACGCCGGGCATGCGGTGCGGCTCGGAACCGACAAGGGAGAAAAGGGACTGATCCTTCGCTGGGATTATGATTATGTGGGTTTCTGGAGCAAACCGGGAACGGATGCTCCTTATGTGTGCATTGAACCCTGGGGTTCTCTTCCTTCCAGAGACGGAAAGCCCGAAGATTTTGCCGCGCAGCCGGATCTTCTGACGCTGGAGCCGGGAAAGACCTGTACTTCAGGCTGGAAAGTCGAGATTCTTTGAAAAACGAAGGAATTACCTACTTTCTATGATGCGGAACTTATGATATAATCGGCTTTAAAGAAAAACGCAGTACGGAAGGAGAACCGGACAATGTCAGAATCAATGAAAGACTATGAAAAAGAACTTGAGGCATCCTTTAAGAAAATCGAAGAGGGAGATATTCTTACCGGAACCGTGATCAGTGTGGATGAGAACCAGGTGGTGCTGGATCTGAAGTATTATGCCGAGGGGATCATCCCGGCGGCGGATTACAGCAGGGAACCGGGCTTTAACCTGAAGGAATCGGTTCAGATCGGTGATGAGGTGTCTGCGACCGTGGTGAGAACGGATGACGGACATGGAAACATCCTTCTTTCCAAGGTAGAAGCCAACGATGTTCTCAGCTGGGAAAAGCTGAAGGAGCTGAAGGCATCCGGTGAAGTGCTGGATGTGGTGATCAAGGGTGCAGTCAAAGGCGGCGTGATCGCGTATGTGGAGGATGTGCGCGGCTTCATTCCGGCCTCCAAGCTTTCTCTTTCCTATGTGGAAGATACCAACGAATATCTGAACAAGCACATTCAGGTGCAGGTTTTTGATGTGGACAAGGCGAACAACCGTCTGATTCTTTCTGCAAGAGAGATCCTCCGCAAAAAGGCAGAGGAAGAAAGAAAGAACCGGATTTCCAATCTGCAGGTGGGTCTGGTGACGGAAGGAACCGTCGAGACGCTGCAGCCCTACGGTGCTTTTGTCGATCTTGGCAACGGTCTTTCCGGACTGGTTCATGTTTCGCAGATCAGCACGAAGAGAATCGCAAAACCCTCCGAGGTTCTTTCGGTGGGAGACAAGGTCAAAGTAAAGGTGACTGCCGTGAAGGACGGAAAGATCAGTCTCAGCATGAAAGCGATGGAGGATGCCCCGGTTACGGAGATCGAGGAAGAAACCTACAAGCTTCCGGAGTCCACCGAGCAGGCTACCACCTCTCTGGCATCCCTTTTTGCCAATATCAAACTGTAATGGAATAACATGAAGAAATATAAAAAACAGCTGTGGAAAGCAGGAAACATGCTCTATCCGCTTCCTGCCGTGATGGTAAGCGTCACGGACGGAGAAGGCCGTGACAATATCATCACGGTGGCCTGGACCGGCACGATCTGTACAAATCCGCCCATGGTTTATATTTCTGTAAGACCTTCCCGGTTTTCCTGTGATATGATCAGGAAAACCGGGGAATTTGTCATTAATCTGACAACGGAGGAAACAGCCTTTGCCACGGATTACTGCGGGGTTCGTTCCGGCCGGGATACGGACAAATTCGAAAAAATGCACCTGACGCGGCAGAAGGCGGAGTATGTGAAGGCACCGCTGATCGCGGAATGTCCCGTTTCCATCGAGTGCAGGGTGACGGAGGAAAAGCCCCTGGGTTCCCATACCATGTTCATGGCGGAGGTACTGGCGGTGCATGCGGCGGAAGAACTGCTGGATCCGGACGGCGGACTGCATCTGAATGCGGCAGGGCTGATGGTGTATTCCCACGGAGAATATCTGAAAACGGGAAAGAAGCTGGGCACCTTCGGATACAGCGTCAAAAAGCAGAAGGTCAGAAGGACAAAATGATTGCAGAAACCCCGGATGTATGATAAAATAAGCTCTATTGGTAGACATAACTAGCCGGACACAGGCGTCAATCGCCTGAAAAGGCTTTACAAATGAATATTTTGTGATATAATGACGAGGCTGTTTGTTTTGGAAACCGGCTCATGACCGGGATCAGAATAGCATTCTGTTATTCTGCTTCCGTTCTTTACTGGGGAGTATGGCCGGATAACACAGGGGTAATCTTACAGAGGTGTCTTATGGAACAGTATGTTATAAAAGGCGGTACTCCGCTGGTAGGGGAAGTGGATATTGCCGGTGCAAAAAACGCTGCTCTGGCCATTCTGGCTGCAGCAATCATGACGGACGAGACAATAACCATTGAAAATCTTCCGGATGTGCGTGATATCAATGTCCTTCTGGAAGCGATCGCCGGAATCGGTGCCATTGTGGACCGGGTAAACAAATCGACCGTGAAGATCAACGGCTCCACCATCGGTGATGTCAGTGTCGACTATGAATATATCAAAAAAATCCGTGCATCCTATTATCTGCTGGGAGCGCTTCTCGGCAAATACAAACATGCGGAGGTTCCGCTTCCGGGCGGATGCAATATCGGCAGCAGACCCATCGACCAGCATCTGAAAGGCTTCCGGGCTCTCGGAGCCGACGTGGACATTTTCCACGGTGCGATCGTGGCTAAGGCGGAAAACCTGCATGGAGCCCATATTTATCTGGATGTGGTTTCGGTAGGTGCGACCATCAATATCATGATGGCAGCGGCCCTTGCTCCGGGACGCACGATCATCGAAAATGCAGCCAAAGAGCCTCATGTGGTAGATGTGGCTAACTTCCTGAACAGTATGGGAGCCAACATCAAGGGAGCCGGAACCGACGTGATCCGGATCAAGGGTGTGGAAAAGCTGCATAAGACAGAGTATTCCATTATTCCGGACCAGATCGAGGCCGGAACCTTTATGTTTGCCGCCGCAGCTACCGGCGGTGATGTAACGGTGCGCAACGTGATTCCCAAGCATCTGGAAGCGACCACGGCCAAGCTGATCGAGATCGGATGCGAGGTGGAGGAATTTGACGATGCCGTACGGGTCCGGGCAGCGCATAAGCTTCGCAGAACCAATGTGAAGACACTGCCTTATCCGGGATATCCCACGGATATGCAGCCGCAGATCACGGTTACCCTGGCGATCGCCGAGGGTACCAGCATCGTGACGGAAAGTATTTTTGAAAACCGTTTCAAGTATGCCGACGAGCTGGCACGGATGGGTGCATCCATCAAGGTCAAGGGCAATTCCGCCATCATCGACGGCGTGCCGAAGCTGACCGGTGCCCGGGTATCCGCTCCGGATCTGAGAGCAGGCGCAGCTCTGGTGATCGCAGGCCTGGCCGCGGAAGGAATCACCATTGTGGACGATATTGTCTACATCCAGCGCGGCTATGAGAATTTTGAAGGAAAACTGCGGCTTTTAGGCGCAGAGATCGAAAAGGTTTCGACCGAAAGAGAGATTCAGCGTTTCTGTCTGCGGGTCGGATAATATCAAGTCATATTGTTGCCTTTTATTCAGAGTGGTGGAGATACATAGGATCTGTGAAGCCACGGCAACCCC
>CAMOUV010000006.1 GCA_946626695.1 uncultured Blautia sp.
ATCGAAGCGACAGGATTTGAACCTGCGGCCTCTGCGTCCCGAACGCAGCGCTCTACCAAACTGAGCCACGCTTCGAACTAAATCTCAGTCTCAAAGAAGCTCTTTGTCGACTGCAAGAGATAGTATAACAGTTTGCATAGTATTTGTCAACTGATATTTTTATTATTTTCAGACGATGAGTGTATGGATGAAACGAAGGTCTGCATAGAACAGGATACTGATGATTCCGAGAGAGAAGATGGTTGTCATGGCTGCGGCCTCCTTCCTTTTGATGATCCTACTATAGCAGAGTAAGAGGCGCATGGAGGGATTTGCGGATGGAATGCACGTAAACCGGACAGAATGCACAGAAATGAGGACAGAAGAAGAAATGGAGGGTATGGAACATGATATTTGAAAACAAAGGGCAGGCTTTGATCGCGTGCCGCGGCGGGGAGACACTTCGGATCGAGGCATGGGGAAGGGATGCACTGCGGGTTCGTGCCACCAGACTGCCGGATTTTACCGGAAGGACCTGGGCTCTTACGGAAGTTCCTCCTGAGAGCAGACCGGAGATCCGGATCTATGAGGAGGATTTCTGGGTGGGAGACGGCAGTATCGAGAAGGTCCCTGCAGCGTCGATCCAAAACGGCAGACTTCGGGCGGTGGTCAATTTTGCCGGTGTGATCAGTTTTTACCGGGATGAGGAGCTTGTCCTGCGGGAGTATTACCGTTGCTATGGCGGTACTCTCAGTGAAGGAAGCCGGTGCCTTAAGTATGTGAACCGGGAATGGAAGGGCATTATCGGAGGCTCTGATTTTGCGCTGACGGTCAAATTTGATGCGGATGACCGGGAAAAGTTTTTCGGGATGGGCCAGTATCAGCAGCAGCATCTGAATCTGAAGGGGGCTCTTCTGGACCTGGAGCAGCGGAATTCGCAGATTTCGGTTCCTTTTGTGATCTCCAGTCTTGGATATGGATTTTTGTGGAACAATCCGGCTGTGGGCAGAGCATGCTTTGGAGCCAATCTCACCGAATGGACAGCGCGGAGCACGAAGGAGATGGATTACTGGATCACCGCGGCGGACAATCCGAAGGAAATCCTGCGGAATTATACGGATGTGACCGGCCGTGCCCCGGCATTTCCGGAGGACCGGATGGGACTGTGGCAGTGCAAGCTGCGTTACAGGACCCAGGAAGAGGTGCTGGAGGTTGCCAGAAGGTATCAGAAGGAAGGAATCCATATTGACCAGATCGTGATCGACTTTTTCCACTGGCCTGTGCAGGGGGACTGGAAGTTCGACACCACCTACTGGCCGGATCCCAAGGCCATGGTGGACGAGCTGCATTCCATGGGGATCAAGGTGATCGTTTCGGTATGGCCTTCCGTGGACCGTCGGAGTGAGAACTTCGGGCCCATGATGGAACAGGGACTGTTGATCCGGACGGAAAGAGGGGCTGCCCAGACCTACGATTACCAGGGGGACTGCGTGGAGATCGATGTGTTCAACCCCAAAACCCGGGAATATGTCTGGAATGTCTGCAAGAAGAATTATTATGATCTGGGGATCGACGGGTTCTGGCTGGATAATTCGGAGCCGGATTTCGGTGTCTATGATTTTGACCAGTACCGGTATTATGATCTGCCGGCGCTGGCCTGCAGCAATCTGTATCCCCAGTGGTACAGCAGAGTCTTTTATGATCCTATGAAGGAAAAGGGCCCGGTGGTCAATCTGCTGCGCTGTGCCTGGGCCGGAAGCCAGAAATACGGCAACGTGGTCTGGTCCGGCGATGTACCCAGCACCTTCTGCTCCTTCTACGAGCAGGTGCAGGCGGGGTTGAATATGGGGCTGGCCGGGATTCCTTGGTGGACCACGGACATCGGCGGTTTTATGACGGATGATGTGAATGATCCGGATTTTCAGCAGCTGCTGATCCGGTGGTACCAGTTTGCGGTGTATTCCGCCGTGTTCCGGATGCACGGGGATCGCGGACCCTACAACATTCCTCCGCTGGATACCCGCGATTACGGCGGCGGTTATCTGAAGACCGGACACGCCAACGAGCTGTGGAGCTACGGGGAAGAAAACTACCGGATCATGAAAAAATATTACCGGATCCGGGAGGAGATGCATGATTACATCAAGGAGCTGTATGAGGAAGCGAGCCATACGGGGGCTCCTCTGATCCGTACCATGTTCTTTGAATTCCCGGAGGATGAGATCTGCTGGACGCTGCAGGATCAGTATATGTTCGGAAGCCGGTATCTTGCCGCGCCGGTCTTTCACAAGGATGAATTCGAAAGAGAGGTCTATCTGCCTGCAGGCAAGTGGCGCCTGACCAGCACGGGAGAGGTGTACGAAGGAGGGCAGAGAGTCCGGGTGCAGGCTCCGCTCGACTATATGCCTGTTTTTGAAAAGTGCATGTAAGCAAAAAGGGATCTCCGGCTGCGGGGATCCCTTTTGTGGATTACAGATGGTTTTGACAGTATTGCTTCAGAAAGTCGATCAGACGGCGCATCTCGTCGGGGGTGCCGATGGTGATGCGCAGATGATTGTCGATCCTGGGCTTGTTGAAATACCGGACGATGATTCCGGCTTCGCGGAGCGCTTTGAAAAGCTCTGGGGCCGGGATTTTTTTGTGCTGTGCAAAGATGAAATTCGCACAGGAATCCGGGAAGGAGAAGCCGAGAGCAGACAGCTCCTTTTTGGTCCATTCACGGGTTTCGATGATCTTCCGGCAGGTTTCTTCAAAGTAGGCTTTGTCCTTTATGGCGGCGGTACCGGCCGCGATGGTGACCCGGTTCATGGTATAGGAGTTGTAGGAGTATTTCACATCGTTCAGATAGTGGATCAGCGTCGGGCTGGCGCAGGCAAAACCGATCCGCATTCCGGCCATGGAGCGGGATTTTGAAAAGGTCTGCACCACCACCAGATTGTCGTACCGGTCGATCAGCGGCAGGGCGGATTCACCTCCGAAGTCGATATAGGCCTCGTCCACGATGACGATGACATCCGGGTTGGCGGAAAGGATCCGTTCGATCGCGTCCGGAGAAAGGACCGCGCCGGTGGGCGCATTGGGATTCGGGAAAATGATCCCGCCATTCTCCTGCATATAGTCCTCCGGGCAGATGCAGAAGGAGTCATCCAGGGCTGGTGTCCGGAAGGGGATCCGGAACAGGTCTGCCCATACGTCATAGAAGGAGTAGGTGATGTCGGGAAACAGGATGGGCTTCCGGGAGTTGAAAAAAGTCAGGAAGCACATGGCCAGGACGTCGTCGGAACCGACTCCGACAAACACCTGGTCGTCCGCAAGTCCATAGTTTTGTGCAATGGCATGGACAAGCTCCGAGGCGGCCGGGTCCGGATAGAGGCGCAGATAATCGGAAGAGAAGCTCTGGATGACCGAAGCCACGCCGGGAGCCGGAGGGTACGGATTCTCGTTGGTGTTCAGCTTGATGAGGTTCTGGAGCTTCGGTTGTTCACCCGGTGTATAGGGGATCACTTTTCGGATGTTTTCTTCCCATTTTTTCATTTTGATCAACCCAGCTTTCGTTTCATGGTGTCGCGATTGGTAGCAAAGCGAAGAGCCGTCTCTTTGGTGATGACGCCTTTCTTAAAGTGGTTGAACAGGGCCTGATCCATGGAGATCATCTGCTCCTGCGAGGAGGAGGCGATCACGCCTTCGATCTGATGGACCTTGTCGTCACGGATCATGTTCCGGATGGCGGAGGTAAGGATCATCACTTCAAATACAGGAATGGTGCGGCCGTCCACGTCGGGAACCAGCTGCTGGGATACAACGGCCTGCAGGACCATGGAAAGCTGTACCGCCACCTGCCGCTGCTGGTTGGGTTCAAAAACGTCCATGATGCGGCTGATGGTGTTGGCGGCGCCGATGGTATGCAGACTGGAAAGCAGCAGATGGCCGGTCTCGGCGGCGGTCATGGCCGTCTGGATCGTTTCGTAGTCGCGCATTTCGCCCAGAAGGATGACATCCGGGCTCTGCCGCAGGCAGGCGCGGAGAGAGGCCAGATAGCTTTCGGAGTCGGTCATGATCTCGCGCTGGCTCACGATGCATTTGTCATGCCGGTGCAGGTATTCCAGCGGATCCTCCAGGGTGATGATGTGACCTTCCCGGGTATGGTTGATCCGGTCGATGATACAGGCCATGGTGGTGGATTTTCCGCTGCCGGCCGGGCCGGTGACCAGGACCATTCCCTTGGTAAAGTCGGCCATGTCGAGGACCACCTTCGGAATCTGCAGGTGCTGCGGATCCGGAAGGTCGAAGGAGAGCACACGGATCACGGCGGCAAAGGAGCTGCGCTGCCGGTACGTGTTTACACGGAAACGGGAGAGTCCCGGAATGGAGAAGGAAAAATCATCGTCGCCCTTTTCATAGAGCTTGCGAAGATCCCGTCCGCCGGCCATGGTGTAAAGCTCTTTGATCACCCGCTCGGTGTCGGCGGGCATCAGCCGGTCGCCGTAATCCAGCAGCTTTCCGTTGATCTTCATGCTTAAGGGACGGCCGGAAATGATAAAAATATCGGATGTTTTGTTTCCGGTCGCGGTTTTCAGAAATTCAAGCAGGTTGGTCTCTCCCATATCAGTCCTCCATTATAGTTCCCTGAAACAGATGTTGTGTCGTATCCGGGTTCCAGCTTCCGATACTGCGGGTGTCCCAGACATCGATATGCAGTCCGCCGTCTCCGGACGGGCTGCCTTCGGAGATTTCGACATGCAGGCACTGGCTGTCCGAGAAGGAAATCTCGTAAAGCAAGGCATCTGCGTCAGGCTTTTTTTCGATGGTTATCACATTTTCATAACCGGCTGCCAGTTCCGTCAGTTCTTCCTGAGAGGGCAGTCCGGAGCCGGAAAGAGTGCGGCTGCGGATCTCGTTGAACAGATCGGCGGCAGCGGCAGTGGTTTCGTAGTAGGCGGTAGTGCGGTCGAGGGATTCCCGGCTCATTTTGGCGTCGGAACGGCTGGTCCCGAAGGTGAGAAGGGCAAGGATCACCATGACCAGCACTGAAAAGATCAGAAACAGGGAAGGAATCCCGGCGGTCACCATATTGCTTTTGCCGTTTTTCATGCTTCGGGCCCTCCCTTCTCTTCGCTGTGGAGGAGGGGATAACGGATCTCGCAGGAGTAAAGGGCTTTTCCTTCTGCGTCCGTGAAGGAGAGAAGACCGCCCTTGACGGTTTCCGTCACCTGCGGGGTAAGGCGCATAAAGTAGAAGGCGTTTTCCGGTCCGGTGACGGTCCATTTCCGGTCAAAGGAGACCACAAGGGAGCCATCCTCCATGGAAGCCTCCGGAAACAGAAGGGCAAGCTGGTCCGGATCCGCATTCCATCCTTCCAGCAGTTCGCCGGCGCGGACGGTGTTTTCCCGTATGTAATTGAGCCGCTGTGCCTCGGTCCGGTCCAGATAAGCCGCGGCAAAAAGCCGGATGCAGCCGGCACAGACCAAAGCCAGAAAGCACAGTGCCAGGATCAGCTCTGCCAGAAACAGACTGTTCCGGGAATGTGTGCGCATATGTGACATACAGCTTCCTCCTCAGGAAATCTCCGGCGTTCCGGGATGCAGGGCAAGCGACGCGGTATGGCCGTCCTTGTCGGTCAGACGGATCTGCAGGAAACCATCCTCTGTCTGTTCGAAATCAAAGCCGGAGAGGGCGGCGATGGTGGTGCCGGCATCCGGAGACAGGGTGGTTCCGGACAGGGTGAACAGTTCCTTCAGTTCATTGTCCAGCAGATAGATATAGGTGGTACAGGCGGTATCGTCGATGACGTCCTCGAAGCAGAGTGCATCGAGATCCCCGAAATGGGCGACATACCGGCTGCCGGCGTTGTCGTGCTGCCGGAATTTTGTGGTCAGATAGGTGGCGGCCGTGTGCAGATTCTGGTTCTCATCCAGGGAACCGACGCTCCGCTGATACAGCTGTGCGGAAAACAGCAGCAGGACCAGAAGAAACAGCACAAACAGGCCGAAAAGCAGGAAGGAGAACAGGGTGTCCACCGAATGCTTCTGGGAACGTTCCGGATTCATCGGCTTCCTCCTTTCCCGCCGCGCAAAGCGATCACGGAGACGGAAGGAAGGAGATTGGAGCCGGTGGGAACGTATTCCACCACGAACCGTCGGCTGTCATAGGTGATATTGTATTCGGTCAGGATCTCCTCCAGACTTTCCGGGTACCGTCCGTCCCGGGCATAGGCCGCCATGGCGCTGCGCGAGATTGCCTTCTGCAGATTATCCTGCTCCTCGGAAAGGGTATTTCGGGAGGCGGCACTGATGCCCAGCACAAAAACACCGCAGATCAGGATGGGAAGCAGAAGGGGCAGCAGGCGCTGGAGAATCCGTATGCATTTTTTCTTCGGGCTTTCCGTGAATTCCATAGAGCTACCTCATTAACCGAGCATGCCGGAGAATACACCAAGCAGGGGCATCATGACAGCCAGAAGGACCAGGCCGACCATGACGGACAGGATGATGATGATGGTGGGTTCCAGTACGCCTACTGCGTTGGAAACCGATACGAGCGCTTCCTGCTGGTATTTTTCGGACAGACTGTTCATGACTTCATCGCTGGCGCCGGTCTGGAAACCGATGGAAATCAGCCGGGCATCCATGCCGTGGAACAGACCGGATTCGGTCATGGCATCCAGATAGGAGGCGCCTTCGTTTAACAGCTGGTTTGCTTTTTCAAAATGAGTCTGGATCTCCGGATGAGCAAGCAGAGGCTTGGCCAGCTCCATGCTGTGTTCCGGGGTCAGACCGCTGCGGAGTCCCAGGGCAAGGGCCTGGGTAAGACGGCCGTAATCCCTGGCTATGGGGATGTTTTTGAGGCCGGGGATACGTGCGATGGCTCTGGCTGCAGCGCTGCGGCCGGCAGGATGGAAGATCAGGAACAGTACGCCCCCGATCAGAAGAACAGCCACGATCAGCAGGACCGTAGAATACCGGCTGATGGCCGTTCCTGCATTCAGCAGACCCTTGGAGATCCCGTTCATCTCCATGCCCAGCTGACGGAAGACCTGCTGGAAGACAGGGAGGACCTTCACGAGAAGGATGATGATCACGGCGCCCATCATCAGCAGCATCAGCAGCGGGTAGGAGATGGCGCTCCGGATCTGGGTGGAGATCTCGTGCTCGTTTTTATAATGGATGGCCAGGTTCCGCATGACTTCGTCCAGGCAGCCGGTCTCTTCGCCTACTTTTACATAGGAAATCATGGAGTCGGGGAACAGGCCTGTCTGTTCCAGCGCGTGGGCCAGGGAACCATGGATCTCCATATCCTCCTGCATTTTTTTCAGAACGGCTTCGTCCTGTTCGCCGTTGGTATCTTCCGCAAGGATGGAAAGGCCGTCGATGGCGGCGATCCCGGACCGGAGGATGATGGAGAACTGTTCGCAGAAATAATACAGCTCCTGATTGTTCATTGTTTTCATGGAAATCTCCTTTATCTGGTGAACTGGACGTTATAGTTGGTTCCGTCGCCGATGAAGTCTCTGGCGACCTCCTTGTCTTCAAGACTGGAGTCGAAGGTGGGATCCATACGGGTCCAGCTTTCCCCGTCGAATTCGATGGCATTGTTGACCCAGCCCTTGGAGCGGATGTACACATCCACCCAGGCATGCTTGATATCGCCGGCAAAGCCGATCTGCAGCCGGCAGGGTATGTCGCGGCTTCGGAGCATGGCCGTTATGAGGGCGGCATAGTCAAAACAGATTCCCGTGCCGGTGGCCAGGGTCTCGTCGATATCCGGGAGATATCCGGCTTCCACCGAATGGGCTTTTTCCATGTCGTAGGTGATATTCTCGGTGACATAGTTGTAAATCTTTTCCAGCGCGAGGGTGTCTTCGGTGTCCTCCGGCATCATGGAGAGAGCAAGCTCGCAGGCCTCGGAACCGGCGTTGAAATTCACGAACTGGTTGGGGTACAGGAAGGGCAGGAATTCGTTGTCCAGCTTGATCTTCATCGTGTTGGTGTAGATGGCTGCAAACTGGTCGCCCTGGATCTGCTGGTAACAGATCAGGATATAGTCGCCGCTTCCCCCGGAGAAGGGGATCACGGCTTCCTTTTCCGGATCGATAAAGTATTTGTATACGATCCCGTCCGGCGCTGTCAGCTGAAGGCTCATCTGCCGGAGGGGTGACTGGTTGAAAGCGAAGAAATAGCCCTGGTTCTCGTTGGAGAAATCCAGCAGCAGAGATCCTTCCTCCACGGTCCTGAGGCCCTGGGCTTTCGGTTCAAGAACCCGCAGGGGCGAAAACACCGGGGGTTCGTTGGAGTCCGAAGAGCCGCCTCCGCAGGAGCATGCGGTAAGAAGGCACAGGACGAGAAATAGTAAAAGAACGCGTTTCCGCATAGGAATCCTTTCTGACTGCGGTGAAAGCAAAGCTCTCAACTGCCTGTATGGCCCGGAAAGAAGGCCATGGAAAGAAAACAACAGTTACAGATACAGTATCAGTATACCAGATTCGTGGAAAAAAGAAATAAAAAACTTTATTTATCCTTTCAATTAAGATATAATCTTTGAGGGAGGGTTTTCCGTCCGAAAAGACCCGCGAAACCATTGTTTCGTGAAGATGCGCTGCATTATTAGCTAATTGTTATAAATTGAACAATCTTGTTTTGAACATATCTCACAAATCGCCATTTTGGGCGAAAAAACGGAGGAAATCCCTTGACAAAGCCGGATGAATCGGGTATAGTAAGAACAGATAACAAAGGCAAACCTACCGAAAGATAGGGACGCAAAGCCAAGGGTCTAAAGCCATCTTGTTGATGGCCATGACAGCCGGTTGCCGCATGACGAATCTGTTTCAGAAGCATATTTCGGGGACAGTATCTTTAGTGGTAGCCGTTTACATTTTTGTAGCGGTTTTTTTATTACCACTATCACTATTATCACTCATATTTGTGAAACGGAGAAAGGATGTGTACTATGAAAAAATTTGCAGAGGTTCTGAAGAAAAGAAAAATCACCGCTATCGTGTGTCTGGTTCTGCTCGCAGCCGTCGGCTACGGGATCTGGTATGTGCAGGATATGAGAAACGCGGTTGAAATTGCTTCCTCCCATGTGGATCCGGAGCTGGAAGCATCGCTCGAAGAAGAAGAGACTCCGCTGGCAGCGGCTCCGCAGGTCACAACCAAGACCACAAAGAGCTCGAAGACCACCAAAAAGACCGTGACCCTGAGCAAGGCCGCAACGAAGACCTATACTTCCAAGCTTCCGAACAAGACCAAGAAGACCACCAAGACCGTTAAGAAGAACGCCACCACCACCGTGAAGACCGAGACCACCGTTCTGACGCAGGTTACCGAACAGTATACCAAGGCTTCCAAGAAGAAAGCGGTCACCACGAAGGTTACCACAACAGTCAAGACCACGACCACCGTAAAAGCTGCGACCCAGACTTCCAACAAGCCCAGCACCACGACGGTCGAGAAATCCGCTTCCAAGATGAATGCAAAGATCAAGGATGCCTGGACAAAGATGGGCTTTGACATCATTATCGATCCGAGTGTCAGCTATTCCGGATATTTCGATGCAAGAAATAAAAAGATGACGCTCCGCGCCGATGACGACACGATCTATCACGAGATGGGCCACTTCCTGGGCTTTATGGCCGGCAACTATGATACGGGCAGCAAGTTCAAGGCGGTCTACAACGAAGAGAGCGGCAAGTACAGCGGATACAACAAGGCATATGTCACCCAGAATGCGTCTGAGTATTTTGCAGAAGCGCTCCGGGATTATACCCTGAATCCGGCGGCTCTCAAGTCTTCCAGACCGAAGACCTACGCAGCTATCGAAGAAGCCATCAGCAAACTGACTTCTTCCCAGATCACCAAGATGCAGCTGGTCATGAGAATGTATTGATTCTGACAACAGGGCGTCCGCTTCGGCGGGCGCCTTTCGTTATGTGTTCAGTTGACAGTGGACAGCCGCCGTTTCTTGTGCTACAATAACAGAAGTTTCTTATTCTCAGTTCATTTGTTCTGATTTGTCATTTCGGACAGAATTTCCCACGACTGAAGGTAAAGAAAAATAATAACAAGGTTTTGCGGAGGCATTTATGAGAGAAAAATATGAGTCCCTGTCTCTTGCTGTTTTGCGGGATCTGGCCAAGGCCCGGGGGATCAAAGGAATTTCAGCCATGAGAAAACCCGAATTGATCGACCGTATGTGCGAGGAAGACGAAAAGGAAAAGCAGAAGGCGGAGCCTGTCCGGCCCAGGGAGATCCGTCCCGAGGGTGAGAGAGTGCGCCGTGTTGTTTCTTCGGAGGAAGGAAGGGCAGAGCCGGAAAGACCCCGGCGTGCCGCAGCGATGGAGGAAGTCCGGCCGGAGGGAGAGAGACCCCGGCGTTCCGCAGCGGTCGAGGAAGTCCGGCCGGAGGGAGAGAGACCCCGGCGGGTGGTGACGCCCGAGGAAGCGCAGACGCAGTACAACGTTTCGGCCGAGACGGTCCAGCTGGACAGCGGCGAGCAGGCGAACGGCATACTGGAGGTCATGCCGGACGGATATGGCTTTATCCGCTGCGAAAACTATCTTCCCGGGGAGAACGACATCTATGTTTCTCCTTCCCAGATCCGGAGATTTAATCTGAAGACCGGCGACATCATCCAGGGAAACATCCGGATCAAAAACCAGAATGAAAAATTCAGCGCCCTGCTGTACCTGACCTCGTTAAACGGGTTTCATCCCAACGAGGGGCAGAAACGGTACAATTTTGAAGATATGACGCCGATCTTTCCGGATCAGCGGCTGATCATGGAGAGACCCGGGGGCACCACGGCGATGCGGATCGTGGATCTGATCAGTCCCATCGGAAAAGGACAGAGAGGAATGATCGTGTCCCCGCCAAAGGCGGGCAAGACCACGCTTTTGAAGGATGTGGCCAAGTCGATCCTGCGGAACAACCGCGACATGCATCTGATCATTCTGCTGATCGACGAGAGACCGGAGGAGGTCACCGATATCAAGGAAGCCATCCAGGGTCAGAATGTGGAAGTGATCTATTCCACCTTTGACGAGCTGCCGGAGCATCACAAGAGAGTGTCCGAGATGGTGATCGAGCGGGCCAGACGTCTGGTGGAGCATAAAAAGGATGTGACGATCCTGCTGGATTCCATCACGAGACTGGCGAGAGCCTACAACCTGATCATTCCGCCCAGCGGACGGACCCTTTCCGGCGGTCTGGATCCGGCGGCGCTTCACATGCCGAAACGCTTCTTCGGCGCGGCCCGGAACATGCGGGAGGGCGGCAGCCTGACCATCCTTGCCACCGCGCTGGTGGATACCGGCAGCAAGATGGACGATGTGATCTACGAGGAATTCAAAGGAACCGGCAACATGGAGCTGGTTCTGGACCGCAAGCTGCAGGAGCGGAGAGTGTTCCCGGCCATCGATATCCAGAAATCCGGGACCCGGCGGGAGGATCTGCTCCTTACCCGGGAGGAGCAGGAGGCTGTATACAGCATGCGGAAGGCCCTGAACGGGATGAAATCGGAAGACGCGGTGGAACAGATCCTGAACATGTTTGCCCGGACCCGGACCAACGAGGAATTCATCCAGATGGTCCGGAAACAAAAAATCCTGTAAGAACTTCATAAACAGCTTGCATTTGCTTTTGGGGTGTGTTATAATCAGAAAGCTGTTTGACAGAACTTGGTTCGCGTTGTGCGAAAAAGATCATAGAATATACACAGTGAGGTGAAAACAATGAGAGAAGGTATCCATCCGAATTACTATCAGGCGACCGTGACCTGCAACTGCGGCAACACGTTTGTTACAGGTTCCACCAAGAAGGACATCCACGTAGAAATCTGCTCCAAGTGCCATCCGTTCTATACCGGCCAGCAGAAAGCTACACAGGCTCGCGGACGTATTGATAAGTTCAACAGAAAGTATGGTCTGACAAAATAATCATTTCATACGGTATGGTTGGTGTTGAGAAGGTTGAGGTTGGTAATCTCAACCTTTCTTTCGTTTAAAGGATTTGGAGGGTTTGCATGAAGCCATCAAATATCGGCGGACAGGCCGTCATGGAAGGCATCATGATGCGCCATAAGGACAAGTACTCGGTCGGTGTCCGCCGTCCCGACGGGGGGATCGAGCTCAAGACAGAGGATTATAAGTGCACCTTCGGAAAATCGCCGATCTGGAAAAAGCCCTTGCTGCGGGGTGTTGCGGGATTTGTGGATTCGCTGGTCATCGGGACAAAATGCCTGATGTATTCCGCAGAGATCGCCGGCGACGAGGAGGACGAGAAGGAAAAGGAAGCCAACGCGTCTCTCTCGGAGGAGGAGCTGCAGAAAAAGAAGGCCAAGGAGGACAAGATGTTCAAGGTCCTTCTGTATGTGACCGTGGCGATCTCCATCGCCGTGTCCATCGGTGCCTTTGCTTTTCTGCCGTATGTGCTGGCCAGTCTGCTGCGTAAGGTGGGCGCTTCGGAGGTGATCGTCACCATCGTCGAGGCCTTCGTGAAGCTGGCGCTTTTCCTGGGCTATATGATCCTGATTTCCCGGATGAAGGATATCCGCAGGACGTTCATGTATCACGGCGCGGAGCACAAGTGCATCAACTGCGTGGAAAACGGCCTTCCCCTGACCGTGGAGAATGTGATGAAAAGCACACGCTTCCACAGAAGGTGCGGGACCAGCTTCCTGTTCCTGGTGATGCTGGTCAGTATTTTCCTTCATTTTATCTTTGTGCTGGTGCCTGTATTCTGGATCCGTCTGGCAGGTCGTCTGCTGATGGTGCCGGTGGTCGCCGGCGTTTCCTTTGAGATTATACAGTGGGCCGGACGCAATGATACCGCCTGCGCACGGTTTTTCAGCAAGCCGGGTCTGGCATTGCAGAGGCTGACCACCGTGGAACCCACGCCGGATATGGCCGAGGTGGCCATCAAGGCGGTGGAAGCCGTGTTTGACTGGAAGGCCTACCTGAAGCAGGAATTCGGTCTGACGGACCAGCAGCTGAATAGGAATGAAAATGAATTATAAAGAGCTATGGGATAGCGGGACACGGCTGCTTACGGAGGCCGGTGTCCCGGAAGCGCGCCTGGACGCCTGGTACCTGCTGGAATATGCAACGGGAATCACGCGGGCCCGGTACTGGCTGGATCCCCTGGCAGCGGTCTGTGAAGAACAGGCGGCGCTGTATCAAAGCCTGTTGGATAAAAGAGCTCGGCGGATTCCGCTGCAGCAGATCACCCATCAGGCTTTTTTCATGGGATCCGTTTTTTATGTGAATGAGCATGTGCTCTGTCCCCGGCAGGACACGGAGATCCTGGCGGAGAACGCGCTGGACAGGCTGCAGGGGCTTGCGGCTCCGGAGATCCTTGATCTGTGTACGGGCTCCGGCTGTATTCTCCTTTCGCTGCTGGCGGAGAGACCGGATGCACGGGGAACGGGGACGGATCTTTCGGCAGAGGCCCTTTCCGTCGCCCGCCGAAATGCACGGGAGCTTGGGCTGGAGGCAAGGTGTGTTTTCGCGGAGGGGGATCTGTTTTCGGCGCTGGAGCCGGGAAAATTGTGCGGAAAGGATAGTCATCCTTGCATGAAATATGATATGATAGTGTCAAACCCGCCTTATATCGCCACGGAAGTCATCGCCACACTGAGCCCGGAGGTCCGTTTTCACGATCCCGGGATGGCGCTGGACGGAGGTGCGGACGGACTGGTTTTTTACAGACGGATCACGGAGCAGGCCGGCAGCTGGCTGAAGGACGGAGGCTGGCTGCTCGTGGAGATCGGTCACGACCAGGGAGAAAGCGTGTCCCGCATGTTTGAGGAGGCCGGGTTCGGATCGGTGGCCGTCATAAAGGATCTGGGCGGCCTGGACCGGGTGGTGTCGGGACGTTATACAGAAGGAGACATACATGTTTGATAAACTGGAGGATCTGCTGAACCGCTTTGAGGAGATCCTGAATGAACTGGGGGAACCTGGGGTGACCTCGGATCCGGCTCATTTTCAGAAGCTGATGAAGGAGCAGAGCGATCTGCAGCCTATCGTATCGGCGTATAAAGAATACAAAGAAGTGAACAGGACCATTGAGGACAGCCTTTCCATGCTGGAAGAGGAGAAGGACGACGAGATGCGCGCCATGCTGAAGGAGGAGCTTTCGGAGGCCAGAGACCGTCTTCCGGAGCTGGAAAAGGAGCTGAAGATCCTGCTTCTTCCCAAGGACCCCAACGATTCCAGGAACGTGATCGTGGAGATCCGGGCCGGCGCCGGCGGGGAGGAGGCGGCTCTTTTTGCCGCGGAGGTGTACCGGATGTACGTAAAGTACGCGGAGACCATGCACTGGCGGACCGAGATGATGAGCCTCAACGAGAGCGGGATCGGAGGCTTCAAGGAAGTTACCTTCATGATCAACGGAAACGGCGCGTATTCCCGGCTGAAGTATGAGAGCGGCGTTCACCGGGTGCAGCGTGTCCCGGAGACCGAATCGGGGGGAAGGATCCACACCTCCACCTGTACGGTGGCCATCATGCCGGAGGCGGAGGAGATCGATTTCCATCTGGATCTGAACGAATGCCGGTTCGATGTGTTCCGGGCCTCGGGAAACGGCGGTCAGTGTGTCAACACCACCGATTCGGCGGTCCGCCTGACGCATATTCCCACCGGGATCGTGGTCTCCTGTCAGGATGAAAAATCCCAGCTGAAGAACAAGGATAAAGCGTTGAAGGTGCTCCGCAGCCGTCTGTACGAGATGGAGCTGGCAGCCCGGCATGATGCGGAGGCCGAGGCCAGGAGGAGCCAGATCGGAACGGGAGACCGTTCCGAGAAGATAAGAACCTATAATTTCCCGCAGGGGCGGGTGACGGATCACCGGATCCATCTGACCCTGCACCGTCTGGACAGTGTACTGAATGGAGACCTGGATGAGATCATCGACAGTCTGATCGCAGCCGATCAGGCGGCGAAGCTCAGCAATATGAAGGAGGAGATCGCATGAAAAAAACAGCGTTGGTCATCATGGCAGCCGGGATCGGCAGCCGGTTCGGAGGAGGAATCAAGCAGCTGGCCCCGGTAGGCCCCAAGGGAGAGATTATCATGGACTATTCCATCCATGATGCACTGGAGGCCGGCTTCAACAAGGTGGTCTTTATCATCCGGAAGGATCTGGAGGAGGAATTCCGCCGGGTGATCGGAGAGCGGATCGAAAAAATCACGGAAGTGGCTTATGCTTTTCAGGAGCTGGATGATCTTCCCGAGGGCTTTGTAAAGCCCGAAGGAAGGACGAAGCCCTGGGGGACCGGCCAGGCGGTGCTTTGCGCCGCAAAATATCTGACGGAGCCCTTCGTCGTGATCAATGCAGATGACTACTATGGAAAAGAGGCCTATCGGAAGGTGCATGAATACCTGGTGCGGGAGGATGCCGCGGAGGATTGCATCTGCATGGCCGGCTTCCGTCTGGGAAATACCCTCAGCGATAACGGAAGCGTCACCCGGGGGATCTGCCGGATCGAAAACGGTCATCTGACCGGGGTGGATGAGACCCATGACATTTTCAAAACGGCAGACGGGGCGGAAGCCCATGATCCGGACGGATCAGTACGGCCGCTGGATGTGATGAATCTGGTTTCCATGAACATGTGGGGACTGACGCCGGCCTTTGTGGAAACCCTGCGGAAGGGCTTTACGGAGTTCCTCGGCGGCCTGGGTGAGGGAGAGATCAAGAAAGAGTATCTGCTTCCCGTGCTGATCGATCAGCTGATCCAGAAGGGCGAGATCCGGGTCGATGTGCTGGAGACGTCGGACGAGTGGTTCGGTGTTACGTACCAGGAGGATAAGGCAACCGTACAGGCGGCTTTCAGAGCCCTCACCGACGCCGGCGTATATCCGGAAGGATTGTACCAGTAAGGGAGGAACAATCACTCGATGAGACGGAAAACAACCAGGGGAAAAATGCTGGCGTGTGTGCTTTGCTGCGTCGGGCTGCTTTCTTTTAGCGGGTGCGGGGAAAACACGGACACCTTTGACCAGGCGTCGCAGGACCTGGAACAGGGAAATTATACCTATGCCCTGAGCGGCTTTCAGCAGTGCATCGACGAAGGACTGTTCCTGGCCCGTTCCTACAGGGGGGCAGGGCTTTCCTGTCTTCGCCAGGCGGATTATGAAGAGGCCATCGATTATTTTACCGGGGCCCTCGGATGTGAGAAGGTGGAGGAGAAGCTCCGGAAGGATATCCTGCTTTACCGTGCCACAGCCTATATGAAGTCCGGAAACTATTCGGATGCCATGGCGGACTGCCAGACGCTGGCCCAGGATTTCGAGAAGGATGCGGACATCTGCTTCCTTACGGGCAGCATCGCCCTGGCCATGGACGGCTATGAGGAGGCGGCCCGGGAATTTGACCAGGCGTTTGCGGAATCCTCGGACTATGATACCGCGATCCGCATTTATCAGCAGTATATCCAGAGGGAAATGGAGGCCGACGGGACCCGGTATCTGGAAGCGTCCCTTGAGGTGACTCCAAAAACCGCGGAGGATTACTGTGAACGAGGCCGGATCTATTACTTTATGGAGGACTACAACAAGGCGGCGTCGGAGCTGATCGAAGCGCTGAATCAGGACAGCACCGAGGCCCGGCTTCTGCTGGGCATGGTCTATCTGGCCCAGCATGATGTGGGCAATGCCAGGGCCATGTATCAGGATTTCCTGGCCCAGGACGGAAGCCCCGGCCGCGGTTATAACGGTCTGGCCCTCTGCGATCTGGAGGAAAACAATTATCCGGATGCCCTGTCGAACATCGCAAAGGGGATCCAGGACGCCACCACGGAGGAGATGCAGAGCCTTCTGTACAACGAGATCGTTGTATATGAGCGGATGCTGGACTTTGACGCAGCCCGGGAAAAGGCGGAGGAGTATACGGCCATGTTCCCGGAGGATACCGGCGTAAAGAGGGAGCTTGCTTTCCTGGAAAGCCGGTCGGGAAGTCCGCAGGAAGAGGAAACGACAGAAGATGGAGTACAGCAATGAAACGAGGGACCGGGTGATCCTGGTCGCAGTGCAGGCTTCGGCGGGAGAAAATGCCGAGGAGTCTCTGGACGAGCTGGAGGAGCTGGTGGAGACGGCGGGCGGATGTACCGCCGGCAGGGTCATCCAGAACCGGGAGGCGATCCATCCGGGAACCTATGTGGGGAAGGGGAAGATCGAAGAGATCCGGGGGCTCATGCTGATGACGGACGCCAACGGGATCGTCTGCGACGACGAGCTTTCTCCGGTCCAGCTGAACAATCTGGAGCGGGAGCTGGAATGCAAGGTGATGGACCGGACTCTTCTGATCCTGGATATTTTTGCAGGACGGGCCGTGACCAGCGAGGGCAAGATCCAGGTGGAGCTGGCGCAGCTGAGGTACCGTGCGGCCAGACTGGTCGGGCTCAGAGAGTCCCTGTCCAGACTGGGCGGAGGCATCGGCACCCGGGGGCCCGGCGAGAAAAAGCTGGAGACGGACCGGCGTCTGATCCGGACCCGGATCTCCGCTCTGAAAGCTGAGCTGGCCCAGGTGGAGAGACACCGGGAGGTCATCCGGAAGGGAAGAAGCCGGAACAGTCTTAAGACCGCGGCCATCGTAGGCTATACCAACGCCGGCAAATCGACGCTTCTGAATACCCTGACCGGTGCGGAGGTGCTGTCGGAGGATAAGCTGTTTGCCACGCTGGATCCGACGACCCGGATGCTGGAGCTGGAGGATTCGCAGCAGATGTTTGTGACCGATACGGTGGGCTTTATCCGCAAGCTGCCCCATCATCTGGTAGAAGCCTTTAAAAGTACGCTGGAGGAGGCCTGCTACGCGGATTATATCCTGCATGTGGTGGATGCCTCCAATCCCCAGGCCGAAATGCAGATGCATGTGGTCTACGATACGCTCCGGGAGCTGGGGGCCGACAAAAAGCCGGTCATCACGCTTTTCAACAAGCAGGACAGGCCGGAGGCGGCTTCCCTGCGGGATCTGCGGGCGGATCATACGCTTCGGATCTCTGCCAGAACGGGGGAAGGACTGACCGAGCTGAAGGCTCTTCTGGGCCGTCTTCTCAGCGACGGAATGGTTTACATAGAACGGCTGTTTTCCTACGATCAGGCCGGTCTGATCCAGCTGATACGCAAATACGGCCAGCTGCTGGAAGAAGACTATACAGAAGGCGGAATTGCCGTAAAAGCGCGGGTTCCCCGTGAAATTTACTATAAGCTGCCGGTATAATCTGACAAAATGCCTCTCACTTTCGGGTGGGAGGCACTTTTTTCAGCCCACATTACTTTGTGCCCACGGAAAATTTCGGCACAATATCTTGTGTTTCACGGTTGACGTAAATCGGAGAGTCTGATACAATAGCTATGCACGCCGGAGAAAGGCGTGGGAAACTATATGAATCACAGGGGGAAACGAAAAAATGTTTCAGGTAGTTAAAAGGGACGGACAGATAGCTGAATTTAAGATGAACAAGATCACCGCAGCCATCGACAAGGCTTTTGCGGCGAAGGAGAAAATATACAGCCAGGATATGATCGAGCTTCTTGCCCTGCGGGTCACTGCGGATTTTCAGAACAAGATCAAAAATGATCAGGTGACCGTGGAGGATATCCAGGACAGTGTGGAGAACGTGCTGATCCAGGCCGGATATGCGGATGTGGCCAAGGCGTACATCCTGTATCGCAAACAGCGGGAAAAAGTCCGTAACATGAAATCGACGATCCTGGATTACAAGGAGATCGTCAACAGCTATGTCAAGGTGGAGGACTGGCGTGTCAAGGAGAACTCTACCGTTACCTATTCCGTGGGCGGACTGATCCTCAGCAACTCCGGTGCGGTCACCGCCAACTACTGGCTTTCCGAGATCTATGACAGTGAGATCGCGGATGCCCACCGCAACGCGGATATCCACATTCATGATCTTTCCATGCTGACCGGATACTGCGCAGGCTGGTCCCTGAAACAGCTGATCCAGGAGGGTCTGGGCGGCATCGAGGGGAAGATCACATCCTCTCCGGCCAAGCATCTGAGCGTGCTGTGCAACCAGATGGTCAATTTCCTGGGGATCATGCAGAATGAATGGGCGGGCGCCCAGGCATTCAGCTCCTTTGACACCTATCTGGCTCCCTTTGTCAAGACGGACAATCTGAGCTATGACGAAGTGAAAAAATGCATCGAATCCTTCATCTACGGCGTGAATACCCCCAGCCGCTGGGGCACCCAGGCTCCCTTCTCCAACATCACCCTGGACTGGACGGTCCCCGATGATCTGGCGGAACTTCCGGCCATCGTCGGAGGGAAGGAGCAGAACTTCAAATACAAAGACTGCAAGCGCGAGATGGACATGATCAACCGGGCTTTCATCGAGACCATGATCGAAGGCGACGCCAACGGCCGTGGTTTCCAGTATCCGATCCCTACCTACTCCATCACCAGAGAGTTTGACTGGTCGGATACGGAGAACAACCGGCTTCTGTTTGAGATGACCGCCAAGTATGGAACTCCGTATTTCTCCAATTATATCAACAGCGATATGAAGCCCAGCGATATCCGCAGCATGTGCTGCCGTCTGCGTCTGGATCTTCGTGAGCTGCGGAAAAAGAGCGGCGGTTTCTTCGGTTCCGGCGAAAGCACCGGATCGGTGGGCGTTGTGACGATCAACATGCCCCGTATCGCGTATCTGTCCCACAATGAGAACGAATTCTACCGCAGACTGGATCATATGATGGATGTGGCGGCCCGTTCCCTGCATATCAAGAGAGAGGTCATCACAAAGCTTCTGAACGAGGGACTGTATCCCTACACCCGGCGTTATCTGGGAACCTTCAACAACCATTTCTCCACCATCGGTCTGGTGGGAATGAACGAGGTAGGCCTGAACGCATCCTGGCTCGGCTGCGACATGTCCGATGTCCGCACCCAGAACTTCACCAAGGATGTGCTGAACCATATGAGAGAGCGCCTGTCGGATTATCAGGAGCAGTATACCGGCGAACTGTTCAATCTGGAAGCTACACCTGCGGAATCCACGGCCTATCGTCTGGCCAAGCACGACCGGGACCGCTGGCCGGATATCCGGACCGCCGGCAGCAAGGGAGATACTCCCTACTACACCAACAGCTCGCATCTGCCGGTGGAATTCACCAGCGATATTTTCGACGCGCTGGATATCCAGGACGATCTGCAGACTCTCTACACCTCCGGAACCGTATTCCACGGATTCCTGGGAGAAAAGCTTCCGGACTGGAAGTCGGCCGCTTCGCTGGTCCGCAAGATTGCGGAAAACTACAAGCTGCCGTACTATACGATCTCCCCGACCTATTCGGTATGCCGCGAGCACGGGTACCTGAGCGGAGAACACTTCACCTGTCCCAAGTGCGGCAAGAAGGCGGAGGTGTACAGCCGTATCACCGGTTACTACCGTCCGGTACAGAACTGGAACGACGGAAAGGCCCAGGAATACAAGAACCGTACGCTGTACGATGTGATGCATTCCGAGATCAAGCCGGCAGCAGGCCGCACGGTCCCGCTCCGTTTTGAGGAGCCTTCCATGACAAAGGTGCATACCTCCGTGGTCACTATGACGGATGACGATATGACGATCCGTCCGGTGCAGACACACAAATACCTGTTTACCACAAGCACCTGCCCCAACTGCCGTATGGCAAAGGAGATGCTGGAGGGAGAAGAGCTGGAGATCATCGATGCGGAGAAGAATCCGGAAATGGCCAGAGAGTTCGGCATCATGCAGGCTCCCACGCTGGTCATCACGGACGGGGAGCATATGAAGAAGTATGTGAATGCCTCGAATATCCAGAAGTATGTGGATGAAGAGATGTAAGCTGTGATGTAAAGGTATATGAAAAGGGCTGCCGGCGGCAGCCCTTTTTGATGTTCAGCTGGAATTTCGTATGCGGATGCTCTGCAGGACATTGGTGTTCGCGGAAGCAGCGGGATCGAAAATGACCCGGATATTTTTTCCGTATACCAGGTCTCCGGCGCTGTTCTGCGCATTGTCGGTGCGGACCGTGATGTTCATTTTATCGGAGGTCCTGAGTGTGACGGTATTGGCGGTCATGCCGACGATCTCTCCGGACACGAAGGAGAGGGTGCTGCCGGCGGAGAGAGACGCGGGATCATCACCGATGGCGGTATGAACACCGGCACCTTCCAGCGAATCCTCCGATCCGACCCCCGAATGGACGAGATCCACGCCGGTTCCGGAACAGAATCCGCAGCCGAACCAGCATTCGGCTCCGGAGAGGTCCAGGGTCACCGCTTCCTCGCTCCCGTTGGGAATGAGCTGCAGCGACGAGGTTTCCAGACTGCGGATGTGCCCACGGGAGTAATTGGTGGATACCGTGTATTCATCCCCGTACTCATTGCTGACGAGGGCCTGATCAGAACGTCTGGGCTTGGCGGGAATGGAACCGGTGTCCGAGACGCTGAGGACGCGGATCTGCGGCACCTCCAGGGTAAGCCCGTATCCGGGATCGATATCGGGGATGATCCCCAGATACCGTACGGTGACCGGAAGGCCTTCGCGGATCCCGGCGCTGTAATACTGGGCGGTCCCGGCTGTGGGGCAGAGGATCGTGCGTCCTTTTTTGTCCGTAAACAGAAGAGAAT
Source organism: uncultured Blautia sp. (assembly GCA_946626695.1). Taxonomy (GTDB): domain Bacteria; phylum Bacillota; class Clostridia; order Lachnospirales; family Lachnospiraceae; genus Blautia_A. The sequence goes on from CAMOUV010000006.1 coordinate 21,597, forward strand.
TCTGGGTGAGACGCACAAGCGTGCCCTGGATGGTCTGCTCGGAGAGCTGTTTCTCTTTGTGAAGATCGTCCACGATCTTCAGCGCCTTCACGTCAGACGGGTCGGAGCCGTCCAGCCGGCCTTCGTAGATGACGCTGACTTCGTCTCCCGTGATCAGGCCATGGGAGGTTTCTACGGAAGCCTGGGAAGCGTCAAAGAAAACGGAGCCGTCTTCCCCCTGCAGGACCAGATTGATCCCGTCAAAGGTCTGCACATTGCCCGTGAACTGATCCATATAAACACGCTCTTTGGGAGCGGATGTCGGCGTGGGAGTGATGCCGGTCTCTTCGATATAGCGGTCCCTCAGCTGTTCCAGGCCGCAGCCGGGAAGCAGAAGAGAGAGGCCCAGACAGAGCACGGCGGCTGTCAGGTGTTTTTTCATATGGATTCTCCCGTAGGGAAGGATTGAGAGGAAACGCGGCGGCCGCAGGATTAGCGGTTGCATTCCCTCCGGTTTATGGTATAATGAGTATAGCGAAGTAGGAATCTATGCGTCAAGTGTTCATTGGATGGGGAGTTGCCATGAAACGAAAAGCGGCCTTGGCTGCTTACGATATATTTTCCGCACCCGTTGCTGTCGTGTGAAACATCCCGATCTGTGGAAGGAGTATGTTTTTTGTGATTCCCCATCCGCATGGTTGGAGGTGTTTTTTTTGCTTACAAGGAAATCGCAGACATTCAGTACCGTCTCCCTGGTCTATATGGCCCTTCTTGTCGCATTAAATCTGGTCCTTATGCGGGTCCTGCGTTTTGAGCTGGGAGCCTACCGGATCACCATCGGCCACATCGCCACGATCATGGCCGGTTTGTGGCTGGGCCCGGTTTCGGGCGGCCTGTGCGGTCTGGCGGCTGATCTGCTGGGCTGTCTCCTGGACGGCTATGCGGTCAACCCCATTATCTCGGTCGGCGCCATGCTGTGGGGGATCCTGCCCGCGGTGACGCTTCGGAAGCTGGCGGACAAAGGCAGAAAGGTCCAGAGCATCGGCATTACCATTTCGGTCTGCTGCACCTGCGTGCTCAGCATCATCGGCTGTACAACGGCCGGCCTGGTTCTCCTGATGGGATATAATTTCTATGCGATCATCCCGGGCAGGATCGCCCTGGCCGCCATCATGGCCGTGATCTACAGCCTTCTCGCCAACCTGCTGTATTTCAGTCCGGTGACGAAAATGATCCGTTGATCTGCTGCACGCGGAACCAGTAGGTATATTGTGTACGAAAGCCCAGTGAGTGGTAGAGCTCCTGGGCTCCTTTATTGTCATGAACCACCTGCAGATAGGCATTCCGGGCTCCCCGGCGGAGGCCCTGGGAGAGAAGACCCCGGCAGATCCGGCGGGCCAGGCCCTGCCGGCGGAATTCTTCTTTCACATGAATGGCATAGATGCCGATGTAATCCCGGTCCAGGATCCCGAGGCCGGTTGCGATGATCTGCCCCTCCGAGCGGATGCAGGCAGAGATGGTTTCTCTGGGAATGGAACGGTACATGGAAGGTACAATCACGCGATGAACCGGATTGGTCATCTTTTTCAGCCGGAACAGGCTTTCGATCCACTCATCGGAAATCCGGTCGGCATAGACTGCGCCGCCGGGATCCTCCGGAAGGTCGATGGCCTGCAGATCCAGGGTGCATACGTCCGTGGTATGCTGGATCTCGTACCCGCGGTTCTCCAGCATATAGTCAAAATCCGGGGACACAAGGGGACTGATCTTGAAAACAGCCGGAGTCCCGAGCCGTCTGTATTCCTGCTCACAGTAGGGGATTTTTTCTCTCCAGGGAAGAACGGAGGGGGCGAACTGCTCCACACTGTTGGTGCGGTGCGTGTAAAAATTCGAAAAACGCAGGATCCACCCGTCGTAAAGCTCCATCTTGTGAGAAGGCCAGGCGTTCAGCGACATGTCTTCAATTTTTTTTATCATTCCGTCCATGATCTTATGTCTCCTTCTATCCTGATTATCGTACCATGGATGGAAAAACAGGTCAAGCGGTTCACCCGAGTTTCAGCGTCTTTCGCAGGTACTGTGCAAGCTCTCCCCAGGCCAGCTGTTCCACATACGAGCCGCCCCAGGCGGCCGCTGCATAGTAGGGCGGGCGGAGCCGGACGGTTTTTTCCCAGAGATCCTCGCAGTTCCAGGCGGTGAGCATCTGTTCAAACTGCCGGATCTTGCAGGAAGAGACGGGATCCGTCAGAATGGGCATGTAGATCGTGCCGCACAGCTTTAAAAGCTCCAGGATCTCTTCCATTTCGGTTCCCAGATCCAGAATGAGCACCTCGTAGGCGCTGCACCGGACCAGACTGTCCAGGATCCGGCGGCAGTCCTTCAGGGTGATGCAGCGGAGATCCCAGGGCATCCGCACCGGGGGGATATAATCCAGATTTCCGACGCTTCGGATCATGGAGGTGATTTTCCGCGTGAGATCGGCATTTTCCTGGCGGGCATAGTAGATCAGGTCCGACAGGTCGCTGTCGAAGGTCTTTTCCATCAGGCCTTCGAAACCGGAATATTCCTCCAGATTGAGATAGAGTACCGCCTTTTCCCGGGCCAGGATCTGTCCCAACGCCAAGGCAATGGAGGTCTTGAGACACCGGTGAAGGGGGGAGTAGACTCCGAGAATTTTGGTCTTCTGTCTGGCGGCAAGGCTTACAAGCGGCGCCAGATCCGGCGTTTCGCCATAGCAGGCCATGACCTCGCGGATCACCTGATCCTGGGCCTGGTATTTGTAAACCGTGGGCATTTTCTGCTGGGAAGGGTTCGGCCGTTCTTCGGACAGGATCACGACGGTGCCGATTTTTAAGGCCTGAATCTCCCTGCACATGGCCCGGTCGGAGATCAGGAGAATTTCCACGGGGTTCTTCTCCGCGTAGGCTAAGAGGGTTTCCACCGAGGTAAAGGCCTGGATCTCAAAGGGAATGCTTTTTTTACGATTCAGATATTCCATGAAATTGACTGCGTATTCTGTCTCCAGATCACAGATGGCAAACACATTTTTTCTCAATAGACACCTCCTACGTAAAACAGGATACTTCCAAGGATCGCGGCCGCAAAGGGGATGTTTTCCGGATGTCCGGGGCCGTCCTGACGGTACGAGGGAGGACGGATTCCGATCTTTACGGCACGGAGATAGATCTGCAGATACACGAGCCGTTCCTGCAGAAGGTTTTTGTGCAGCAGGAGGATCAGAAGGGAATACAGGCCTCCGATCAGGAAGGAGCAGACCATGCAGGGCAGGATCTTCAGATCCAGAAGGCAGCCCAGCGCGCAGAACAGCTTGATGTCGCCCGCTCCCAGCATGCGCAGATAAAACAGGGGAAACAGCAGAAGAAAGGGCAGCAGGATGCCCGCGGCAGTCCGGGGAGTGAGCGCAGGGCCGTGGACAAGCCGCAAAACCAGACCGCCCAGGAGGATCGACAGGCTCCACCGGTTCGGAACCTTTCCGGAAAGAATGTCCATGGCTGCGGCTCCGGCGGACATTCCGGCAGCAAAGAGTTTCAACAGATCCAAAAGATCACCTCCAATATGTTTTATATGCATTATTATATACTGATAATGATGGATATATCCATAGGAGAAAATGTCGAACGGGCACTTGTTCTGTCGAAGAAGGGCTGAAAATGTCGAAATCGAGAATGAGTCAAAAGGACAGGGGACGCGACACGGACTTGTCATTACGTAAAACGGAGCTCCGTAAATTGCGGGCTCTCAGGGGACGCTTGCGGGAGGGGTTCTCCCTGGGAACAGGCCGGCCCGAACAGAAGCGCACAGCCTGTCGGCGTTCGGAACGACATCCCCGCGCGGGCTTCTCCCTCTGCGTCAATCTCCCCTCAAATTTACGGAGCGCCTCCTCTGTAGAGGCCGGAATACCCTCCTGGCGTAAGAAGCAGTTAGTGCTTAAAACAGGAATCAGAGAATGATGAGGAAATTCTGAAAGTAAGGGTGAGCCACGGAACACTGTCCCGTGACTCTTTTCACTTGCAATGATTTCATGATGCATTTATAATAGGATTTCGTGGATTATCAATAACGGATTCAAAGGAGCCATATGGAAAGAACAGTCATTACCAATCAGCAGTTTGATGAAGAGCGGGCGTTGTATCATGCGATGCATACGGATGTGACCGCATGTACCTTTGCGGGGCCCGCGGACGGAGAATCGGTTTTAAAGGAAGCACGGGATATACGGGTGAGGGATACGTCTTTTTCACTGCGGTATCCGCTGTGGCATGTGCAGAAGTTCGAGATGGAGAATTCCACCATGGACGAGAAGACCCGGGCGGCCATCTGGTACGCCGTGGACGGGGAGATCCGAAACTGCAGGCTGGACGGGATCAAGGCGGTCCGGGAGTGCAGCCGTATTCATATATCCGGCAGCGAGATCTGCTCCATGGAATTCGGATGGAAGAGTGAGGATGTTACGCTGACGGATTCGACGGTCACGGCCGAGTATATCTTTCTGGACAGCCGGAATATCAGCCTGAAAAATGTCCGGATGCAGGGCAAGTATTCCTTCCAGTATGTGGAGAACTTTGTGATCGAGGATTGCGTGCTGGATACGAAGGATGCCTTCTGGCACAGCAAGAACGTGACGGTGAAAAACAGCGTGGTAAAGGGCGAATATCTGGCCTGGTTTTCGGAGGGGCTGACCCTTATCGACTGTACGATCATCGGAACACAGCCTCTCTGCTACTGCAAGGATCTGAAGCTGGTCAACTGCACCATGGAGGAGACGGATCTTTCCTTTGAGTATTCGGATGTGGAAGCCTCCGTCCGCGGCCATATTATTTCGGTCAAGAATCCCCGCAGCGGCCATATCGTCTGCGACAGTGTCGGGGAGATCATCCGGGAGGATCCTGTCATGGAATGCGTCGGGGAAGTGACCCTGCGCAAAGCATAACGGGATAAGAGGCAGGAAGTAATTGCGAAGAGAGATTTACGGTGATACAATAAAAGAAGCGATATGAATCATTTTCTGTCAGGAGGTCAGTATGTCTTCAACAAGCGATAAAATCCGGAAAAAATACGAAGAGATCGAAGTGAAGCGTGACAAGGGACTGCGGATGCCCGCCGACGTGCTGCGGTACGACAATATTCCCTTCGGCCGTTCCAAAAGATGGAATGTGCTGGATGTGCTGCGGCCTTTCGAAGACAAGGGACCGCGTCCGGTGATCCTCTATGTCCATGGAGGAGAGTGGGTTTATGCGGACAAGCTGAGCTATCAGTATTTCTGCATCAGCCTGGCCCAGAGAGGGTTTATTGTTGTGGATTTCAATATCCATCTGGCACCGGAGAAGAAATATCCGGAGCAGCTGGTGGATGTGGACCTGGCGGTCAGATGGACCCTGAAGAACGGGGACATTTACGGCATGGATCTGGACAATATCTTCATGATGGGAGATTCTTCCGGAGCCCAGCTGTGTGCCCAGTACGTGGAGCTCTGCACCAATCCGGACTTTGCGGCGAAGTTTGATATTCAGACCCCGGAGGGCTTTGTGCCGAAGGCCGTGGTCCTGAACTGCGGCGTGTTCGCGCCGTTCGGGGAGATCCCCATGTTCGGAAAGGAAGAGGACGCGGAGCTGATGGCGGACATTCTTCCCGGCCGGGATCCGGCGGCAGAGGCTGCGCTTTTCAACGCGGTGACGCCGGTCACAGGCGCTTTCCCGCCGGCCTTTGTGATGAGCTGCCACGGGGATCCCTGGAAGGCTTTCTCGGATGCGTTCGTGCGGAAACTGGAGGAAAAGCAGGTCCCGCATGTCTATAAGGCCTACGGATCGGAGGCTGCGCCCCTGTATCACAATTTCCAGCTGGATATCCGCAATATGACCGCCCAGCTTGCGGCCAAGGAGGAATGCGAATACCTGATGAAATTTGTACAGTGACCTTTTTCGACGGAATTTTCAAAAATTAGCACTCAACTATTGACAGTGCTAACAACATGTGTTATAGTCATCATAGAACATCAAAGGATGTGCCGGGGGATTTTCCCCCGGTGCTTTTTACGATAGCCGGTAAGGAGGTGTGTTCTATGAATATCAGCAAATTTACACAGAATTCCGTGCAGGCGGTGCAGAATCTGGAGAAGATTGCCTATGAATACGGCAATCAGGAGATCGAGCAGGAGCATCTGCTGTATTCCCTGCTGAAGCAGGAAAACAGTCTGATCCTGAAGCTGATCGAAAAGATGGAGATTCATAAAGATGCTTTTATGACCGAGGTGGAAAAAGCCCTGGATGCAAGAGTCAAGGTGTCCGGCGGAGAGCTTCGTTTCGGTCCGTATCTGAACAAGGCGCTGGTATCCGCGGAGGATGAGGCCAGGGCCATGGGGGATGAGTATGTCTCGGTGGAGCATCTGTTCCTTTCCATGCTGAAAAATCCGAGTCCTTCCGTCCAGAAGCTTTTTCAGGGCTTCGGGATCACCCGGGAGCGTTTTCTGCAGGCCTTGTCCACCGTGCGCGGGAACCAGAGGGTCGTGAGCGACAATCCGGAAGCAACCTATGATACATTGAACAAATACGGGGAGGATCTGGTGGAAAAGGCGCGCAGCCAGAAGCTGGATCCGGTGATCGGCCGGGATGCGGAGATCCGGAATGTGGTCCGTATTCTTTCCCGGAAGACCAAGAACAACCCGGTGCTGATCGGGGAGCCCGGCGTGGGCAAGACCGCCGTGGTGGAAGGCCTGGCGCAGCGGATCGTGAACGGGGATGTGCCGGAAGGCCTGAAGGACAAGAAGATCTTTGCCCTGGACATGGGGGCCCTGGTGGCCGGAGCCAAGTACAGGGGTGAATTTGAGGAACGTCTGAAGGCTGTGCTGGAGGAAGTCCGGAAGAGCGAAGGAAACATTATCCTCTTCATCGATGAGCTGCACCTGATCGTGGGGGCAGGCAAGACCGACGGAGCCATGGATGCGGGCAACATGCTGAAGCCGATGCTGGCAAGAGGCGAGCTGCATTGTATCGGCGCCACGACTCTGGATGAGTACCGGAAATACATTGAAAAGGATGCCGCCCTGGAGCGGCGGTTCCAGCCTGTGCTGGTGGATGAGCCGACGGTGGAGGATACGATCTCGATCCTGCGTGGGCTGAAGGAACGGTACGAGGTTTATCACGGGGTCAAGATCACCGACGGGGCCCTGGTGGCTGCGGCGACGCTGTCCCACCGGTATATCACGGACCGGTTCCTGCCGGATAAGGCCATCGACCTGGTGGACGAGGCCTGTGCCCTAATAAAGACCGAGCTGGATTCCATGCCCACCGAGCTGGATGAGCAGCGCAGAAAGATCATGCAGATGGAGATCGAGGAATCCGCACTGAAGAAGGAGACCGACAATCTGAGCAAGGAACGGCTGGAGACGCTGCAGAAGGAGCTGGCGGAGCTCCGGGATTCCTTCAATGCACAAAAGGCCCAGTGGGACAACGAAAAACACGCGGTGGAAAAGGTCCAGAAGCTTCGTGAACAGATCGAGGATGTGAACCGGCAGATCCAGAAGGCGCAGCAGGATTATAACCTGGAAAAAGCGGCAGAGCTTCAGTACGGTGAGCTGCCGAAGCTGCAGCACATGCTGGAGGTGGAAGAAAAGACCGCGAAGGAGAACGAGAACCGGCTGGTCCACGAGGCCGTGACCGACGATGAGATCGCACGGATCATTTCCCGCTGGACCGGGATCCCGGTGACAAGGCTGACCGAGGGGGAGCGGAGCAAGCTCCTGCATCTGGAGGACGAGCTTCACAAACGGGTGATCGGCCAGGATGAGGGCGTACAGCTGGTGGCGGATGCGATCCTCCGTTCCAAGGCCGGGATCAAGGATCCCACAAAGCCCATCGGCTCGTTCCTGTTCCTGGGACCCACCGGCGTGGGCAAGACGGAGCTGGCCAAGACTCTGGCCCAGGCCTTGTTTGACGATGAGCAGAACATGGTCCGGATCGATATGAGCGAGTATATGGAGAAATTCTCCGTGTCCCGTCTGATCGGAGCGCCTCCGGGATATGTGGGCTATGAGGAAGGCGGACAGCTGACCGAGGCCGTGCGCCGCAAGCCCTACAGCGTGGTTCTGTTCGATGAGATCGAGAAGGCACATCCGGATGTCTTCAACGTGCTGCTGCAGGTGCTGGATGACGGGCGGATCACCGATTCCCAGGGGCGGACCGTGGATTTCAAGAACACGATCCTGATCATGACCTCCAACATCGGTTCCACCTATCTGCTGGAGGGGATCGATGAATCGGGCAATATCCGGGAGGAGAC
>CAMOUV010000007.1 GCA_946626695.1 uncultured Blautia sp.
GATGACCGGGACTGGCAACTGCTTTGAAAATCCCGTCTGTCTTCTGTCAGTCTTTTGAACGGATATATTCGTCGATCCCGCGGGCTCCGGCTTTTCCGGCTCCCATGGCCAGGATCACGGTGGCGGCACCCGTAACCGCGTCGCCTCCGGCGTACACTCCCTCTTTGGAGGTTGCGCCGTTTTCTTCATTGGCCACGATACATTTTTTCCGGTTCACATCCAGCCCGTAGGTGGTGGATGCGATCAGCGGATTGGGCGAGGTTCCCAGCGACATGATCACGGTGTCCGCCTCGATCTCAAATTCCGAGCCTTCCACCGGTACCGGTCTTCTTCTTCCCGAAGCGTCCGGTTCGCCCAGCTCCATGCGGATACAGCGGATCCCTCTCACCCAGGAATTCTCATCCGTGAGGATCTCCACCGGATTGGTCAGAAGATTGAAGATCACACCCTCTTCCTTTGCGTGGTGGACTTCCTCCGCTCTGGCCGGAAGCTCCGCCTCCGAACGACGGTATACGATGTGAACCTCGGCGCCGAGGCGCAGGGCGGTTCTTGCCGCATCCATGGCCACATTGCCGCCGCCGACCACAACGACCTTCTTTCCGTGCACGATCGGCGTGTCATAGTCATCCCGGAAGGCTTTCATCAGATTGTTCCGGGTCAGGTATTCATTGGCGGAGAAGACGCCGTTCGCCTGTTCCCCAGGGATCCCCATGAACATGGGGAGGCCTGCGCCGGAACCGATGAACACCGCTTCAAAGCCTTCTTCGGTCAGAAGCTCGTCGATGGTCACGGATTTGCCGATGATCACATTCTTTTCGATCTTCACACCGAGGGATTTTACGTTTTCGACTTCCGCGGCCACCACCTTCTCCTTGGGAAGACGGAATTCGGGAATCCCGTAGACCAGCACGCCGCCTTCCTTATGCAGCGCTTCAAAGATGGTGACGTCATATCCCATCCGGGCCAGGTCGCCCGCACAGGTAAGACCGGCCGGGCCGGAACCGATCACGGCGACCTTGTGACCGTTTTTCTCTTTTGCGGGGGTGGGACGGATGCCGTTTTCCCTTGCCCAGTCCGCCACGAATCGCTCCAGCTTGCCGATGGAGACCGCATCACCCTTGAGACCGCGGATACAGACTCCTTCACACTGGGTCTCCTGGGGGCATACACGTCCGCAGACCGCCGGCAGAGCGCTGGATTCGCTGATGATCTGATAGGCCTTCTCAAAGTTCTCTTCCGCCACTTCGTGAACAAAGGCCGGAATGTTGATGGATACCGGACACCCTGTCATGCACCGTGCGTTTTTGCAGTTAAGGCATCGTTTTGCCTCTTCAACGGCTTCCGTGCTGTTGTAGCCGAGACAGACCTCCTCGAAATTCCCTGCACGTACCTTCGGATCCTGCTCCTTAACCGGAATTCTTTTCAATACAGCGCTCATTCTCTGTCACCTCCGCAGTTTCCGCATCCGCCGTGGTGCGTGTCTCCCTCCTGCTCCTTCAGGATGGCACGCCCTTCTTCCGTTTTATACATCTGCTGGCGTTTCATGGCCAGATCAAAGTCAACCAGATGGCCGTCAAATTCCGGTCCGTCCACGCAGGCGAATTTCACTTCGTTTCCCACCATCAGCCTGCAGGCTCCGCACATTCCCGTGCCGTCCACCATGATGGGATTCATGCTCACGATGGTATGGATCCCCAGCTCCTTCGTCAGAAGACAGACGAATTTCATCATGATCATCGGGCCGATGGCCACGCACACATCATACTGCTTTCCCTGGTTCTGCACCAGATCGCGAAGCACGTCGGTGCCCATTCCCTTGCGGACATAGGATCCGTCGTCCGTGGTCAGATACAGGTTGGAAACCGCCTTCATCTTATCCTCCAGAATGATCAGATCCTTTGTTCTGGCGCCGATGATGGCGTCGGCGGTCACACCGTGCTCGTGCAGCCATTTCAGCTGCGGATAGACCGGAGCGGTTCCCACGCCGCCTCCCACAAAGACGATCCTCTTCTTTTTCAGTTCTTCGGGATCCATGGAACAGAATTCAGAGGGCTGCCCCAGCGGGCCCACGAAATCCGAAAAGCTGTCTCCCTTTTTCAGATTCAGCATTTTGTGCGTGGAATATCCGATGGGCTGGAATACGATGGTCACACTGCCGGCTTCGGCGTCGTAGTCGCAGATCGTCAGAGGGATCCGTTCACTTTCTTCATCAGTCCTTACAATGACAAACTGTCCCGGAAGGCAGTGCCGGGCTACACGGGGGGCTTCCACGTCCATCTGATAGACGTTGGCCGCAAGTTGTTCAGCATTCAAGATCTTGTACATGTTATCCTCCATATAAACACCGTCCGGTATACTCGGCGGGAACCGTTCCGGAACTTTTCTATGTATTGTACATTAAAACGTTACTGAATGAAAGTGTTTTTTTTCGTGCATATCCGATCAGATCCCGTATTCTTTCATTGATCCCGCGGATCGGGAAGTCCGTAACGATCACCTGTTCGCACTGGTCGACCAGAAGAAAGGCTTTTTTCAGGGCTTCTTCCGAAATCTCCTCGAAGGGTTCCTGCGCCACCACCTCTGCCGCCGTCAGACGGGCAAGGGCATAATCCACATCGTTGGTGTACAGGATTCCCGCTGCGAAGGGGATCCCCTGTCTCTGCAGGCTCCGGAATACCGGGATCCCTGTCCCGCACCCGGAAATCACGAAAATCCTCGGATCTCCCGCGGGCGGAGGCAGTTCCAGACTTCCGAAGGAAGGATCATAGGCTCCCTCCCGGATCCCGTAGAGCGTCCGGATTCGTTCTTCCGTAAAGATTTCCTCCGGAGTGCCCCAGGAATCGATCCGCTCCCCGCAAATACACACGACCCGGTCCGATATTTTCTGCGCCAGATCGATTTCATGCAAGGACAGGACTACCGTGATGCCCTGCTCCCGGGACAGCCGCCGCAGGATTTCCAGCAGCTCCAGCTTATGCCGGATGTCCAGAAAGGAGGTCGGTTCATCCAATACGATGATCTCCGGCTCCTGGCAGAGTGCCCTTGCCAGAAGCACCCTCTGCCTCTGGCCGTCGCTCACCGAATTGAAATCCTGAAAGGCGATCTTCTCGCCATGGACCATGCAAAGGGCCTCGTCCACGGCTTTTTCATCTTTTTCGGAAAGGATTCCCAGCGCACCGGTATAAGGGTAACGCCCCGCCGCCACCACATCCCGGCAGGTCATGAATTCCGGCCGGGTCCGGTCGGTGAGCATGACGGACATTCTGCGGGATACTTCCTTCAGCGTCATGGCCCCCATGTCCTTATCCTGCAGGAGCACCCTTCCGCCGATCAGCGCAAGCTCCCGGGCGATGCTTTTCAGGATCGTGGATTTCCCGGCCCCGTTGGGACCGATCAGGGTCAGGATCTCGCCCTGTTTCACCGACAGACAGATGTCTTCGATAAGAGGTTTCCCTTTATATCCCACCGAAAGATGATCGGTCCGTAAAAAAACATCCTGCATACAGGCCTCCTGTCCTATCGTTTTCCCTTCAGGAGCATAAAGATGACAATCGGCGCTCCAAAGAAAGAGGTTACGGTGCTGATATTGAGCTGCAGGGGAGAAAAAGCGGTCCGGGCGATCAGATCACAGAGCATGCAGAATACCGCTCCGCCCAGAAAGATTCCGGGGATCGCAATGATGGGGCGGGCCGTTCCCAGACAGCGCTTGATCACGTGAGGGACCGCCATTCCGACAAAGGAGATGGGCCCCGCAAACGCGGTCACGCAGGCGGAAAGCACGCCGGAAAGAAGGATGAGGGCCGCCCGGAACACGGGAATATTGACGCCCACGCTTCGTGCATAGGCTTCTCCCTGCTGATAGGCTCCGATCGGTTTCGAGAGAAGAAAGACTGCGGCAAGCGTGATTCCGCAGATGACCGCTGCGATCCGCAGATCACTCCCGGAAGCGCCACCAAAGCTGCCCTGGGACCAGCCATGCAGATTGACGATATCCTGGTCCTCGGCAAAGGTAACCACAAAATCCGTGACCGCGGAACAGATATAACCGATCATGATCCCTGCCACAAGGAGGGTCGCGATGTGTCTCACTTTTCCGGAAATCAGGAGGATAAAACCGGTGGAAAGCATGGCGCCGGCAAAAGCGGCTCCCACCAGGGTAAGGGCGGATACCGAAGAATAATGACGGAGAAGCAGGACCATGGTCAGAGCCACCGTCATCTTTGCGCCGGAGGAGATTCCCAGAACATACGGCCCGGCGATGGGGTTCCCGAAAAACGTCTGAAGAAGAAAGCCGGAAACCGACAAGGCGCCCCCCAGCAGAGCTGCCATGAACACCCTGGGAAGGCGCAGCTTCCAGATGACATTGTATTCTGCCGGATCCCCCTGCCCCGTAAAAAGGATCTTCAGGATCCTTCCGGCAGGGATCGGGGAGCTTCCGGTATTGATATTCAGAACGGTAAGAAGGACCGCCGTGCAAAACAGCAGCACAAAAACCAGCAGATATCTGGATCTGCGCCGCAGCTTTTCTCTGCGGTATCCGCTCTGTGTCAAAGTCCTTTCTGAATCCGTCATGCTCCTGCCGGTCCTTTCCTCCTGCAGTTCTGCTTACTCTGCACGCTGCAGGAACATCATCTCCCCCGGATCCTCTTCCGTCAGCATTCGGTGAAGATCCCGGATCAGTTCCCCCGTACGGTCCGTAGCCTGATACAGATACCGGTCTGTATACCAGACATTTCCCTCCCGCACCGCTTTAAAGTCCGTAAACAGCTCACTTTTTGCGGTGAGCTCTTCCATCGTCCGCACCGGAGCTTCGATGGATCCGTTATAGACCAGATAATCCGCATCTCCGGCACAAAGGTAAAAATCTTCCATGGTCACCGGGACAGATGACCGCAGGCTGTCTTCCAGGTTTGCCATCCCGTCCAGGGCGTACTGCCCGCCGGCGATCCGGATCATGGCCGGAATATAGTCGTCCGGTCTTCGGACCACCACCGAGCCGTCCGCGTTGATATAGAAAAAGGCTACGGTCTTTCCGGTATTCGGGAAATCCGCAAGTTCCTCCATCACGGCTGCTTCTTTGCGGAAAAAGGCTTCCGCCTCCTCCTCTCTTCCCAGAAGAGCTCCATACACCTTCACCCACTCGGTCCTGCCCAGAGGGTGGGTCTCATAGCTGGAACGATCGATAAAAACCGGAATGCCCAGATTCTCCAGCATTTCCTTCACCTTCGGGCTGTGCAGGATCATGGTGGACTCCACCGCCAGGGAGCAGTTATTCTGTACCAGAAGTTCATAATCCGGCTGGCTGTATTTTCCTGCAAAAAGAATCGAACCATCCTCCATGGCCTTCCTGGCATTTTCCACATACCATCCGTCCGCCGTCAGACTGGAAAAGCCGATGGTGTCCAGGGCATCGATGGAATCCACCAGGGCCATCACCGCCGTGGCCGCCATATAGACAGAGTTTTCGGGCCTGCGTATCGTGATGATCTCCGGATCAGGGCACTGAATCTCCTCCTGATCCTCCGGAAGGACCAGATACCGGGCACTATTATGCACATCGATCAGCCGCGCACCGCCTTCGTACCGGAAGATCTCCACCTGATCCGCATACTGGAAGCTGGTTTTCTCCATAAAATGCAGGCCGGGAATTTCCGGATGATCCTGCTCTTCCGCGGAGGCATATGCCCCCAGCAGAAAGGTCAGGATCAGGATCGGAATCAAAAACCGGCCTGCAGCAAATATACTGTTTTGTTTATTTAAAATGTGTTCTCTCTTCATCATGGAAAAGATTGTATCATATTTTCGGCTCTCTGTCACCTGAGGTTTTTGGTCCCGCAGAAGAAGTGAAAAGGGAATATACCTTCGCCCATTCTTTCTGCCCTTCCTCACTCATTTCCGAGCCGCTGCGGTCTGCCAGAACCGGGATTCCCAGAAGAGCGCATCCCTCCCCAAACTTCCGCAGAGAATCGATGGTTTCCGCCTCATCCGCGCACACGGCAGCCAGCTCCGTCCCATTGGTCAGGAGGGTGCGGAAAATCGAATCCTCCGTCCATTCGTCTCCGGTCTTCGTCACCTCCGCATCCGTCAGACACGCTGCGGCGGTCTCCGAATCCGTACAGACCGAAGCAACCGGAAGCCGGATCACGATCATCTCTTCATCCAGACCCGCCGGGAGCTCCGTTCCTTCCGGAACGATCAGGTACCGCAGGACCTCTCCGCTGTAAAGAGAGTCTTCCGACTCGATGTCCCCTGCCTCCCAGGAGATGGTTTCATCGTCGGAGAGCGTGATTTCCAGCAGCCGTACGTTCCCGGAATAACAGTGGATCCGGAAATACGCAGCCGATTCGTTCCGGACGGTTCCTTTGTAGGTAAAGCCCGTCACCTCCGGCGCATTCTCCATCCGGACCAGATCTTCTTCCGCGAAAGCATCCTCCTCATTTCCGAGAGAAATGTACAGGGTATATTCGATCTCGTGGGGTTCCGACATGGCTGTGGTACAGGCCAGAATGGAATAATTGGTGTTCAGCTCCACCGGGATCTCATAGACCGAGGTGTCTTCCGTCTGAGAAACCGGTTCATACTGAACATCGTTCACCTTTACGTAGATGATCTTTCCGCTGTCAAAGGTGAGGCTTGCCGTCGCCTGTCCGTCCCGGACCGTCACCTTGCCGCAGGTGATCCGGAGCTTTCCGGTTCCCCCTGTAAAGGAAAAGCCATCCGGCTCGTATTCTCCGTCGGACAGGGTATGGCTTTTGGTCTCTTCGTCCGAAGAAGCGTCCGTTTCCTCCGGAACAACGGTTTCTTCGACCGCCTCCGGAAGAGCTGCGGTCTCTTCCGCATGGAGCAGCGTCCCGGAGGGGCTCACCCCTGCCAATGCGATACAGAGGACTGCGGATATCCATTTTTTATGTTTCACAGGTACTTCCTCCTTTCGTTCTGTTCTTTTTTCCCGAGTATAACAGGTCTTTGGAGGAAAGCAATGGTTTTCACAGAATGATCATCCTTTTTTCGAAGGTTGTTCACAGACTCCCTCTCCATGCAGGATTTCGAAGGAGCGGAGGCTGAATCGGCCCTCTCCGCGGTAGGTCAGATACAACGCAAAGGTCCCTGTCAGAGGTTCAAAGCCGCAGCTGTGGGCGGTCCAGATATTGCTTCCGTCTCCTTCGATGACACCGATGACCGGACCGTTCCACTCTGTACGGATCTCGATTTTCCCGTGATAGTATCCCTTGGTCCAGACGCGGAGCCCCGACGCTTTCTCCATGGTAAAATACTTGAAGCCGGCGGTCACACCGTCCCGGATGTGGGTGATATATCCGTTCACACGGTCATCGTCTCCCCCCTCCTGCACGACGGTAGGCGCGCCTTCTTCCACATAGACGGCCTTTCTGTCGCCAAAATGCTTTTCGTCCATCAGATTGCAGACAATATACGAAGGATATTCCCCCTGATCGCAGAGGGGTTCTCCGTTCAGGCCGCAGGAGGTCATCTCCGCCTGGCGGATTTTCCCCTCCGGGCTGATCTCCAGCTTTTCCGCGCAGCCCTGGCGGGAATACCAGGTATCGTTGGTATGCCGGTGATAGAAAATATACCAGTCTTTCCCGATCTGTACGAAGCTGCCGTGATTGTTTGCCCCGTAGGCTGTGGATACATCCGGATCTTTATAGCTGTCGATATGCAGATCACAGTTGCTGATGATCACGCCTCCGTAGCGGAAGGGACCGTCCGGTCTCTCTCCCACCGCATAGCAGAGCTCATGCATCACTTCCGACGAATAGATAAAGTAATACAGATCCTTCCATTTCCGGATGGAGGGCGCTTCAAAGAAGGCATGCCCTTCAAATTCCGTTCCCGAACTGTAGCAGCATCCGGGAGCCACAAAGCAGGGAGCCCTTCGGATGGTCAGCATATCCGGTTCCAGCACCGTCATCATGGCGCCGTGACGGGACCGGTCTCCGCCCGGACAGAAGCCTGTGTACAGATAGGTCTCATCCCCTTCCGTCAGGACACCGGGGTCGAACTGGGGTTCGTCCCCTTCCTTTTCGCCAAGCCTTGTCCCGTCCGGATAATGCACATACCCAAGGAAACGGTACCGCCCGGCCGGCGTATCACAGACGGCCACCGACACCACGCTTACCTTGTCCAGCACATAGTACAGATAATATCTACCGTCCGGCCCCTGGGTCACATCCGGGGCATACAGGCACATATGCCCGTCCGGATTCAGCGGATCATCGGTCTTCGGAAAAATCACGCCCTCATATTTCCAGTTTCCGAGATCATCAAGGGGCGCAGACCAGCAGACATAGTCTCCCAGGCAGAAGGTCTCCCCGTCATACCGGTCGTGCGAACCATACACATAGATCCGGTCCCCGAAAACATAAGGTTCTCCGTCGGGGATATATTCCCAGGAAGGCAGATAGGGATTGACCGCCTGTTTTCTTCCCGTGTCCGCGAGACGGATCCCGCCTTCCCGTCCGGGCACCGCTCCGCAGCCGAGGAACTCCATCTCCGCGCGCTCCTCTGCCCGGTACGGCGTCCACGGGGGAAGCATCCTTCCGTCGCTCCCTTCCCCGTTGGGATCCTGGTTCTTTACAAAATTGACAAAGTAATCGCTCATCTGGCGGGCCAGGTCAAAATGACGTCCCGCAAAGGGTCTCCAGCATTTTCCGAGGGTATCGAAGAAGAACCAGAGATCCGAGGAGTGGAAGGTGCCGGGCTTGTCCCAACCGGGCATATCCGGATCAAACCGATAATAATACATCTTTTCGGCTTTTCCGTTGTCCGCCGCTTCCAGGAAGGCTTTCTTCACCGAATGCTCCACCAGATTCAGTCCGCCCTCGATGAATTCGTCCGAAGTATTTCCGGCCATAACCGGAACGGCCGCGCTTTTTGCAGCGGTAAAGCTCTCCATGGGATCCTCCCGGCAGAAAGCGCCGTCCCGGATGGGGAACATCCTGCCCTGGTCCAAAGCGAATTCATTATACTTGTCCAGCAGCTCCCGGGAACTCATACCGCGGGCCTCCTCCAGAGAAGCCGCTCCCAGAAAACGGAGGAATTCGGCTCCCTTCTGCTCCGCGCTTTTCAGATCCAGCGGTTTAAAAATGTCCATATTCTCATCCGGATGACGGATCATGCCGCTCAGCACGACAGCCCCCTTCAGAAGCGGCGCGTTCTCCGGGCAGGCCAGCTGCTGCATGACACTGCCGCCCCCCGCAGACTGTCCTGCCAGAGTGATTCTGTCCGGATCTCCTCCGAAAGAGGCGATGTTCCGGTAAACCCAGTGGAGGGCTGCCTTCTGGTCCAGCAGTCCGAAATTTCCCGGAGCTTCCGGGGCCTCTGCGGTGATCTCCGGGTGGGCCAGAAAGCCGAAACAACCCAGTCTGTAGGCCACCGTGACCACAACGATTCCTTTTTCGGCCAGTTTTTCTCCGTCAAACTCCATCTCCGCGGTGTATCCCCACTGAAATCCGCCTCCGTAGATCCAGACCAGGACCGGCAGTCTTTCTTCTTTAGTCTTTGCCGGGGTCCATACATTCAGATACAGACAGTCCTCACTGACCGGGATTTCCGGATCCACATGCCAGTCCCGGCAGTAGACGTCATCCCCGAGGCCCGGCGTATCCTGCATGGAGATAGGCGCAAACGTAAAAGCATTCCGCACCCCTTCCCAGTTTTCGCAGGGCTGCGGGGCCTTCCAGCGGTTTTTGCCTGTGGGCGGGGCTGCAAAGGGAATCCCTTTAAAAGCGGTGATGCGGGGATTTGATCCTGGCAGTCCCTGCAGTTCTCCGTTCTCTACGCGTGTTCTTCGCAGCATTTTCTCTCCTTCCTTCACTTCACGGTGATGCTGGTCGCCGGGCTGTACTGACTCCAGGTCTTTGTGACCTTCCCGGTAACGCTGTGTTTGTAGGTGGCATAGCAGCGCACGCGGAAATGCCAGCTTCTTCCGCTGGAAAGTCCGGTGAGCGTGGTCAGATACTGATTCCTTCCGGTCACGATCACTTTCCGGAAGGAACCCTTCTGCGCATACAGGTCCGCCCTGGTCAGGGCATACTGGATCTCATATCCGAAGGCTTTGTTCTCCGGGACCGTACTCGCCCATTTTACATTGATGCTGCCCATTTTGGGGCTGGATTTTCCCGTGATCTTCATCGGAGCCAGCCGCTGCAGAACCGCCGCCTCGCTTTCCGGACCTGCTTTTCCGTCCAGAACCGCTTTGACCGAATAATAATAGACCCTTCCCCAGCATCCGTCCCGGATCTTCGTGTCATAGCACTGCAGGGTATCGGGATTGGTGATCTCCGCCACAAGCCGTGTCCCTTCTCCGGCGCGCCGGCAGTAGACGCGATAGCCGGAAGCGCCTTGCACCCGGGTCCAGCGGATATCTCCGCCGTACTTGCTGTTGAAGACCCCGGCCATCACCGGCGCGAGGCTGTCCGAGGGGATCGTCACAATCCCAGAGCCGATCAGCGTGTCCGTCGTGCCCGCTCCGGCATTCAAAGCATAGATATACACGCTCTGTCTTCCGGTCTTCTTCGTCTCGATCGTGGCGTCAAAGCCGTGATTGTTTCCGACGCCGGCGTAAGCTTTTCCCACATCCTCACGGGCAAGGCCGGCCGTGATCTGGTGGGTTTCCGTACTGCTTCCTCCGGCTGTCCCTCCGATACAGATCCGGATGGTGAGAGCCTGTGTAAGGGCATCCCGGTCAAAGGCCCAGCCTCTGACATACAGTTTCTTCGGAGCCGTGGAGGAAAGCACATCCACAATGCCTTCCGGAGCCGCCGATTCCGAGCCGGTCTTCCAGTGGGGCCAGTAGGTATCCCGGGCCAGATTTCCTCTTGTGATGGAAACCTGCTTGTAATTGTAGGGCTCTTCGAAATAATAACACCAGCGGTATCCTGCCAGATAGGCTCCCTCCGCGGTATTCGGCACCGAACGGAGATAATCCAGCAGAACCGTTTTGTAGCCGGGAAGATTCAGCTCATAGTTCAGATAATGGAGCTGCCCTTCCAGTGTTTTATAATCATAGCCGTGATCCCTGCAGAAGTTGACCAGGTCCGTCCGGCGCCCCAGCGGGTTGGTCCGGGGGAAGTTGGTCCACTGGCAGAGGCCGTAGCCGCCTCCGGTCTCCCAGGTATAGCCGTATTCCACGATATCCGCCCGGAAGCCGGACTCGCAGTACAGATTGGCCAGCACCCCGCAGGCACCGGCGGAATTCAGTCCCATCTCCTTCAGCAGGAATTCGAAGATCGTGGTTTCGGCCTGGGATGCGCCCGCCATCGGGACCTCCGTCCGGTCTCCCTCTTCGGCGGGAAGAAGATGGACCTCGATGCAGGGCACATCGGAATACAGATCCAGCCCGTCCCCCAGCGGATACGTTTCCTGATCCCACACCGGAAGGAACAGATAATAGTACAGCCGGGTCTCCTCGTAGCTGCCGACACACTCCCAGGTTACCTCCAGTTCAAAAGGCGTCCGGACGCCGTTTTCCATCCTGTAAGCCCGGAGCCTGGAAGGCATTTTCGCGAGCAGTTCGCCGAGCGCCGGTTTCTCCCCGGAGGGGAAACCCATCCTGCGCGTTTCCTCCGGAAGCGCCTCAAAGCCCGCAATGACCGGGTCCGCGGTAATAACGGCCTCTTCCGCCGCTTCTGTTTCTTGGGAGGAAAGAATCTCCTCCTCCAAAAACCGGTCCTGCAGAAGCTCCTCCGCTCTCGTTTCATCCTCTGTTCCGTCCGCCCCCTCCTGTACCGGCAGCCCGTCCCCTGCAGTCAGTTCCTCCGCGGGCACGGAGGCTGTCAGAAGGGTCAGCACAGCCGCTCCGGCAAGCGCGATCCATCGCCTGTATCTCATGCTTCTTCTCCTCACTCTGTCTTTCACGCAGAAAAAGCTGCCGCATGACAGCCGGAATCATCCCTTTGCTCCGATCCGCCTGTGAACGGCGGAGCAAAAGGAACCGATTCCTTCTCACACGACAGCTCTGCTGTTTTGTCTCTGATTCGTATTATTCATCCCAGTTATGCCATACATCGGTGACATCATCGTCCTCATCCAGCATATCCAGTGTTTTCTGCAGGTCCTTCACGGCCTTCTCGTCGGTCAGCTCCACATAGGTCTGCGGAATCATGGCAACCTGTGCTTCCATCAGGGGCACGCCCGCACCCTCCAGAGCCTCGCGCACCGCGCTGAAGTCATCCGGATCGGTCAGCACTTCAAAGCTGTCCTCTTCCTCGTTGAAATCCTCGGCGCCGGCATCCAGAGCCACCATCATCAGCTCATCCGCATCCATCTCGCACTCTTCCTTGTCGATCAGGATCTGGCCCTTCTGGTCAAACATGAAGGACACGCATCCCGGCGTCCCGATGCTTCCGTTTCCTTTGGTGAAGGCGCTCCGCACATTTCCGGCGGTCCGGTTCTTATTATCCGTCAGGGTCTCCACGATGATCGCCACGCCGTTCGGGCCGTACCCTTCATAGACGGCTCTTTCGTAGCTGTCTGCCGAATCCGCTCCGGCCGCTTTCTTGATCCCGCGGTCGATGGTATCGTTGGGCATGTTGTTGGCCTTTGCCTTTGCGATCACGTCACGAAGCTTGCTGTTGTTGTTGGGATCCGGGCCGCCTGCCTTGACCGCCATGACGATCTCACGTCCGATCACGGTAAAGATCTTGCCCTTCTTGGCATCGTTCTTTTCCTTTTTATGTTTGATGTTTGCAAATTTTGAATGTCCTGACATCGGTGCTTCTCCTTTTCTGTCATGTTTATTTTTGTTTATGCTTCTTCCCGGGTATCTTCGATCCGGCTTGCCCGGACCTTTCCGATGGTCTTGTTCCCCAGTGAGATGATCCGGAAACGATACCCGCCCACTGTAAGCTCTTTGTCCATATCTTTTTCCGTGGGAATATGCCCCAGGATCGAGGTGAGCACTCCGTTCAGCGTCTCAAAGGACGTGTCTCCGAAGCTGATCCCCAGCTCCTCCTCCACATCCTCCAGATTCGCCAGCGCATCAATCACCACGGAATTGTCCCTCTGGGTGCGGAACTGCACTTCATCCTCGTCATATTCGTCCAGGATCTCGCCCACGATCTCCTCGAGGATATCCTCCATGGAAACGATCCCGGCCGTCTGACCGTATTCATCCACCACCACCGCCATGTGGAGCTTCTCCTGCTGCATGGTGTGAAACAGATCTCCGATCCCGTGGGTCTCGGGAATGAAAGCCGCTTCCCGGATCAGTCCGGGCAGCTCCTTCAAAGGCTTGAAACGGGCCCATGGGTTTTTGGTATTGAATTTGAGGGTATCTTTATAATGAACGATTCCGACGATATTGTCAATATTTCCCTGGAAAACCGGATAACGGGAATTGCCTTCCTCCAGCATCTGCTCCACCAGCTCCTGGAGGAGGATCTCCGAGTCGAAGGCGATCACGTTCTTCCGGTGGGTCATGATATCACCGGCCTTCGTATCGTTGAAGGTCATGATATTCTGGATCATCTCCGCTTCGTTCTCTTCGATCACACCCTGCTCGTGGGCCTCATCCACCAGATTGATGATCTCTTCCTCCGTCATCGCGTCCTTGACCTTGTTGAAGCCTACCCCGAAGGGAACCGCCAGAAGGCGGGAAATCCAGGCGATCAGAACGCTGAAGGGAAAGAGGATCCCCGAGACCGCCCATACCAGATCCGAAAATCTCCAGACAAAGGTCTCCGGGAAAAAGGTGCCGATCCGCCGGAAGGTCAGTACGCTCACGGCCGAAAAAAACAGAACCGTCAGAATGATCAGGATAACCGAAGCCGGTCCGGCGCCGATCTCCGCAGAGAGCCGTGCTGCTCCCCAGGGCACAACGAAAAAGCCAAGGCAGACCGCCGTAAACCCGGTCAGCACCGGGATCGCATTGATATACCTTGCGGGATGACTGAGCAGAGAGACCAGACGGACCGCCTTTTTCTCGCCGGTGTCCGCCCGTTTTTCCGCCTCGCTGTCGTTCATGTTCTGCAACGCTGCTGCAAAACCGTAAAAAATGCCGTCCAGGATCACCAGCAGGATCAGCAGCAGGATCCCCCACAACGGCAGTTCACCATTACTCATGAAACGATATAAACCCTCCTTACTTTCTTTAACGATATCATCCCCGGAGGATTTCGTCAAGCCTGTCCGCCGTGCACTCCTGGCCGCGGTACACATATGTCCTGGGCACACGGGAACTGATCTCGCAGACAAGCTCGTAGGAAAAACGTCCCGAAAGGTCGCCGAGAGTATCCGCTGTGATCGTCTCTTCCCCGTCGGTCCCGAGCAGGATGACCCGGTCGCCCTTCCTGACATCCGGAATGTCGGTCACATCCACCATGAACTGGTCCATGCAGACTCTTCCGCAGATAGGCGCTTTCTGTCCGTGGATCAGCACCCAGCCCTTGCCGGACAGCATCCGCGGATAGCCGTCCGCATAGCCGGCCGGAATCGTCGCCAGGCATGTCGGCCTTTCCGCCACCCAGGTGCCGCCATAGCTTACGGCGGTTCCCGCAGGCACGGTTTTTACAAAGGAAACGTGGCTGATCAGCTTCATGACCGGAGCCAGGGAAACCGGCTCCCTCTCCACCTCCGCGGAGGGATAGATCCCGTACATGGTGATCCCGGCCCGCACGGCATTCAGATTGGCTTGCGGCATCCGGATGATCCCGGCGCTGTTGGAGCAGTGCCGCAGGGGGATCCGGACCCCCGCTTTCTCAAGTCTATCTGCAAAGGCAAGATATCGTGCCAGCTGCACATCCGCAGGCGACCGGTCCGTCTCGTCCGCCCTGGCAAAGTGCGTAAACATGCCTTCGATCCGGATTCCGGGAAGGTCCCGGATCTGCAGGATGGTTTTCACGCTCTCCTCCTGATCCGCAAATCCGATCCGGCTCATGCCGGTGTCCAGGGCCAGATGGACGACGGCCGGACAGTCATTCCGGATTCCGGCCTCCCCGAACGCCCTGGCATCCTCCAGATCCATCACGGGGATCCGGATGTTCCTCCGGACCAGCTCGTCATAGTACTCGTGAAAAACCGGTCCCAGAATCAGCACCGGTTTTTCGATCCCTGCCTCCCGGAGCTCCAGGGCTTCTTCTGCGGTCGCCGCCGCAAAGCCCCAGATATAGGACTCCGGTTCCATCAGCTTTGCGATGGGGACTGCTCCGTGGCCGTACCCGTCCGCCTTGATCACCGCGATGATCCCGGTGTCCGGATGAATGTTGGCCCGCATCGATTCAAAATTCTGTTTCACTGCATCCAGTGAGATTTCCGCTTTTATTCTTCTGTATCTTTCCATAAGTCTCTCAGTCTGATTGCTGCTCCTTCTGCAATATCCTGTGCTGTCATTCCGTGCCGCCCCTTCTTTCTTGCGGCTGCATCGCCTCCGCATCCGTGCAGCCAGACCGCGCAGGCTGCCGCAAACGCCGGATCCGTCTGTTCTTTGCCGAGGGCGGCGCAAAGCATTCCCGCCGTGATCCCGGACAGGACATCTCCGGAACCGGCCGTCGCCATTCCGTCATTGCCGGACGGATTCAGCCACATCCTGTTTCCCTGCCCGGCCGTCACGGTGCAGGCATCCTTCTGTACGAGGACGCATCCCCACCGGGCCGCTTCCTCCCGGGCATTCGAAAGGGGATCCTGCAGGATCTCCTCCACGGGACAGCCGCACAGGCGGCTCATCTCCCCGGGATGGGGCGTCATCACGATATGACGACCGATATATTTCTGCCATTCTCCGTGCCGGCTGAGAAGATTCAGCGCATCCGCGTCCAGCACAGCCGGCTTGCGGCATTCCGAAAGGATCCGGAGGTACGTGCACAGCGTCTCCTCTGCCGCAGGGCTCTGCCCCAGCCCGGGACCGATCACAAACACGGCTGCCCAGTCTGCCAGAGCCCGACAGGCCGTCTCGGACCGGTCCGTCTCGATCATCGCCTCCGGGAGACGTGTCTGCAGCGGGACCCGGTTCTCCTCCGCGGTCTGGATCTTCACCATGCCGGCGCCCGTGGCAAAAGCGCCCAGGGCACTGAGGCAGACGGCCCCGGCCATGCCGGGCGCCCCTCCGATGATGCCGATCTTTCCGAAGGTCGCCTTGTTTCCCCAGGGAACCCGGGCTGTCAGGGCGGCCAGATCCTTCTCGTCCACACAGAACAGTCCGGAAGACTCCTCCCGGTCACAGGTGATGCCGATGTCCGCAGTCACCAGTTCGCCGGTATACGCCCTGCCGGGATATAAAAGCTGCCCTGCTTTCGGGAATGCAAAGGTGACCGTCAGATCCGCCGTCACGGCACATCCGGGCACCTGTCCGGTCCCCGCAAGGAGCCCGGAAGAAATGTCGCAGGCAATCACAAAGGCATCCGCCTCGTTGATCTTCCCGACGATCCGGTCCCAGGGTGCTCCGATCCTTCTGGAAAGGCCGATGCCGAAAATGGCATCCACGATGACGTCAAAGCCGTCAAAATCCGCCTCCTCCGCAAAGGGAACGCCATAGTTTTCCGCGATCCGCATCTGGAAACGGTTTTCCGCGGAGCGCTTCTCCTCCGCTCCCGGTGCCAGGATACAGACCTCATAGCCCGCCAGATGCAGCATCCTTGCGACCGCGATCCCGTCCCCTCCGTTGTTGCCCGTGCCGCACACGCACAGCACCCGGCCTCCGTCGGGAAACCGCCGGACGATCTCCTCCTTCATCGCCAGAGCCGCCCTTTCCATCAGGACACAGGAAGGCATCCCCATGTCGTGAATGGTGTGGTTATCCAGCTGTTTCATCTCCGCTGCGGTAACGATTCGTTTCAAGCCGCACCTCCTGCTCATAAGAACAGCCGCCGCCGCGGTCGGTTCCGCAGGCGAACGGCTGAGTCCACTTTTGACTTTCTATTCTTCATGCTTTTTCCGGTATTCCGTCAGATTGTAGGAAAGCGTCATCAGACTTTCCGAGAGATGAACGTTTTCCACGATCACGTTGTCCGGAACATCCAGATCCACATGGGCGAAATTCCAGATCGCCCGGATCCCGTTCTCCACCAGAATGGCGGTGGCTTCCGCAGCGTAGGATCTCGGCAGGGTAAGCACGGCGATCTCCGTACGATGGCTGCGCAGGAACTCCGGCAGCTCCTTCATCATCCGGATCTCCACGCCCCGGATCTTCTTGCCCTGCAGCGCGGGATTCACGTCAAAGATGCCGATCAGCCGGCCTCCGCACATGTCGAAGCCGCTGTAATTGGCCAGGGTATGCCCCAGATTGCCCGCGCCCAGGATGATCATCGGATGGTCCGAATCCAGGCCGAGGATCTTGCTGATCTCGGAATAGAGATAGGCCACATTGTAGCCATAGCCCTGCTGTCCGAAGCCTCCGAAATGATTCAGGTCCTGACGGATCTGCGAGGCGGTAACATGCATTCGTCTGCTCAGTTCGCCGGAGGAGATTCTCTCGACTCCTTCATCCATTAGATCGCGCAGATATCGGTGATATCGGGGCAGGCGCTTGATGACTGCATAAGAAATGTCTTTCGCGTCCACTGTGTCTTCCTCCGGTCTGTTATTATTTGTTGATCAGATGTAAGTATTATAAAGATTGTTTTGGAATTTGTCAATTCAAAGCGTTATTTGCATTCTTTTCTAAAATAAAGTATACTGTTTCGTGAGTGCGCAGCACGGAGAAATTCGTATCGAAATCAGGAGGAACCATCATGATTCTGTCATGTCAGAATATAAGCAAATCATTCGGGGCCAGGCTCCTTTTGAACGGCATCTCGTTTCATATCGAAGAACGGGAAAAGGCTGCCCTCATCGGCAATAACGGTGCCGGAAAAACCACTCTTCTGCGGATTATCATGCAGGAAACCGCCGCCGATTCCGGTCAGGTGGTTCTGGCCCGGGACGCCCGCATCGGCTATCTGGCCCAGTACCAGGACATCCAGGGGGACCGGACGATCTACGAGGAGCTTCTGTCCACCAAGCAGTATCTGCTGGACATGGAAAGCCGGCTCCGGGAGCTGGAGGTGGCGATGAACTCGGCCGCAGAGAACGAGCTGGCCTCTCTCATGGAAACCTATAACCGGCTGAATACCCGGTTTGAGCTGGAAAACGGCTATGCCGTCCGCAGCGAGATCCAGGGCGTGCTCCGGGGTCTCGGGTTCTCCGACGAGGACCGGGACAAGCACATCGGCAAGCTTTCCGGCGGTCAGAAGACGCGGGTCGCCCTGGGCAAGCTCCTTCTTGCCGCTCCGGATCTCCTGCTCCTTGATGAGCCCACCAACCATCTGGATATGGAAAGTGTTGCCTGGCTGGAAAACTATCTCATGAACTACAACGGCGCGGTCCTGATCGTCTCCCACGACCGGTATTTTCTGGACAAGGTGGTCACAAAGGTCATCGAGATCGAAAACGGAAACGCCCTGGCCTACAACGGCAATTACTCCGCCTTTGCGTTGAAAAAAGCGGCTCTCCGGGATGCCCAGTACAAGGCCTGGCTCAATCAGCAGCGGGAGATCCGCCATCAGGAGGCGGTGATCACGAAGCTCCGGTCCTTCAACCGCGAAAAATCCATCCGCCGGGCCGAAAGCCGGGAGAAAATGCTGAACAAGATCGACCGGATCGAGAAGCCCAGGGAGCTGCAGAACCAGATGCGGATCCAGCTGGAGCCGCGGATGGTCAGCGGGAACGACGTTCTCACCGTGGAGGACCTGTCCAAGGTCTTTCCAGGCCAGCCGCTTTTCTCGGACATCTCCTTCGAGATCAAACGGGGCGAGCGGGTCGCCCTGATCGGAAACAACGGGACCGGAAAAACCACCATCCTGAAAATCCTGAACGGCCTGCTGGAGGCCGACAGCGGTTCCTTCACCCTGGGCGCCAAGGTGCAGATCGGATATTACGATCAGGAACAGCAGATCCTGCATGACGACAAAACCCTCTTCCAGGAAATCTCCGATTCCTATCCGGACCTCACGGAAACCGAGATCCGCAACATGCTGGCTGCCTTTCTCTTTACGGGGGACGAGGTCTTCAACCTGATCTCCGCCCTTTCCGGCGGCGAGCGGGGCCGTGTTTCCCTGGCAAGGCTTATGCTGTCCGAAGCCAACTTCCTGATCCTCGACGAGCCGACCAACCATCTGGACATCGCCTCCCGGGAAATCCTGGAGGAAGCGCTGAACAGCTATACAGGGACCGTCCTGTATGTGTCCCACGACCGGTATTTCATCAATCAGACAGCTACCCGGATTCTGGATCTCACCAACCGGACGCTGGTCAACTATATCGGCGATTACGACTATTATGTGGAAAAACGGGAAGAACTGACCCGGCGGTACGCTCCCGCCGTGGAAAAAGAAACAGCCCCTGCCGCCGTCTCGGAGAACAAGCTCTCCTGGCAGCAGAAAAAGGAAGAACAGGCAGCCCGCCGGCGCCAGGAAAGCGAGCTGAAACGGGTGGAAGCCCGGATCGAAGAGCTGGAAACCCGGGACGCCGAGATCGATGAGACCATGGCTCTTCCGGACGTCTGCTCCGACTACGAAAAATGCACCGAGCTCAGCCTCGAAAAAGATACAATCCGAAAAGAACTGGAAACGCTGTATGCGCGCTGGGAAGAACTGGCATAGAAAAAGACACAGCCGCAGCCCGAAGGGACGGAACCTCTTATGAGCGATTTTTTATATACCGGTTTATACAATGAATACAAGGAGATGATCCTCTCCGGCCGTCTCCCTTCCGGCAGCAGGATGCCTTCGATCCGCAAATGCGCTTCGGAAACAGGCTGCAGCCGGACCACCGTGGAAAACGCCTACCTGCAGCTGGCGGCGGAGGGCTTTATCATCTCCCGTCCCCAGAGCGGGTATTATGTGACGGATATCGCTGCGGTGCAGGATCATCCCGTCGAGGGCTCCGGAGCGGAGGAACCGTCCTCCCCCGTACGGTATGATTTTGCCTCCCACGGTGTGGACCGGGAAAGCTTCCGCTTCGATCTGTGGCAGCGTTACATCAAAAGTGCCCTGCGGGAAAACGAACGGCTTCTCTCCTACGGAGAGCCCCAGGGTGAAAAAGACTTCCGTGAAGCCCTGGCTCAGTATGTCCGGAAAAAACGGAACATCCTCTGCACCCCCGATGAGATCGTCGCCGGGGCGGGCGTACAGAATCTTCTGTCCATCCTGATCCCGCTCCTCGACGACTGCCGCTCGGTTTCCTTCCCGGACGGCTCCTTTCTGCAGGGAAGCACGATCTTCCGGGATTTCGGGTATGAAATCCACACCCGGGACAAGGACTGTGACGTGATCTATGTCTCTCCGGCGCATATGACCCGCTGGGGAGACGTGATGCCGGTGAGCCGGCGGCTGGAGCTGCTGCGTCATGCGGCGGACCGGAACAGCCTGATCCTGGAGGACGATTATGAGAACGAGTTCGTCTTCCAGTCAAAGCCGACACCCTCCCTCTACAGTCTGTCCAAGGCCCGGAATGTGGTCTATCTGGGATCCTTTTCCCGGCTTCTGCTCCCCTCCATCCGGATCAGCTTCATGATCCTCCCGGAGGAGCTGCTGCGCCGGTACCGGAAAAAAGCGGAAGCCTACAACCAGACGGCCTCCAAGGCGGAGCAGATTGCCCTGGCCCGCTTTATCCGCGACGGGCATCTGGAAGCCCAGACCCGGCGTCTGAACCGCCTTTATGCCCAGAAACGAAACGAACTTCTGTCCGCGGTGCGGATCGTATTCGGGCCGGAGGTTCCGGTTCTTTGCGGGCCTGCCGGAATCAGTCTCGCGGTCACTCTCCCCACCCGGAAGACCGGCGAAGCAGTACAAAAGAAAGCCCAGGCATGCGGCCTGCGCTTTCAGATTCTTTCCGATCATTCTGATTCGGTGAAGCTGCTCCTCTCCTGCACCTCGGTTCCCGTGGAGGATTACATCCCCGGGCTCCGTCTTCTCTCTTCTCTTCTGTAAACGGACTATTCTTCTTCCAGCATGTACAGAAGCGCATTGCAGATGCAGGCAGCGATATTGCTGCCTCCCTTTCTGCCTCTAGCCACAATATAGGGAACCCCCGCCTGCATGATCAGCTCCTTGGACTGGACCACGTTTACAAAGCCCACCGGAACCCCGATCACCAGAGCGGGGTCGATTTTTTTCTCCTCAATCAGCTCCTTCAGACGCAAAAGAGCCGTAGGCGCGTTTCCGATGGCGAAAATACACTTTCCCGGAAGAGCCGCCGCCTTGTCCATGCTGGCCACGGCCCGGGTGGTTCCGTTTTTAACTGCCATCTCCGCCACATCCGGATCTGCCATAAAGCAGTACACCTCTCCGCCATACCTGGACAGCACGCTTTTGTTGATGCCGGCCATGGCCATCCGGGTGTCCGTCACGATGCAGGCTCCGTTTCGGAGGGCATCCTTCGCCTTATTTACCACATTCTCGGAAAAACACAGATTCCCGGCATAGTCAAAATCCGCGCTGGTATGGATGCAGCGCTTGACGATCTTCTCCGTTCCGGGAACCAGTGGTCTGTCCCCCAGCTCCTCCGTGATGATCTCGAAGCTTCGTTTTTCGATATCCTTGGGTTCGATATGCTCCACTTTCATGTATCCATTCTCCCTGCTGCAGGTTGTCCGGCCCCGAACAGGATCTGTTTCATAGCCCCTGTTCCAGGATCCGGTATACCCGTTCCATATCCAGATGCCTTCGGAGGGTCTCCGCCAGAAGGTCATACTGGGTTTCTTTATAGGCTCTGTAATCCATGGCGGCAGCTCCGCCGTACTCCAGTCCCTTTCTCTGATACAGAAGCCGGATCAGGGCTTCGGAACTGCTTTTCTGATCAAAGACCCCGTGCACGTAGGTTCCCAGCACATTGTCCCGGCAGCATCCGTCCGGATACTCCGTCCCGGGCTGTTTCTCACATTCTGCCATCCTCCGCAGAGAAAGAGCCGGGGCGTCCCCGTCTTCCGGAACAGTTCTTCCCATATGAATCTCGTAGCCGCAGATGCCGGCTCCGGACAGGCCGGCAAAGCTTCCCGACAGCCCGTTGAACCAGCCCTGCACCTGCCTCCGGGTCTTTTCCTTTTCAAAAACGGTCGTGACCGGCAGCAGTTCCAGCCCACGGATCCGGGCGCCTTTCTCTGCCTCCGTGCCCTCCGGATCCCGGATCCACCGGCCCAGCATCTGATAGCCGCCGCAGATCCCCATGACCAGGCATCCGGCTGCGGCTGCCTTCCGGATCAGAGTTTCCAGCCCGTTCTGCCGCATCCAGAGCAGATCGCCGATGGTGCTTTTCGTACCCGGAAGCAGGATCAGATCCGGACTTCCAAGCTCTGCGGGGGATGTGACATAGCGGACCGATACGCCTTCATACTGCTCCAGCGGATTAAGATCGGTATAATTGGAGATCCGCGGGAAACGGATCACCGCGATGTCGATCAGGTCCTTCTGTCTGCCTTTGTCCAACCGGTCCGACAGACTGTCTTCATCCTCCAGCCGGAGATCCATATAAGGTACCACCCCGATCACGGGAATCCCGCATTTCTCCGCCAGCATCCGGATACCCGGATCCAGGATCGTCTTGTCCCCCCGGAACTTGTTGACAATCAGACCCTTCACCATGGCCTGCTCCTCCGGCTCCAGCAGAAGAACGGTACCGATCAGCTGGGCAAACACGCCTCCCCGGTCGATATCTCCGGCCAGAAGCACCGGAGACCGGGCAAGCCTGGCCATTCCCATATTGACGATGTCATCCTGTTTCAGATTGATCTCCGCCGGACTTCCGGCCCCTTCCAGCACGATCACCTGATAGTCCCGATCGAGACTGTTGTACGCCTCCATGATCTCCGGGATCAGGCTCTTCTTGCAGCGGAAGTACTCTCTCGCCTCCATGGTGGAGCGGACTTCTCCGTTCACGATCACCTGGCTTCCCCGGTCGTTCACCGGCTTCAGAAGGATCGGGTTCATGCGGACCGAGGGTTCGATGCCTGCGGCCTCCGCCTGCATCACCTGGGCCCGCCCCATCTCCAGCCCTTCGGAGGTCACAAAGGAATTGAGGGCCATATTCTGGGATTTGAAGGGAGCGGTACGATACCCGTCCTGGCTGAAAATCCGGCACAGCCCCGCCGCAAGCAGACTTTTTCCCACGCCGGACATGGTTCCCTGTATCATGATCGGTTTTGCCATTCTGCTTTTCCCATCCTTTCCACTCCATGACCCTTCAATCAGGTCATCAAGGCAGCCTGCTTTCTGCAGGTTCTGCCCGTTCTTCCGCAAGAATTTCCTCCATCGCTCTGATGAGGCGCTGATTCTCTTCGCGGGTTTTTACCGCGATCCGGTAATGCCCCTCCTCCAGACCGCTGAAATTGCCGCAGTCCCGGATCAGGATCTTTTTCTTCAGCAGCTCCGCAAACAGGCTGGTATGCTGCTCCTGCATTTTTTTCTGCAGACCGGGACTGATCCGGAACAAAAGAAAATTCGCCTGCGAATCACAGACGGTCATTCCGAAGGACCGCAGGGTATCCGTCAGAATCGTTCGCTCTTTTTCAATAATCTCCCTGCCTTTCCGGATATGTCCGGGATCCTGCAGGGCCGCTATCCCTGCTTTCTGGGCGATCAGGGAAACATTCCAGGCCTGGGACTGCTCCCGCATTCTCTCCAGGACACCCGGATCCCCGCAGATGCCATACCCCAGGCGTACCCCGGCCATGCCGTAATTTTTCGTAAAGGCCTTGAGGACGAACAGGTTCCGCTCCTTCTTGATCCGGGAAACCAGCGAGAAAGCCTGTCCGGGATCCACAAAATCCATAAAGCACTCATCCACCGCCATAAACGTTCCGCTTACACGGCAGATTGCAAGGATCTCCTCCACCAGCCCGGCGGGCCACAGCTTTCCCGTGGGATTGTTGGGATTACACAGAAAAACGAGGTCCGGCTTCTCCCTCCGGATCCGTTCCGGCAGAGTGCTGTCCGGCAGAAAATCCTCTTCGCTTTGCAGGACATGCCGTGAGATCCGGCAGCCCACACTTTGCAGCGCCTTCTCGTACTCCGAGAAAGAAGGCACCGGCAGCAGAGTCTTGGAAGGCATGAGTGCCCTGCACAGAAGAAAGATCAGGTCGGCGGCACCGTTTCCGCAGATCACCTGTTCCGGAAGCACTCCCTCCTTCTCCGCGAGAACGCTCCGAAGCTCGCTGCATTCCGGATCCGGATAGAATTCCGCACAGGAAGCCGCCTCCCGGATCGCCTGCCGCACGGTTTCCGGCATCCCCAGGGGATGCAGATTCGCCGAGAAATCCAGACAGTCCGGATGGAGAAAAACATTTCCTCCGTGATTTTCTTTCAAATGATCACCTCAGATCCCATAGTAACAGGAGAATGCAAAACAGAAGCAGACACAAGATTGATGCCGCGAGCATCAGCCGATTGGCCCTTTTGATATCCTCCGCCTCGATGCGCCGGATCGGATCCCCGATGGTGGGTTTATGGTGCACCTCACCAAAATACGAGGCATCCCCGGCAAGCTCAAGCTCCAGCGCGCCGGCCATGGCGGATTCCGTCTGGGCCGAATTGGGGCTGGCATGCTTGTAACGGTCCCTCCGGAAGATACGCCAGGCGTTTTTTCCGTTCATCCCCAGAATAAAGGCAGCCAGAACCATCATAAGCCCGGTGATCCGGGCCGGGAGTAAATTGACCACATCATCCAGCTTCGCGGCACACCGGCCGAAATACCGGTATTTTTCGTTTTTATATCCCAGCATGGAGTCCATGGTATTGACGGCTTTGTAAAAAAACATCAAGGGCGCGCCCCCGAGGGCCATCCAGAACAAGGGTGCCGTCACGCCGTCGGAGGTGTTCTCCGCCACGGTCTCCACCGCTGCCTTCAGCACACCCTCCTCGGTGAGCTTCTGGGTGTCCCTCCCTACGATCCGGGCGACGGAGGCACGGCCTGCATCCAGCCCTTCCTCCTTCAGTGCCGTATACACCCGCATGCTCTCCCTTTTCAGCGACCGGGCTGCCAGAAGATGCCCGCAGCACAGACATTCCAGTACAAAACCGGCCGGAGGGCAGAAATGCCAGGTCAGTCGCAGCACGCCGAAGGAGAGGCCGAAAACCACCAGAAGCGTCAGAAAGACCTCCAACACTCCGCCCAGGAGCAGGCTTCTTTTGTCTCCGGACAGACGGGGGCGGATTTTCTTCTCGAGAGCGGCGATCAGACGGCCGATCAACACCACGGGATGCGGAATCCTTTCGGGATCCCCGAATATCTGATCCAACAGAAAACCGATCAGCAATGCCAGTATCCTGTACATACCCTGCATCATTCCGCTTTCCCTCCATAGAGGCACGCCTTCTGCAGAAACCTCTCCGCCGTCACCGGAGCGCCGTAATAAAACAGATGCGGAAAACCGGCCAGCAGGCCTCCTTCTGTATGCATGCAGTTCCAGCTTCGCCCGGACACCGGCTTCACCGCTCTGCAGGCGGTTCCGGGATCATCCGACTCGTAATAATGAAACTCATGGGCGGGGATCCGGTCAGCGTTATGCTCCAGGGTCATGTAGCCGAACCGCTGCAGCTTCCCCGTATACCGCACCTTTCCCGGCAGTATACCGGCCATGGGATAACTTTTCCCTTCCAGGTCCTCCATCTCTTCGTGCAGGATCATAAAGCCTCCGCATTCTGCCATGCAGGGCATTCCCTCGTTGATCTTCCGCCGGATTTCGGCGAGCAGGCTGCGGTTTTGGGAAAGCCTTTCCGCATACAGCTCCGGATATCCTCCGTACAGCAGCAGCCCGTCCAGATTATCAGGCAGAGCAGAATCCCGAAGCGGAGAAAAAGGAAGAATCTCGGCCCCCATTTTCCGCAGAAGACGAAGGTTGTCCTCGTAGATGAAGCAGAAGGCTTCGTCCCTGGCCAGTCCGATCCGCACCGGCCGTTCCGTGTGATACCGGCAGGCGGGATCCTCTTCCGGGCAGACCAGATCCGGTGCCTTTTCCGCCAGCGACAGGATCTGTTCCACCTCCAGCGTTTCCTCCAGCACAGCGGCGAGCTTTTCCATCTTCTCCCGGAGTGCCGCGATCTCATCCGGAAGAACCAGTCCCAGATGCCGGCTCTCCAGAATACAGTCGGTCAGCTTTGGGACATATCCGACCACCGGGATCCCGGTCTCCTCTTCAATCTGCTTTTTCAAGGCAGGATACAGTCCGGGCGAAACCCGGTTCAGGATCACGCCGCAGATGTGACTGTCCCGGCGGAATTCCGAAAATCCCCGGATGACCGCCGCAGCCGACAGGCTCATTCCTTTGCAGTCCGTCACCAGGATCACCGGCGTATCCGTGATCCTTGCCAGATCGTAGCTGCCCGCTTCGGTCCGTACACCGCCCAGTCCGTCGTAAAAGCCCATCACGCCTTCGAGCACGGCCAGGTCTGTCCCGGAAGCGTCGGCTCCCAGCAGATAGCGGACCGTGTCCTCCGGGCAGAGAAAGCTGTCCAGATTTCGGGACGGCAGGCCGAGCACTCTGGAGTGAAACAGCGGGTCAATATAATCCGGTCCGCACTTAAAGGCACGGACCCGGGGCATTCTTTTTTTCAGGATCTGCAGCAGTCCGCAGGTCACCGTGGTCTTCCCGCATCCGCTGCCGACGGCCGCGATCATGATGCGGGGAAGTTTTACTGAAATTGTCATGGTTATGCTCCTGCTCCGGACCGGACCTCTTCCTCCGCTCCGGTACTTTCTCTGCCGGAAAGGCTGATGATCCAGACCGGATTTTCGCTCTGCATCAGATGATAATTTCCGGCTTCTCTGGCCTTCGTCACGCCCACCTGCACGATCTCCGTGTTCTGAAAATCCTTTTTCTTCAGAATCTGCATGCATTCCGCAAGGGTCTCCAGTGTAATGCAGGTAATCACGATCCGGATCTCCGGATTCTTCTGCAGGAGAAGCTCGATGATCCCACTCAGGCTGCCGGAGGATCCGCCGATAAAGGCGTGGGAAGGTGCCGGCAGGCTTTCCAGCGCATCCGGTGCTTCCCCGGAAATGATCTCCAGGTTGTCGGTACGGAATCTTTTTTTGTTTTCCCGGAGAAGCTGTACAGCCTCCTCCTTTTTCTCGACAGAATACACTATGCCGTCCACGGCCAGCCTGGCCATCTCAACCGAGACGGAACCCGTGCCGGCTCCGATATCATAGCAGACCGAGTCTTTTCGGAGACGCAGCTTGGAAAGGCAGACCGAACGGACTTCGCTTTTGGTCATGGGGACCTTTCCACGGATGAAAGCATCGTCCGGCAGTCCGTAAAAGCGTTCTTCCGGTTTTGCATCCGTGTTTACGGCGCACAAAGCGCAGAGCTTTCCGCCCTCGTATTGGGCCATGTCCGCGGGGCTTCCGCAGCAGATCCGCTCCTCCGGGGAGGAAAGGTTTTCGCCCACATGCAGCATCACCGAATCCATCCCGTATTCCAGCAGCTTATCCGCAAGAAGCCGGATATCCCCGGCTCCGGAGAGCAGGGCAAACACCTTTTGATTCCGGTCGATCAGACCCACCAGATCCGTTGCCCGTCCGTGGATGCTGCAAAGAACCGCGTCATCCCAGGATAACCGGAGCCGGGCCATCAGATACTGTACCGTGGAGATGCCCGGGATCACCCGGGTGTTTTCCGGAAGCAGAGAAAGCAGCTTTCTGGCTCCGCTGTAGAACCCCACGTCGCCGGAAAGGAGGATTGCAATCGTCTCATATTCCGGATGTTTCTGTATATAAGCTGCTATTTTTTCACTGTCGTATTCATTGTACACTGTATGGATACGGGGATCCGAAACAGAATCGGTCAGTCTCTTCGACCCGATCACCAGTTCCGCCTGCCATATCTCATGCAGCGCATCCTCTGTCATGGTTGCGGCCATACCCATACCTGCACCGATCACAGAGATCCTTGGCGTACTTTTCAGCTGAAGGCGCTCGGTCAGAAGCTTCCTGCATTCCATCGTTGTGAGCCCTTCTTCCATAGCCGGACGCCCGATCACAACCGTCGTCACCCCGCATCTCTGTGCGGCGTTCAGCTTGTCGTAAAAACCGCCGGCATCCCCGCTGTCCTTGGTTACCAGATACCGGCAGGACAGCTCGGTCAGAAGAACTTCGTTCATCTCTTCCGAAAACGGCCCCTGCATGGCCATCACATGCTTTCCCGAAAACCCCAGCTCATTGCACCGGCGGATCCCGTCCACGGACGGAATCACCCGTACATACAGCCGTTTTGCATAGTCCGGGATCAATGTATATTCCTGCAGTTCCTTACTCCCGGTCGTCACAAGGACATTCCCGGTGGTGTCCTTCAGATACAGTGCCGCTTCTCTTGTGCTTTTTACATACACCCTGTCCGGCTCACGTCCGGACAAATCCGTGCCTTGTTCCCCCAAAACGGAATCTCTTGTTTCCCGAATGACCCGAACAGATTCTTTTCCGCAGTTTTGCGCAGCAATCCGGATATTTTTCGTCACCTCTTGCGCATAGGGATGGGTTGCATCGATCACCAGAACCGGATCCTCCTCTTTCATAAGAGCAGTCATCTCTTCCGCCGTCAGCCGCCCCTGCCGGATCTGCACGGATTCACCGCGGCGGGCCAATGTCGTCCCGTACTCCGTAGCCACACAGAGACAGACGTTTACGTTATGCCGGATCAGAAACTGTTCCAGCTCATACCCTTCCGTGGTCCCGGCAAACAACATCACCTCTGCCATTTTCAGTCTCTCCTTTTCGAATCCTCTTCCCGGTCCATCTTGTCCAGATATCCCCTGGGCGTGACCATCCTGCCATCCACGATCCTCGTAGCCGAATTTCCGATAAAGACCGTTGTGAACATATTCACCTTCCGGTCCCGCAAATCGGACAGAGAAAGCACCTCCATCGTCTCTCCCTCCCGTCCGATGTTCTCCGTGATCCCGCACACGGTTTCCGGAGACAGACAGGTAAGAAGCACGTCGCAGGCCTTCTGCAGATGATCCTGCCTTTTGCGGCTGGCCGGATTATAGATACAGATGACAAAATCCCCCTGGGCAGCCATCAGAAGGCGTTTGCGGATCAGGGCCCAGGGCGTCAGCAGGTCGCTCAGGCTGATCACGCAGAAGTCGTGGCCCAAGGGCGCTCCCAGAAGGGCCGCTCCGCTTAAGGCCGCCGTCACGCCGGGGATCACGGTGATCTCCGCGCCGGGATATTCCCCGGACAGTTCATAGAGAAGGCCTGCCATTCCATACACACCAGCATCGCCGCTGCATACCATGGATACGGTCTTTCCGCCGTCCGCTGCAGCCAGAGCCATCCGGCACCGGCGTACCTCCTGGCGCATGGGCGTGCTCCAGTAAATCTTACCCGGATACAAGGGCTGTACAAAATCGATATACACCGGATATCCGATGATGATATCGCTGTCTTCAAGGGCAAGAGCGGCCTCCCAGGTCATTCCTTCCGGCTTGCCGGGGCCGATGCCCACCACATACACCTTACTCAAAACAGCACCTCCATGATGCCTGACACAGAGCCACCGTGATTCCTTCCCGGCACTGCTTGCGCAGAAGAAATTCCCCGCCGTCCGAAGCCAGAAACGCGCTCCGCTCACACACGTTGTCCACGCCCGTCACCTGCTGTACAAACTCCGAGGAAGAAAATGCTCCCTCTGCCGACCGAAGCTCTTCGGCTGTGTAAGTACGGAGAGGAATTCCCCATGCCTCCGCCAGAGAGCAAATACCGGGCTCCTCCTTTTTCAG
Source organism: uncultured Blautia sp. (assembly GCA_946626695.1). Lineage (GTDB taxonomy): Bacteria > Bacillota > Clostridia > Lachnospirales > Lachnospiraceae > Blautia_A. The sequence goes on from CAMOUV010000007.1 coordinate 29,703, forward strand.
ATCGATGGTGGCCAGGGCTCCCACCGC
>CAMOUV010000008.1 GCA_946626695.1 uncultured Blautia sp.
CCTGTCCGGAGCATACTGCGTTTCTCTATGAAGCAGGTGCCGGAGATCTGCGTTCCATGACCTATGGACAGCTCTATGACGAGGTACTTTCCCGCGCCGGTTACTGGAAGGATACTGAGCGGACCTGTCTCGGTATTCTCTGCGATGGAAGTCTGGATTGTATCCTGACCGTCTTTGCCTCTGTAGTGGCGGGAATGCAGACCGTCATGCTGGACGAGACGGCATCCGACGAGCTTCTGCAGGAACAGATCCAGGTATCCGATATCGATATCCTCTGGGGCGAGCCGGAGATCGTAAGTGCACTGACTCCCTTCCTCACCCCGGGACTTTCCGAAAAACAGGAGGGAAAAATCCTTTTCTTCACCTCCGGGACCACCCGGCAAAGCAAAGCCGTCGTCCTGACCGACCGTTCCCTGATGTCCAGCGCCTATAACGGGAGCAGCATGCTGCCCCTGAAGACAACGGACCGGCTGTTATGCATGCTGCCCCTGCATCATGTGTTCGGCTTTGTATGCGCCCTGCTGTGGGGTCTCGCCTGCGGCGCCGAGGTTGCTCTGGGAAGGGGCCCGCGGCATTATCATGACGATCCCTTCTATTACCGGCCGACAGCCCTGAGCGCGGTTCCCATGCTGCTGCAGTTTCTGACCAGGCAGAGCGTCCTGAACCGGGAGCTGAAGCTCGTTCTGGTCGGGGCCGGAGACTGCCCTGCGGAGCTTCTGCGCGCCGTGGAAGCCCGGGGCATCCATGTAAGCTTCGGATACGGGCTCACCGAAACCAGCTCCGGCGTCGCCATCAGTGTGTCCGGCGACCCGTACGCCATGGAAATCTGCCCGGATGACGCCATAACCATCGCTCCGGACGGAGAGATCCTGATCCAGGCCCCGACCTGCATGATGGAAGGCTATTACCGTCTTCCGGAGGAGACGGCGGAGGTCCTGCAGGACGGTGTCCTTCACTCCGGCGATCTGGGCTATCTCGATTCGGACGGCAGGCTTCACCTGTCCGGACGGAAAAAAGAGATCCTGGTCTTTCCGGACGGAACCAAGATCTACCTGCCGGAGTATGAATCCAGGATCATGAAGGCACTGAATTATTTTGAGCTGGCCGTGATCGAAAAGGACCAGGCGCCGGCTCTGGTCTATCGGGGCGACCCGGACGAAAAAAGCCGGATTCTTCTCGCCCTCCGGCCTGTCATGGCCCAGTATCCCCGGAGCCAGCAGCTGAAAGAGATCCTTTTTACCGATTCGGAGATCCCCCGCACTGCCACCGGAAAGATCCGGCGGTGGGAACTGTCGGAAATAGCCGTACAGAGAGGAGAAAATGATGACCCAAGATAAAATCGCGGAAATCTGCAGAGAAGTGATCTATGAATGTGTCCCGGAGATGGAAGGCACTCCCATCGAAGAAGACACGGTTATCAATACAGACACAGCCATTGATTCCATGGGCTTTACCCTGATCATCTGCCGTCTGGAAGCACGGTTCGGCGTGAAGATCCCGAACCGCCAGTGGACCCGGCTTTTCACCTTCGGGGATGTGGTCACGGCCATCGAAAAAAGGCTGAGGTGACCGCCCCATGAATATCTACCGAAATGAGATCAGCGTACGCTCCACGGACGTGGATGCATACCGCAGACTGCGGCTCTCCGCTCTCTTTACCTGGCTGCAGGAGGCCGCCATCGCCCACACCACCCTTCTCGGAGCCGGGAGAGACAAGACCCTGGACAAAGGACTTTTGTGGATCGTCACCCAGCAGCAGGTAAAGATCCTCCGGATGCCGGAATATGGCGAACAGCTGCTTCACCTGGACTGGCCCGGAAAAACCATGCATGTCTTTTTTCCCCGCTGCTCCCGCTTTGTGGACTCCCATGGTGAAACGATCATGGAGGCCTCCGCTCTCTGGTGCCTTATGGACAGGGAGAGCCGGAGCATGGTCTTCCCGGAGGACCATGGGATTCGGATCGAAGCCTGTCCGGAAGAGGATCCCCTTCCCCTTCCCCGCAGGATACGGCCTGTGGACATGGACAGGACCTCTTCCTTCACCGTTCCCTTCAGTTATCTGGATCTGAACGGTCATATGAGCAACATCCGCTATTTCGACATGGTGACAGACCTTCTTCCGGAAACGGTCCGCGAAAAACCGGTCCGGGAGATTCAGACCGAATACCGGGGCGAAGCGCGGCTCGGAGACCGGCTGGAGCTTGCTTACCGGCTGGAAGAGTCTTTCCTCTGCCTCTCTGCGAAAACCGATAAACCGGTTTTCCGGATACGGCTCGATTTTTAAGCTTTCAATCCCACTTTCACAGGCAGAACGAACATGAGCAAGCAAATCCCCGGCACGAAAAAACAAAAGGCAAAAAAGAAACGCAGGACCGGACTCCTTACCCAGGTTTATTTTATCCTCGTCATCGGAATGATCATTGCAGGGATCGTCATCTATTCCTCCCAGTATCGGATCGCCCAGCGGGATGAAATGCAGGATATCCAGGATCTGGTGGAACGGGTCACCGATGACACGATCGAAACGGTCAGAGAATATTCTTCGTATCAATGGCTGCTTCGATACTGGTATGAACATGCCGACACCCTCGAGATCGATTATTCTTCCGGCTTTGGAAAAGGAAGCCTCACGGAGGAGAAATGCCGTATTCTCAGCGAACGCTACCCGGATCTCCAGCTGCGGTATGCCACTGTCTCCGATCTGCAGGCTCTGGCCCCGGAGGATCAGAAGCTGAGCGCGGAGATCCTGTATTCCTGGCTGATCGACCGGATCGACGGGATCAAACAGAGCTATCTGGTCGATTTTCTGTATTGCGTCGTGACCGATACGGACGCAGGCGCCCACCCCTATGAATCGCAGTTTTATCTGTTCAGCGGTGCCGGGAAGGGTGCCGTACGCGGGACCGGATACGGAGAGGTCTATCCTCTTGGCAAGGTTGCCTCCGCGACGGACAAACCGGATCTGCAGAAGGCCATGCGGAACGCGGTGGAAAGTGCCCGGCTGCAGAATCCCGGAGCCCGCAGGCTCCCGACCCTGGATCAGAGCGGCAACTATGTGGACGGATATGCCTTTCTGGGCTGGATCGGAAACCAGGCCGTGCTGATCGGCACCTCCTTCAATATCAAGGAAATGAACGCCGAGGTGAATGAACGCGCCCGGGACGGGACGGGCATCGCCCTTCTCTACCAGCTGCTTCTGCTGCACCTTATCATGCTGTTTTTGTTCCTCTATGTCATCCGGCCCCTTGAAAAAGTGCTCGCGAGCATCCGGAATTTCACGGAAAACAAAAAAAGCAGCGAGGTCCGCACCACCCTGGAAAAAGCCCTCGCCGGCCATACCGGCACCACGATCCGTCATAACGAGATCGGTCAGCTGGCGCGGGATTTCATCGGTCTGACGGAGGAAATGGACGATCATGTCAAACGGATCGAGACGGTAACCGCCGAAAATGAACGGATCGAAGTGGAGCTTCATATGGCCGCCGATATCCAGGAACAGACGCTGCCCCCTTCCCATCCGGAATTTCCGAAGTCTGCAGGCATTGACCTGTATGCCACCATGGATCCGGCCAAAGAGGTGGGCGGTGACTTTTACGATTATTTCATGGTGGATGAGGATCATCTTGCCCTTGTGATGGCGGATGTCTCCGGAAAAGGCGTCCCGGCTTCTCTTTTCATGATGATCGCAAAGGCTCTGATCCAGAGCCATCTCCGAAACGGCGACAGCCCGAAGGAAACGCTTTACAATGTGAACCGCCAGCTTTGCGACGGGAACCGGACCGGCTTTTTCGTCACCGTATGGCTGGCTGTCATCGAGCTTTCCACCGGAAAAGGGATCGCGGCCAACGCAGGGCACGAACATCCTGCCCTCGCACGCAAAAACGAGCCCTTCCAGCTGGTCACCTACCGGCACAGCCCGGCGGTAGCCCTGATGGAGGGAATCCCTTATAAAGAACATGAATTCCAGCTTTATCCCGGAGACCGTATCTTCGTGTACACGGACGGAGTTCCCGAAGCCGTCAATACAAAAGAACAGATGTTCGGTACGGACCGCATGCTGGAAACCCTGAACCGGGACCCCGACGCTCCGCCGGAGGAGCTGCTCCACCGTCTGCGCCGGGAGATCGATGATTTTTCCGAAGGAACCGACCAGTTTGATGACATTACCATGATGTGTCTGTGGTACAGGAGGGACGAGGACCAATGAAAGACCCCAGTGAGAACAGTCTGCGGAAGCTGATCGAAGACCTGGCGGACCAGGCCTATAAAAGCGAAGGCATGTCTTCTGAAGAAGAACATCTGTATGATGACCTGATGGATATGCTCATCGGGGAAGCTCTCCGGGAACAGAAGCAGAAGCCTTCAAAATAGAACCCCAAAGCAATCAAAAAGAGGGGCAGGAATCCCGACCCGCTGTTCCGGGCCGGGGCTCCTGCCCCTCTTCTGTCTTATTGCTTTCCGTTTTCTCTCGCCCAGATCAGGCTTTCGAGCGTTTCATACAACACATCCGGTTCCACCGGCTTGCTCAGATGAGCATTCAGCCCGGCCTGCAGACTTCGCTGCACATCCTCGTCAAAGGCATTGGCCGTCAGCGCGATGATGGGGATCTCGGCGGCATCCTTCCGGGGAAGAGCCCGAATCTCCATGGTGGCCGTCAGGCCATCCATCTCCGGCATACGCATGTCCATCAGGATCGCATCGTAATACCCTTCCGGGCTTTCCCGGAATTTCTCCAGCGCGATTTTTCCGTTCTCCGCGTGGTCTGCGGTCATCTCCCTCATCTGCAGAACCATCATCATGATCTCCGCATTGACGGCCACATCCTCCGCCAGCAGAATCCGGCGGCCTGTCAGATCCGCCTTCTTTTCCTGGAGAGAAACCATGACATTCTTCCGCTTCATCGCGTTGTAAAACTCTTCCATCACGTTGGAGGCAAACAGCGGCTTGGAGATAAAGCTGTCCACTCCGGCAACCAGCGCCTCTTCCTGCACATCATCCCATTTATAGGCTGTCAGAATAATGATGGCGGATTCGTTGCCCGTGATCGTCCGGATCCGGCGGGTCGTCTCCACCCCGTCCATCTCCGGCATTTTCCAGTCCACCAGAATCAGATTGTAGGGCTCCCGTCTTGCATGCCGCACCTTCACCATCTCCAGGGCTTCCGCTCCGGAAAGGGCATGCTCGCAGGCGATCCCCACCTTTTCCAGAACCAGCCGGGCATGCTCGCAGGCGATGGGATCATCGTCGACCACCAGAACGCTCATATCCCCCGGCTGCATCTCCTTCGTGCTCTCTTCCGTCTCTCCGTGGTTCGCTTCCATCAGCGTCACGCTGACCCGGAAGGTGGTTCCTTTTCCCTTTTCGCTCTCCACATCGATGCTGCCGTTCATCATCTCCACGATGTTTTTTGTGATGGCCATGCCCAGGCCGGAGCTTCCGTATTTGCTCGTGGAGGAGGAATCCTCCTGACTGAAGGCTTCAAAAAGCCTGGGCAGGTACTCCGGGCTCATGCCGATGCCGGTATCACGAATGGTAAACCGGAGCGTGGACTTTCCATCGTACGAGGCGGTCCTTTCCACCGTGAAATCCACGCTTCCCCCTTCTTTGTTGAATTTCACCGCATTGCTCAGGATGTTGACCAGGACCTGCCGCAGCTTCATATTATCGCCGATATAGTAATCATCGATCTGTCCGTTGATATAGCAGTTGAATTCCAGCCCCTTCTCGCTGCACTGCCCGCTGATCAGGGTATTGATCTGTTCGATCAGCTTCTGAATGGAAAATTCTTCGTTCTTCAGCGTCAGCCTTCCCGATTCGATCCGGGACATGTCCAGAATGTCATTGATCAGCGCCAGCAGATGCTGGGCGGAGCTGTCGATCTTTTCCAGATAACTTCTGGTCTGCGTGGAAAGGGTGGGATCGTTGAGCGCCACATTGTCCAGACCGATGATGGCGTTCATGGGAGTCCGGATCTCATGGCTCATGTTGGACAGGAACGCGGTTTTTGCCTTGCTGGCTTCCTCTGCCGCCGTCAGGGCATCCGAAAGGGCCTGGCTCCGGCTCAAGGCTTCCCGGGTCTCGCTGTCCACATCCGTAAAGCCGACACCCACCGCATGGATCATCTGATCCTCCCGGTCTTCCTTTGCGCGCACACCTGCCATCCGCAGCATCTCGTAGGATTCCTTTTCCCCCTGTCTCACCAGATACCGGTACGTAATGACCGATTCCTTCTCAAGTCCCTGCCGGATCGATTCCGGATCGATAAATTCCAGAAATCCGTCCCGGTATTTTTCGGCCACGAAATCCCTGGCATACGCCGCAAAGGTCTCAAAATACGGAAAGCTTTCTCCCGGCTTCGGATAGCTTCCCTGCATGGAATCCGAGCGGTAACAGATTCCCTGGCCATTGTCCAGATCCACATAATACACACTGCGGTAATCCGAAGCCAACGCGGTGATCATGCTGTCCTGCTGTGTCCGCTGCTTTTCCTGCTCCAGCAGCTGTTCCTGCAGCACCAGACGCTGTTCCATTTCCTCCTGCTTGACCCGGGCGGCAGCCTCGGAGGTTTCCTTTTCCAGCACAAGGTGGGACGATCTGCGGTTCTGGATGAACACGACGGTAAAAAAGCCCAGCAGTGCCAACGCGGCCAGAATAGTCTGGACCACACTGCGGAAGATGATCCCGCTTGAAACCGTGCTGAACTGCTCGCTGATCAGGCTTTCCCGGATCAGATAGGTAAGCATCCAGTCTGTGTGGTCGATGGGGACATACGACAAGGTCTCCTGGATCCCGTTGTAGGAAAAGGATACTTCTCCATCTCTCTTCTCCCGGAAGTCCTTCTCGATCATCTCGTAGGAATATCCCGGTTCATAGACTGCGTGCTTCAGGGCGTCCAGCAGATTATCCTCACTGGCCAGGCCGCCGAGGACCATATCGGTGAGCGCTTTTCCTTCGGCGGTATAAATATTGCAGAAGGTAGTGGAATTGACATTTTCCTGCAGGGAAACCCCCTGCAGCATCCGTTCCATGGAAATCTCCGCAAAACAGGCCGTCAGTTCGTTCCCCTCCACCGAAAGCCCCTCCACCGGAACCGCAATGATCACTGTCTTTTCACTGTTTTCCGGATCCATGACCGAAATATCCGGTCTCTCCAGGGTATAGGGATCAAAGTCATAATCCTCCAGGTCGTTCCGGATTCCCTTAGATGTATAGATCCGGCCCTCCCTGTCCACAAAGGCAAATTTATCAAGTCCATACAGCTTTTTGATCCGGCTCTGGTATTCCTGAAGATTCTCTGTCGTACGCAGGTCTTCGCCATCCATCAGGCTGACGGCGACCTGGATGTCATTGATATTGGTCTGCAGATTGGAAGCCACCACCTGTTCACGACGGCCGGCCAGCTCATCCAGATAAAAAAGACTGACGGAATGTACAGCCTCTTCCGTGGCTGAACCGGCGCTTCTGCCCATCCAGTATGTGCCTGCGATCAGAATCAGCGCAACGACCGCAATGCCAATGAACGCCGCCAGCATAACACCCCTGTTTCTTTTTTCACTCATATACGGTTCCTCCCAGAAGATTTCCCTTATACTTGTATTATAGGATATCAGCATCATAATATCAAGTTGCTGCAAAAAGCAATTTTCCATTGACAAGAAAAGTTAGTGGTGTTAACCTTATGGCGTTTGGTTAACAGTATCTAACTAACAGAAGGCCCCCGGGCCGGCAGAAAATAGAGGAAAGGATGAGTCTATGATGCCCCTGACAATGGCACCAACAGGAGAGCGCGTAACAATCGGAAAGATCACCGGAAGAGATGAGGTCCGGCAGCATCTGGCAGAGCTCGGCTTCGTTGTGGGAACCGACATCACCGTAGTCAGCGAAATCAGCGGCAATATGATCGTTCAGGTCAAAGACAGCCGCGTAGCGCTCGACAAAACCATGGCAAACCGGATTCTGGTATAAGGAGGAACGAAGATGAAAACTTTAAAAGATGTCAAGGTCGGCGAGACCGTGACCGTGAAACGTGTCCATGGGGAAGGACCGGTCAAACGCCGGATCATGGATATGGGCATCACCAAAGGAGTAGAGATCCATGTCCGTAAGGTGGCTCCCCTCGGCGATCCCATGGAACTGAATCTCCGCGGCTATGAGCTCAGTGTACGAAAAGCCGACGCAGAGATGATCGAAGTCATGTAATTTTTTTTGCAACGTGGTTAGTCATATGTAACCACAGGGAAAGGAGTATCACCCATGGAAATCAAAATTGCGCTGGCCGGGAATCCGAACTGCGGAAAAACGACCCTGTTCAATGCTCTTACCGGTTCCCGACAGTATGTCGGCAACTGGCCGGGCGTTACGGTGGAGAAGAAGGAAGGACGCCTGAAGGGCCGGGAGGATGTGGTGATTCAGGATCTCCCGGGCATCTACTCCCTGTCTCCGTATACACTGGAGGAGGTCGTCGCCCGGAATTATCTGGTCAATGAAAAACCCGATGCCATCCTGAACATCGTAGACGGAACGAACATTGAACGAAATCTGTATCTTACCACCCAGCTGATCGAACTCGGCCTGCCCGTCGTGGTGGCCGTCAACATGATCGATCTGGTCCGCAAAAACGGTGACACCATCGATCTTGCAAAGCTTGGAAAAGCATTGGGCTGTGACGTCGTGGAAATGAGCGCCCTGAAGGGCGAGGGCGGACAGAAGGCCGCCGAAATGGCAGTGGCCGCCGCAGCCGCCGAAAAGCACGGAGAGCATCCCCATGTGTTTACCGGCAGTGTGGAGCACGCCATCGCTCATATCGAGGAAAGCATCGAAGGCATCGTGGATGTGCAGCTGACACGCTGGTACGCCATCAAGCTTTTCGAGAGAGATGAAAAGGTTCTTGAAGATCTGAAGCTTTCGGATGATCTCTGGAAGCATCTGGAGAAGCATATCGCCGACTGCGAAAACGAGATGGATGACGATGCCGAAAGCATCATCACCAATCAGCGCTATGCCTATATCAACACCGTAGTCGGAAAAGCGGTACGGAAAAAAGGCTCCCGGCATGATCTGACCACCTCCGACAAGATCGACCGGATCGTGACGAACCGCTGGCTGGGTCTCCCGATCTTTGCCTGTGTCATGTTCCTGGTCTACGCCCTGGCCATGGGCGGCTGGGGTGTCTCCTTCGGCACGAGACTGACGGACTGGGCCAATGACGGGCTCTTCGGAGACGGCTGGTTCGTCTCGGGCGATTCCGAAGGCTTTGAAGAAGCCGCGGGCGAATTCGAAGCTGCCTCGGCCGTGATCGACGCCTATGACAACGGCGAAGATACCGCGTATCTGCTGGACGGCGATACCGGCGAGACCGAAGAGCTTCCGGTCAATGAGGAAACCTACGCCGAAGCGCTGAAGGTCGAAGAGCCGGATCCCCACACCTACGGGACCTGGGTTCCCGGCATTCCGGCCCTTCTTGACAAGCTGCTCCTGAACGACGAAGGAGAGCCGCGGATCGCGGAATGGCTCTACAGTCTGATCCAGGACGGAATCGTAGCCGGTGTCGGCGCGGTGCTTGGCTTTGTGCCCCAGATGCTCATCCTCTTCCTTCTGCTTGCGATTCTGGAGGATATCGGATATATGGCCCGTGTGGCTTTCGTCATGGACCGTATCTTCCGCCAGTTCGGGCTGAGCGGAAAAAGCTTTATCCCCATGCTCGTGGCCACCGGCTGCGGAATCCCCGGCATCATGGCCTCCCGGACCATCGAACAGGACCGCGACCGGAAGCTCACCCTGATGACCACCACCTTCATGCCCTGCGGGGCCAAGCTGCCGATCATCGCCCTCTTTGCAGGAGCTCTCTTCGGCGGAAAAACCTGGGTCTCTGTCAGCGCATACTTCCTGGGCATCTTCTCCGTGATCGTGTCCGGCGTCATGCTGAAGAAATTCAAAGCCTTCTCCGGCGACCCGGCTCCCTTTGTCATGGAGCTTCCCGCCTATCATATCCCGAGTGCGGGCAATGTACTGCGGGCCACCTGGGAGCGGGGCTGGAGCTTTATCAAACGGGCCGGCAGCGTCATCATGATCTCCTCCATCATTCTGTGGTTCCTGCAGGGCTTCGGTTTTGTGGACGGCAGCTTCGGCATGGTGGAAGACAATAACAGTTCCCTGCTTGCGGCAGTCGGAAACGCAATTTCCTTTATCTTTGTGCCGGTGGGCTTCGGCCACTGGCAGGCGACGGTTGCCACCATCACCGGCCTCATCGCCAAGGAAGAGGTCGTAGGTACCATGGGCGTTCTCTATCCCGGCAACCTGTATCATCAGCTGGCATCCAATTACAGCAATATCGCGGGTTACAGCTTTATGGTCTTCAACCTGCTCTGCGCTCCCTGCTTTGCCGCCATCGGTGCCATCAAACGGGAGATGAACAACCGGAAATGGACCCTGGGCGCCGTAGGCTACATGTGCGCATGGGCCTATGTCATGTCGCTGATCGTCTATAATCTGATCGGTCTGTTTTTCGGCGTGGGCTTCAGCATCTGGACGGTCTGTGCAGCGGCCGCTCTGGCTGCGCTGGTCTATCTGGTGATACGTAAGAACCCCTATGACGAGAATCATCTGCGGGTCATGGAGAGCCAAAGAGCCTGACCTGCCTGAAAGGAGTGTTGTGATCATGCTATCGTGGCTTCTTGCAAATATCCCCAATCTCCTTGCAGGGTCTGCCGTGCTGGGCCTTGCGGCCCTGAGCCTGCGCAACCTCCTGCCGGGCAGAAAGAAAGGCACATCCTGTGCGGGATGCGCAGGCTGCAGCTGTTCCGGATGCTCCGGATGCTGCAGTCATCACTGAAAAACAAAAAGCATATCACCGGCCTGGTGGTATGCTTTTTTTGTGCGCGGTTTTATGCCAGGATCGCTCTGGCCGTTTCATCCGGAAGCAGGGCGCCGGAAATGCCTGTCACAGCTGCGGCGATACGGTTCGCTTTTGCGACCGCTTCCCCCAGCGAATCTCCTTTCTGAAGGCATCCCATAATGGTCCCGATATGCGAATCCCCCGCCCCGATGGTATCCAGCTGCCGGGTTTTCACGGCAGGAACATATTCTTCCTTCTGCCCGTCGTAAAAATAGCAGCCCCTTTCGCCCAGTGTGATGATCACCGTATTGGCCGTCCGGCCGTACAGCGTCCGGGCAGCCTCCTCCACCGTTTCACAGACCGAAGCCTCCAGCGCCTCGGTCTCGTTGACATGAAGGACCGGATGGAGACGGAAGATCCTCTCCAGAAGCTCTGATCTGATCCGTCCCAGTCTGGGGCCCGGTGCGAAGAAGATTTTCAGCCCCGGGTTTTCCTCCAGAAAAGAAATGATATTGACTCCCGTAGGCTCTTCGATCTCCAGCCCGCAGATATACACAGACTCGATCTCTTCCGGATCCAGAATGGCAAACCATTCCTTTTCGAAGCGATATTCGGCTCCATGGTACGAAACAAAGGATCTCTCCCCCGAGCTCTCCACAAAGCAGTAGCAGCAGCCGTTTTCACTGTCCGGCATGGGAACCGGAGACACGATTCCTCTCCGTTCCAGTTCCTGCCGGATGAAGTCGCCGTACACGCCTTTTCCCACCGGGGAAAACAGGATGCAAGGCGCTCCCGTATGCCGCACCGCATCCGACACGTTGTAGGCACAGCCGCCCAGGGACATCCGCTGTGCGCGGACATGGACATCCTCCCCCGATTTCGGAAGATGGTCCTCCAGATCGATGATAATATCGGCGCAGGTGGAACCGATGATAAGAATTTTCTTCATAAAGAACTCCTGAAAGAAAGGCTGCCCGGAAAGGCAGCCTTTATAATAGATTGTTTCAGATTCCCAGCGCGATCTCCATCATATTGCGGAAGGTCGTCTGGCGCGCTTCCGCAGACAGAGACTCTCCGGTAAAGATATGGTCAGAGATGGTCAGGATGGCCAGAGCCTTCTTGCCGGCGCGGGCTGCGTTCATGTACAGACCTGCGCTCTCCATCTCGGCACAGAGAACGCCCATTTTTTTCAGTCTCTCTGCCGTGGTGGGATCATCCCCGTAGAACACGTCGCTGGAATTGACATTGCCCACATGGACGGGGATTCCCTTCTCCTTCGCCACCTCCACGGCTCTGGAAAGAAGCTCATAGTTTGCGATGGGGGCAAACTGTCCCGGGAAGTTGAAGGTATGAACATAGTTGGAATCCGTGCAGGCTCCCTGCGCCAGGACGACATCCATGACCTTGACATAGTCCTGCAGGCCGCCGGCGGAACCGATCCGGATGATGGCGTCCACATCATAGAAATTAAACAGCTCATAGCTGTAGATGCCGATGGACGGGATACCCATGCCGCTGCCCATGACGGAGACCGGCTTGCCCTCGTAGGTACCGGTGTAGCCCAGCATTCCGCGGACAGTGTTGAAGCAGACCGGATTTTCAAGATACGTTTCGGCGATGAACTTTGCGCGGAGCGGATCACCCGGCATCAGGACTTTTTTTGCGATATCTCCCAGTTTTGCGGTATTGTGCGGGGTTGGAATTGGATTCATTCAGATTCCTCCTTCTTTTAACATTAATAAAAAATCACAGCGGAACCCTTTCCGCGCCGCAGAAGCTCCTTCTGCAGGCGGATCGCGTCCGCAAACAGCTCTTCCGTATCCAGCTTCAGTCTGCCGTCCTCCTTCAGGAATTCGCCGTCCACCATGGTATAGCGGACATTCCGGCTGTTGCTGCTGTAGAGGATGGCTGTCACCGGATCATAGAAAGGAAACGTGTCCGGGGTAAACAGATCCCAGATCACCAGATCCGCAGGAGAGCCTTCCGTAAGCTTTCCTGCTCCGAAGGGCAGGGCATCCTGACCGCCGGTCAGATGCTTCCAAAGCTCCGCCGCCGGATGCACCTCGGCGTTTTCCTTCTGGTATTTTTCCACCAGCCCGAAAAACCGGGCCTGCTCCACCGGATTCAGCGTGTTGGAGCTGGCGGCCCCGTCGGTACCGAATCCGTAATTCAGATCGTCACAGAAACGGTAAAACCCGCCGTTCCCCATGGCCAGCTTCATGTAGGTCTTCGGACAGGAAGCAAACCAGGTATCCTCTCTGAGATACGGGAGATCCTCCTCTTCGATCCACAGGCCATGGGCGATCAGCACCGGAAGATCAAATCCGCCGGCCTCCTTCATCACTGCAAAAGGGGTCCTCCCGGTTTTCTCCCGGGACCGGAGCACCTGCGGCTCCTCCTCCGAAAGATGCAGATGGACCGGAACACCGAGGCGTTTTGCCTCATCGATGATCTGTCCCAGGGTCGGAGCCGGACACATATAGTCGGAATGCGCGCCCATATGGAAAGCCACCCTGGAAGAGTCCTCCCGGTGGTCCCGGATGAACTCCGACACCTGTGCCAGCCGGTCTGCAAAATCCGGGGCAGTCCCGAACACCGTCGGCGCCAGGGAGCAGCGGATCCCGGTCTCTTTGACCGCCTTCAGCACCTGCTCCTCACCGAAATAATGATCCGCAAAGGCAGTGACCCCGTTGTTGATCATCTCTGCGATGCCCAGCCGGGTGCCGACGTAGATGTCTTCCGGTGTCATCTGGCTCTCGTAGGGCCAGATCCGGTCATTGAACCAGGCATCCGGATCCACATCCTCCGCGATCCCCTTAAAGATATTCATCGCGGTGTGAACGTGGAGATTGGCAATTCCCGGCGTCACATAGAACCGGGAACAGTCGATGATCTGCTCCGGCAGGAGTTCCTTTCTTTTTTTATCCGAATCCAGGCTTCCGGCAGGAAGTATTGCCTCTATGAGCCCTTCCCGGACAAACAGATCCTGCCCGGAAATCACCTTCGCATCTCTCCCGATCAGAGAAGCATTTTTCAGAAATACTGTCTTCATGTTCACCTTCATCAACCGACTTGACAATCCGTCCCGTATGTTCTATAATTAGTTAAAAGAGGCACTGAAGTAAGCGGTTGGCCTCAGAGTATTGTTATAATTTTATAACAACCGTCACTTGGCCGAGTGGCGGTTGTTGCGTTTTACAGTAACTGTGATCGTCAGATGAAAGACGTGTAAAGTTAAAGTAATCGGCATAAGGTCACCTCCTTACATAAGAGATGATGGCCAACCGCCTCCGAAAATCAGTGCCTCTGTCCTCATAACGAGGATAAGGCAATTATAACATTTCAGCCCACACCGGTCATGCCCGGTTCGGGCTTTTTTATTTTATCGTCTCCTGCAGCAGTTCGATGAACAGGTCTTTAAACCTGACTCTGTCCACATCCAGAACCACCGTCGCATTTTTCACTCCGAACTTGACATCCGTGTCCCGGTCGGAGACCGTCTTTCCCCGGGTGATATAGCCCCGCGTCTCCACAAAGACGCCGGCTTCTTCGGCCGTATAGAGTTCCGGATACACCGTGTACAGGACCGGATTGACATCGTGAATATGCAGGCCGCCGATCCCCATGCTCTTATACCAGGCGCGGCAGTGCTGTGTGGTATCCCGGAACAGCCGGCATCCCACGGTCTCTCCCTGCTCGATCTCCCTGATCTCCTCGGGATAAAGGATTCCCTTTTCCGTCACATCCAGACCGCACATCACCACATGGACGCCGGACTTGAAAACAACCTCCGCCGCCTCCGGATCCGCATAGATATTGAACTCCGCAGCCGGGGTGATATTGCCTCCCACCTCGGCTCCGCCCATGATCAGGATCCGCTTCAGATACTTTTTCAGATCCGGATACTTTTTAAAGGCAATGGCGGCGTTGGTGTGGGGTCCTGTCAGAATCAGCTCCAGCCTGCCTTCCGCCTCCACCGCGCAGCGGTACAGGGCATCCCAGGCCATTATGCTCTCTGCCGGAGCCGGTGATTCCGGAAGGACAACATTGCCCAGCCCGTTTTCGCCATGCACATGTGCCGCCGTGTGAAGCTCCGCAAGAAGCGGTTTTTCAGCGCCGGGATAAACCGGAATATGCTCTTTGCCGAGCATCCCGAGGACATTCCTTGTGTTGGCAAAGGCATGCTCCCGGGTCGTATTGCCGCAGACGGCGGAAGCCCCGGCGATGGTGATCAGGCCTCTGTTCTCCAGACTGGCCGCACAGCAGAGAGCCGCCGTGTCGTCCACACCCGTATCCAGATCCATCCAGATCAGATGTTCACTCATATCGCCACCTCCCATCCGTCGTAGGCATGCAGTGCTTCGATCAGAAGGTCGATGTACTTCTCCCGGTCGATATCCAGAACAACGGTGGTATTCGGCTCTTTTCCAAGACCGCCTTTAAAATCCGCCACCGTGGCTCCCCGGGTATACTCTCCGCCCAGTTCGATATCCACATAATAATCCTTCATCGTAAAGATCTCGGGATGGGTCACGGCCAGAACCGCGCAGGGGTCATGGACCGGCGCCCCCGTGTACCCGATCTGCATGGGATACCTGTAGAAAAATTCAAGCCAGCCTGCAACGATCTCTGCAGCCTGGTTTCCCACGCCCCGGATCCTCGGAAAGTCATCCGGCTGCATGATGGCCTTTTCGGTCACGTCCAGGCCGCACATGGTGATCGGAATGCCGGAGTGAAATACGGTCCAGGCCGCCTCCGGATCCTCCATAATGTTAAATTCCGCGGCAGGCTTCCAGTTCCCGTGGGTCACGCCGCCGCCCATCAGAGAGATCCGGCCGATCTTCTCCTTCACCTCCGGATGGATCATCAGAAGCTCCGCCACGTTGGTCAGAGGCCCCGTAGGAAAGATAATCACCGGTTCTTCACTCTCCGAAATGACCTTCGCCATCAGATCCACAGCAGGAATCTCTTCCAGCGGATACGCCGGTTCCGGCATGGCCGGACCGTCCAGGCCGCTCTCGCCGTGCCAGTTTCCGGCTGTAACCGGATCTGCAGTAACGGGGCGCACAGCGCCCCGCACCTGCGGCGCATCGATTCCCAGCAGGGTACAGATACGCCGCATATTATAGGTTGTCTTTTCGATGGTCTGGTTGCCCGCAACCGAAGAGACCATCCGGATGTCAAGCCTCGGGTCCGCCTTCGCGAACACCCAGGCTATGGCATCGTCATGTCCCGGATCTCCGTCCAGGATCACTGGGATCTTATTCATAGAGCCACCTTATTTCAGAGCCGTAGCATAACGCTTTTTCTCTTTGCGTCTCTGGTTCAGCGCGAAGATGACCAGAGCAAGAATGGTTACGATGTACGGAATCGGAGCCACCAGGTTGGAGTCCACACCGGTCGCGGAAACCTTGATGCCCAGAGCCTGTGCGAAACCGAATACCAGAGCCGCCAGCATGCCGCCCAGCGGTTCTCCGTTGCCCATGGACTGGGCTGCCAGCGCGATAAAGCCTCGGCCGGCGACCATGTCCTGGGACCATCCCATAGCATAGTACATGGACATGAACGCGCCGCCCATGCCGGCCAGCACGCCGCCGATCCCGATGGTGATATACCGGATCCGCATTACGCTGACACCGACGGAGGAGGCTGCGTTGGCATTTTCACCCACGGAACGGATATTCAGTCCCAGAGGGGTCTTGTACAGCAGCACCCAGGTGAGGAACACAAACAGGAAGCCCAGATACGTCAGGAGCGAATGTCCCGAAAGCACGGCTCCGATCACCGGGATGCTCTTGAGTCCCGGTATGTTTATGCTGGGAATCTGAAGCGACTTGGTGATCAGATTGGTGGTGGAAGCTCCTCCGGTGATGATCTTCACCAGGAAAAGCGTACCGCCGGAACCGATCATGTTGATGGCGGTACCGGTAAGGATGATGTCTGTCTTCAGGTTGAAGGCGAAGAAGCCCATCAGCAGGGCCTCCGCGAGACCTACAGCCATCGCCAGCAGCAGACCCACGAACCAGTTCCCGCTCCAGTAGGCTCCCAGTGAGCCAAACAGAGCCGACATCATCATGATACCTTCAAGACCGATATTGGAGATGCCGCCCTTTTCACCGATGACCGCCGCCAGTGTGGCGAACAGGATCGGCGTAGCGATTCGGATAATGGAAAAGAAGAAATCAGTGGTAAAGATATTCATTACTTATTTCCTCCTTTCTCCAATGCAGCACGTTCTTCCTGTGCGGAACGGACGACCAGCTTCTGGCGGTAGCCTGCCAGGAACTGTTTCGCCGCGAACAGCAGGAAGATGACAGCCTGGATGATGCTGATCATCTGCGCCGGAACGTTGGCGTTGGTGGACATCAGGCTGCAGCCCTGCGTCAGATAGGACATGAACAAAGCGGCCAGCGGTACATAGATCGGATTGTTTCCGGCCAGGATGGCCACGGTGATACCGGTCCAGCCATAGCCCGGAAGTGCCTTCCAGTTATACACATTGTAACGTCCCAGCATCTCGATGCCGCCGCCAAAGCCGGCGAGGAAACCGCCCAGCACCTGCGCGAGGATCACGATCAGGGCCACATTCATACCGGAATACATCACGAAGGGCTGATTCAGACCGGTCATCCGGATCCCGTAGCCCCATTTGGTACGGTACATGAAGAACCAGCACAGCACAACGATGATCAGTCCCACCACAAAGCCCCAGGAAAGACGGGAGCCGTTCTCCACAAGCTGCGGGATCATCGCGTTCTCCTGGAAGGGATAGGTCTGGGTGATACCCTTGCTGGTATCCGCCAGATAACTGTTCATCAGAAAACCGATCAGATACATGATCACGTAATTCAGCATCAGCGAGTTGACCATCTCACTGACGCCCAGCTTGGCTTTCAGGACAGCCGGGATCAGCATGACAAGCGCTACGGCGATACCGCCTGCCAGGACGGCCACCACCATCAGAAGGGGGCCGGGAAGCTTCCAGTATACAGCGACAAGAGCGGTCACAAAAGCGCCCAGCATAATGCCGCCCTCTGCTCCCAGGTTGAACTGGTTGGCCGAGAACATGATGCAGGTTGCCAGACCGGTAAACATGATCGGGATGGTTCCGGCAAGAACCACGCTCAGGTTACGGCTGGAAAAGCTGCCGTTCTTTTTGAACAGCGGGCTCACCAGCATTTCACGCAGTGCTGCGATGGAGTTGCTCAGCTTCTCGCCGAAATTCTCGCCGGCGGCACTGACAAAGATCAGGATGAAGGCCACCAGCAGCGCGATGGCCAGCGCCGCGATCCCGCGGATCAATGTAAATTTAATACTGTTCTTTTTACTCATGGCATACCCTCCTGATCTCTTCCGGCGACTGATGCTCGATGCCGAGCATGTATTTGCCCATAAGCTCATCCGAGAGTTCCCTTGTGTCTTCGAAGTAGGCTGCGATCTCACCGCCGTGCATGATCATCAGGCTGTCCGACAGCTCCATGACCTCGTTCAGGTCGGCGGAGATCAGAAGAACCGCGATACCGGAACGGGAGAGCTCCACCAGCTTTTTACGGATGAACTCGGTAGCTCCGACGTCGATGCCCCGGGTGGGCTGGTCTGCGATGATCAGTACCGGATCATTGGAGAATTCCCGGGCCACGACCACCTTCTGGATGTTACCGCCGGAAAGACTGCCGATCTTCTGGCTCCGGGACTTGCAGAGAACCGTGTAATCCCGGATCAGGTCATCGCTCATCCTGTGGATGGCCCCCATGTTGAAGAGGACGCCGTTGTTGAGCTCCTTCGAACCGCTCCGGTCGCTGATCAGGTTTTCCTCGATGGTAGCGTCTGCCGCAATACCGTACAGCATACGGTCTTCCGGAACCAGGGAGATATGTTTCTCACGAAGCTCGCGCTGATTCAGACCGATGATGTTCTCGCCGTTCACCGAGATCGTGCCGGCATTGGGATGATTGAAGCCGAAGAGCATATCCACCAGTTCCTTCTGGCCGTTGCCCTCGACGCCGGCGATGCCCAGGATCTCACCCTTCCGCAGAGAGAAGGAGACCTTGTTCAGCATCTTCTTGCCCCACTCGTTGACATATTCCACATCGCGGACCCGCAGTACCTCGTCCGTGGGACGCGCTTCTTCTTTTTCCATCTTCAGGACCACGTCACGTCCGACCATCAGCCGGGAGATTTCCTCCGGCGTGACATCCTTGGTCTCGTAGATGCCCATGGAACGGCCGCCCCGGAGGATGGTCATCCGGTCGGTGATATCCATGATCTCATTCAGCTTGTGAGAAATAAAGATAAAGGTATAGCCCTGTTTTTTCAGTTCTTTCAGTTCAGCAAACAGGTCCTGGATCTCCTGGGTCGTCAGAACGGCCGTCGGCTCGTCCAGGATCAGGATCTTTGCGCCGCGGACCAGTGCCTTAAGGATCTCCACCTTCTGCTTCATGCCGACCGGGATATCCATGACCTTGGCATTGGCATTCACAGGCAGATTGAACTTCTGCGAATACTCCTCCGTGATCGCCACTGCCTTTTTGTAGTCGATCATGATGCCGGATTTGGTCGGGGCCATGCCCAGGACCATGTTTTCAGCCACGGTCAGACTCGGCACCAGCATGAAGTGCTGATGGACCATACCGATCCCCTTGCTGATGGCCACGGTGGGCGATGACAGGTTTGTCGGCTGTCCGTTGATGAGGATCTCGCCGGAGGTCGGCTGTTCCAGACCGAAGAGCATCTTCATCAGCGTGGATTTGCCGGCGCCGTTCTCCCCCATCAATGCATGGATCTCGCCTACCTTGACGTTGAAGTCGACATCCTGGTTGGCCATGGTGCCGTTGGGGTAGACCTTTGTGATTGCTTTCATCTGAATAGCATATTCACTCATTGATTGAACCACCTCGTTCCTTCCCTTTTGGAATATAAAAACTTAAGAAAGGGGGCTATGATAGTAGCCCCCTCGCCTGGTACAGGTTCAGACTGTCTTGCAGTCAGTCAGCAGAACCGGCTTACGGACGAACGCTGTCACGAAGAGCCTGTGCCGCTTCGTTTCCGCCTTCATCAAATGCGGACGGAACGGTGATATCGCCGGCGGTGATGCCATCGATGGCTGCCTGAACAGCTGCCTTGGTGTCATCGCTTGCAATCTTGTCATAGTTCTTGTCGGTAACAATGCCTACGCCGCCTTCAGCGATACCCAGGGAAACTCTCTCGCCCCAGTATTCGTTGCCTGCATCCCACTCGTCGAAGAACCAGATCAGGGAATTGCCTACGTTCTTCAGACCGGAGGTAAGGGTAATGGCTGCAAGGTCATCGGAGAAGGTAAGCTCCTGGTCGGAGTCTACGCCGATGAACCAGCCGGAGCCGTTCTCAAGGATTGCTTCTGCAGCGCCGTTGCCGGCATTTCCTGCAACACCCCAGATGATATCGCACTTGGAGTCGTTGATCATGGAGATACCATACTCTTTTGCCTTTGCGGTGTCTACATAGTCGGAGGTGTAGCGGACATCGACCTTGATCTCGGGATCCACTGCCTGTGCGCCTGTGATGTAGCCATCCATAAAGTCATTGATAACCGGGCTGTCATAGCCGCCGACAAAGCCGATGACCTTGTCTTCGTTGATGCCCTCGACGCTGGTATCCAGGGTCATGCATCCTGCGAAGGTACCTACCAGATAGCCAAGGTCGTTCTGTTTGAAGACGATGTTGACAACGTTGGAATCCTCTCCTGCATGGGTGTCATCATCGAAGATCAGGAATTTCTGATCCGGATAGCTCTGGGCAACTTCCTGCAGATAGTCGGGCATCTGATAGGTTCCGCAGATGATCAGATCATATTCTTCGGAATCTGCCACTTCGTACAGGGTGGACAGCCATTTCGGCTGATCGGCGTCCGTTCCGCCCATCTCGATGGTGTTCAGGGTGATGCGGCCGTCGGCCTCCAGCTGATCCAGACCTGCTTTTGCAGAATCAAAGAAGGATTTGTCGCCAAGGTTACCGTTTACCAGATAAGCCACGTTTTTTGTGTCTGCCATTACATTGATGCTCATGGCAGCTGTCAGAGCCAATGCGCCTGCTGTTGCAAACAGTATTGCTTTTTTCATGTTTTGTGTCTCCTCTCATTCCTTAACTGATGAATTATGAAAAGTTACTGGTAAATTTCTTTTCCCTTTTCGGGAATTTATTTAAATATACCATATTCGCAGAAAAAATACCAGTACCTGTGGCAATTTTTTACCAATAAAATGAGTCGCGGGGACAGGTTCCCTGACTCACCGTTCACGGCGAGTCAGAGGATTCCGTCCCCGCGACTCATTTGCATTATTCGTAATCTCTTCCGATTTCCATACATTTCAGATTGAGATCCAGCAGATCCGCGTGTCTCGCGGAGATGCACTTTCCGAGGGCCTTTCTGACCAGCTCTTCGTCATACTCTCCGAAAACCTGCAGAAGCTTGCCCACAAGGATCATGTTGGCCAGCGTGGGAGCGCCGTTTTCGCCTGCCAGCCTGGTGGCCGGCACATAATACACGTTCACATCCGTACGCTGCACTTTTCTTTCGATCAGACTGTTGTCCACAAAGATCGAACCACCCGGTTTTACCTCCGACTCATATTTGTCAAGAGACGGGAGATTCATCGCAACCAGCACATCCGGGTTGGAGATGATCGGCGCACCGACGGGCTCATCGCTGATGATCACGCTGCAGTTGGCCGTGCCGCCGCGCATCTCAGGGCCGTAGGAGGGGAGCCAGCTCACGTTCTTGTCTTCGATAAGGCCTTTGTAGGCGATCACTTTTCCGGAGAACAGAAGTCCCTGTCCGCCGAAACCGGCAAAAAGCAATTCTCTGGTCATTACGCTTCCTCCTTTGCTCCGGGGATGATGCCCGCACTTCTGTCTTTATATACACCCAGCGGATAGTAGGGGATCATGTTGTCGTCGATCCACTTCAGCGCCTTGGAGGGTGTCATGCCCCAGTTGGTCGGGCAGGCCGAGATCACTTCGATCAGGGAGAAGCCCTTCTTGTCGATCTGATTCTGGAACGCCTTGCGGATGGCCTTCTTCGCCTTGCGGACATTCTTCACGTTGTTCACAGCGACACGCTCCAGATATTCCGGACCTTCCAGCATGGAAAGCATCTCACAGATTTTCACCGGGTATCCGCAGGCGTTCACGTCACGTCCGTAGGGAGAGGTCTGAGTGACCTGTCCCGGAAGGGAGGTCGGAGCCATCTGGCCGCCGGTCATGCCGTAGATCGCGTTGTTGATAAAGATCACCGTGATGTTCTCGTTTCTGGCTGCCGCATGGACCGTCTCTGCGGTACCGATGGAGGCCAGATCGCCGTCTCCCTGATAGGTAAAGACGATCAGATTGTCCGGATCGGATCTCTTGACGCCGGTGGCAACCGCCGGTGCACGGCCGTGCGCCGCCTCGATCATATCACATGTAAAATAGTCATAGGCCATAACGGCGCAGCCCACAGGCGCCACGCCCACGGTCCGGCCTTCGATCTCCAGTTCATCGATGGCTTCCGCCACCAGACGATGAACGATGCCGTGGGTACAGCCCGGGCAATAATGAAGCGGTACATCCGCCAATGCATGAGGCTTATCAAATACTACCATGTCATTCACCTGCCTTTCCGGCTGCTGCCTTGATTGCTTCGTAAACCTGGTCCGGAGACGGGATCATGCCGCCGGCTCTGTTGCAGAGAGTTACAGGGACTCTGCATTCGGTGGCAAGGCGTACATCCTCGATCATCTGGCCCATGGAAAGCTCTACGCTGATAAACTGTTTTGCGGTGCCGAGAGCCTTCTGGAAGGTCTTGACCGGGAACGGCCAGAGGGTGATGGGACGGATCAGACCCACCTTGATCCCTTCCGCTCTCGCGGCATTGACGGCATTGCGTGCGACACGGGCCGCGATGCCGAAGGCTGCGATCACGATCTCGGCGTCCTCCAGCATATATTCTTCCGCAACTGCTTCTTTTTCGCAGATCTGCGCATATTTTTCGTAGCGTTCAAAATTCTTGACTTCCAGGACATCCGGTACCAGATACAGCGAATTGACCACATTGTGCTCTCTCTTCATCTGGGTTCCGGTGGTAGCCCAGGGCTTTGCGGGCGCTTCCTTGATCTCAAAATCAAAGGAAACCGGCTCCATCATCTGGCCGATGGTTCCGTCCGCCAGGATCATGGAGGTCATGCGGTATTCATCCGCCAGCTCGAAGCCGCGGATCGTCAGCTCCGCCATTTCCTGAACCGAAGCCGGAGCCAGGACGATCATATGATAATCTCCGTGTCCGCCGCCGCGGGTCGCCTGGAAATAATCGGACTGGCTCGGCTGAATGCCGCCCAGACCCGGGCCGCCTCTCTGGCAGTTGACTACAACGGACGGAAGGTCCGCGCCTGCCAGATAGGAGATTCCTTCGCTCTTCAGGGAGATTCCCGGGCTGGAGGAGGAGGTCATGACACGCTTGCCCGCCGCCGAAACGCCGTACACCATGTTGATCGCTGCGATCTCACTCTCCGCCTGGAGGAAGGTTCCGCCGATCTTCGGCATTCTTTTTGCCATATACGCCGCGATTTCCGTCTGCGGTGTGATCGGATACCCGAAATAATGACGGCAGCCCGCGATGATCGCGGCTTCCGCTATAGCTTCGTTTCCCTTCATCAATACTTTTTCTGCCACCTTATTTCACCTCACTTTTCTATCTTGATGATACAGTCCGGACACATGGTCGCGCAGGACGCGCAGGCGATGCACGCCGCTTCATCCGTACACTCCGCAGGATGATGTCCTTTCTTGTTGATGGTATCCTTCGAGAGCTGAAGGATGCCCTTCGGACATGCTTCGACGCAGAGTCCGCATCCCTTGCATTCATCTTTTCTGAATGTCAGTTTTGCCATAGTTTCCTCCTTTTCCTTGTGCAGTCTCGTTTATACCGGTCTTTTCTGCAGATCCATGGGAAACAGATTTTCGATCTGTCCCTCCAGTTTTTCAGCCACACTTCGTTCGACACTGGTCATCACCAGGGGCAGCCCGGCAAGTCTCGCAACCTCCTGTGCATAGGATACCGATGCCAGCACGGTTTCCGGCTCCGTCTCCGCGGCGAGGTTGGAATTGTTGATGATCCCCGTAAAGGGCAGAGAGGCTGCCGCCTCAATCTCGTGCATGATCTCCAGGGTCGATTCCGCATCCGGAGTGAGAGGACGGTACCGGTTGATCACGAGGAACATGTCGTAATCGTTCTCCTCCCGGATCGCCCCGGAGATCCGGCCCAGGGCGTACGCCCCGCGGTCATCCCCGCCCACATCCACGATGCAGGTAAGACTTCTGTCGTCCACCAGAGAATACATTTCCTGCGGAAGGGCCGGAATGTCCACATTCGAATTGGCGTAGGACGAAACCACAAGCTTCACGCCGGCTTCCCGCAGATCCTCCTCGCTGTCCACGGTCCTGAAATACGGATTTACGATATCCAGATCCGCAATGACGACTTTTTCGTGATCCCTGCTCAGATCCAGCGCCATATTGACGGCGATATTCGTTTTCCCGCTTCCGTAATGTCCGCAGAGGAGGGTGACTCTTTTATAATTCATGTCTGATTATCTTTCCGCTCACGGTCTTCGGCAGCTCATCCTTGAATACGACGATCCGGGGATATTTGTACGGAGCCGTGTGCTCTTTGACGTAATTCTGAATTTCCTTGACCAGCTCGTCCGACCCTTCTTTTCCGGGCACGAGCACGATGCTGGCCTTGACCACGAAGCCTCTCACCGGGTCCGGAGCCGCGCTTACGCCGCATTCCAGCACATAGGGAAGCTCCATCAGCACGCTCTCGATCTCGAACGGTCCGATCCGGTATCCGGAGGACTTGATGACGTCGTCCTTCCGGCCCACATACCAGTAGAAGCCGTCCTCATCTTTCCAGGCCAGGTCGCCGGTATGATACCAGCCGTTCTTCCAGGTCTCCCGGGTCTCTTCTTCATTTTTATAGTAGCTGACTGCCACACCGCACGGAATCCCCTTGCTGATGTTGATGCAGATCTCGCCCTCTTCGCCGGAGGGGACCGGTTTTCCGTCCTCTCCCAGCAGCTGGACATCGTAGGTCGGAACCGGCTTGCCCATAGAACCGATCTTGTGCGGCGCGCCGACCATGTTGCCGATGATCAGGGCCGACTCGGACTGGCCGAAGCCCTCCATGATACGAAGGCCGGTGGCTTTTTCAAACTGTCTGTACACCTCCGGATTCAGCGCTTCGCCGGCTGTCGTCATATGCTTGACGGAAGAGAAGTCGTACTTGCTGATATCCTGCTTGATCATCATGCGGAGCATGGTGGGCGGCGCGCAGAACGTAGTAATATGATATTTTGCAAACATGGGCAGGATCTTCGCCGCATCGAAGCGGTCGAAATCGTATACGAAGATCGCGCCTTCACACAGCCACTGGCCGTAGATCTTTCCCCAGGTCGCCTTGGCCCATCCGGTATCGGAGATGGTCAGATGCAGGCCGTCGGGATCCACCGTCTGCCAGTATTTTGCGGTGTGGAAATGTCCCAGCGGATATTTGTAGGTGTGCGCTGCGATCTTGGGATATCCCGAGGTGCCGGAGGTGAAGTACATCAGCATCAGGTCATCCCCGCAGGGTGAAACGCCGGTGCGGCGGAACCGGGAGCTGAACAGAGGATATTCCTCGTCGAAGGATCTCCATCCCTCACGCTCTCCGTTCACGATCAGCATGTTCTGCAGCAGACCGCATTTTTCCTGGGCGATCTCCACCTGATGAGCCGTGTCGCCGTCCGCGGTACAGAGGATCGTGGTGATCCCCGCCGTGCGGATCCGGTATTCCAGATCGTGATCCAGCAGCTGGTTCGTAGCCGGGATCGCGATGGCGCCCAGCTTGTTCAGGCCTACCAGCGCATACCAGAACTGGTAATGACGCTTCAGGATCAGCATGACGCGGTCGCCCTTCTTGATCCCGAGAGACTTGAAATAATTGGCGCAGCGGGAGGATTCCTTCCGCACATTCTCGAAGGTGATCCTGCGCTCGGTCCCGTCCTTCGAGATATGAAGCATGGCCAGCTTGTCGGGCTCCCGGGCCGCAAGGGCATCTACCAGGTCAAAGGCAAAATTGAACCGGTTCGCATTCTTGAATTTGATGGAAACCGGCGTTCCCTTCTCGTTCTCTTCCACATCGATGAAGTCATGCCAGATCCGTTGACTGTCATCTACGGTTATAGCCGGCTTTTCTTCCTCGATGATAGGCTGCTGGGTAAGCTCCGGGATCGGCTCACCCGCCGGGTTCAGAACGATGGCGTAAAAGATACAGTCCTGACCTCCCACAGCGATCATGCCGTGGGGCGTGCTGCTGTCGTAGTAAATGCTGTCTCCGGGGCCCAGGATCTCGCTGTGCTCGCCGATCTGCACCTTCAGGCTGCCTTCCAGGACAATGTCACATTCCTGTCCGTCATGCTTGGTCAGATCGATGGGGCGGTCCTGCGCCGCTTCGTCGTAGACGCTCCGCACATAAAGAGGCTCGGCGATCCGGTTCTGGAACGCATACGCCAGATTATAATAGGTCATTCCATGGGCGCGGGAAATCTTCTGTCCCCTGCCGGAACGGGTCATGGTATAGGAGCGAAGGTTCGGGCTGTAGCCTTCCAGGATATCCGTCACGGATACCTTGAGGGCCAGCGAACAACGGTAGATGAAGGTAAAGTTCAGGTCCTGCAGACCGGATTCACTTTCCAGATACTCATCCACCGAAAGATCTGTCGCACGGGCCATCTCCTCCGGAGTCTTGTTTTCCAGCTCCCGCAGCTCCCGGATACGGCCTGCGATCTCCTGAATTTTAAAATCCAGTTCGTGTTCCATTTGTTTTCCTCGGCTTTCTGTTATCTCATCAAGGGTTGCAAGACGGGAGCAGAAAAACAAAACGCACCCGTCTCAAATTCCTTTGAGACGAGTGCGTAAATAATCACCCGCGGTACCACTCAAATTGCCGTAAGAATACGACCACTCATCGGGATCCTCTAATCCCTGTGCACTAACGCTGCACGGACGGGAAGCATCTACTGGGAAGTAACCGTTCTCGCTTCCGGCTCGGAAGGGACAGGTCTACGGAAGTCCGCTGCCGCTTCACACCACCCAGCGGCTCTCTGAAAGTTTCATATCCGGACCGGCTTCGTCATCGCCTTTAGTTGATTATATTAGCACCTGTTCAGGAATCCGTCAACTATAATTTTCTAAGAATGCAGGCAGCTCGGAATGCTTCGCTTTCCTCGCTGTAGATGGACAGAGTCGCTTCGCGCCTTGTCCATCTCGGAATGTGCAGTAAAATCTGCCTGGTGAGCAAGCTCCCCGATCCGATTTTACTGCACATTCCTGAGCTGCTGTTTTATAACAGGTTTCTCTGTATCTTTCCGCTGATGGTCTTGGGAAGCTCATCCCGGAAGACGACGATACGCGGATATTTGTAGGGAGCCGTGTGTCTCTTCACATAGTTCTGGATCTCTTTCGCCAGATTGTCGGAGGGTCTGGTGCCTTTGGTCAGAACGATGCTGGCCTTTACCACCTGCCCACGAACCGGATCCGGATGAGCAGAAACGCCGCACTCCAGGACATAGGGAAGCTCCATGATCACGCTCTCGATCTCGAACGGTCCGATGCGGTAGCCGGAGGACTTGATCACGTCGTCCACACGCCCGATATACCACAGGAAGCCGTCCTCATCCCGCCATGCCTGGTCGCCGGTGTGATACCAGCCGTCATGCCATACCTTCTTCGTCGATTCTTCATCCTTGTAATACCCCAGGAACAGACCGCAGGGCTTCCCGTTCTCTGTGCGGATCACGATCTCGCCCGGTTCGCCGTCCGGCACCGGATTTCCGTCCGCATCCATCAGATCCACCTCATAGAGAGGAGACGGTTTGCCCATGGAACCCACCTTGTGGGTGCCTCCCATCAGATTTCCGATGGTCATGGTCGTCTCGGTCTGGCCGAAGCCTTCCATGATCTGCAGGCCCGTGGCCTTCTCGAACTGATAGTAAACCTCCGGATTCAGGGCTTCGCCGGCTGTCGTCATATGAACGACGGAGGACAGGTCATACTTGGACAGATCCTCCTTGATCAGCATACGCAGGATCGTCGGCGGCGCACAGAAGGTTGTGATCTTGTGTTTCGCGAACATCGGAAGGATCTCCGCCGCATTAAACCGGTCAAAATCATAGGTGAAGACCGCGCCTTCACAAAGCCACTGTCCGTAGAGCTTGCCCCACAGAGCCTTGCCCCAGCCGGTTTCCGAGATGGTAAAATGCAGGCCCTGGTCGCTGACGCCGTGCCAGTATCTTGCCGTGATATAGTGTCCCAGCGGATAGGTGTAGGAATGAGCTGCGATCTTCGGATATCCGGTGGTTCCGGAGGTAAAGAACATCAGCATCGGCTCTTCGCCGCAGGGAGCATCCTTTTTGCGGTAATAATGGGCGCTGAACTGCTCGATCTCCTCGTTGTAATCGTGCCAGCCCTCCCGGCT
>CAMOUV010000009.1 GCA_946626695.1 uncultured Blautia sp.
ATGACCTTCAGCCTTATCCGGGCATACGGATATGAATGAAACGATGCAGCGGGACCGGAGAGATGCTTTTCCGGAGAAATTTGTGGGGATTTCGGAAATGGAAAAGAAAATACTAATCTTCAATGAAAGGAAAAAGAGCTCTCTGATCAGAACAAGGCAGGGGATCACTCCGACGGTTCCCGGCCAGTTCTCCGGGAAAGCATCTCTGCGGTTCCGCGCCGAATTCAGACAGGCAAGTCTGACCCTCGAAAGTGCCTGTGTCCTTCCGCTTTTTCTTTTCGGTCTGATCACGATGATCTTTTTTATGGATATCTACCGGGCAGAGACGGTTCATCTCACGGCCCTTTGCCAGCGGGCCAAAACGGAGGGGCTCGCAGCGTACCGGCCATCGGGCGGCGGAGCGGAAGAGGTGACGGTGACGGATGCATACAGCTACCGGCCGGTTCAGCTGCTTCTTCCGCTTCCCGCCATTCCCGTAACCAACCGGATCACCGTGCATGCCTGGACCGGAACCGACCGGTTCGGCGCAGAGTATGGGACGGGAGAGCCGGAACGGATGGTCCTGGTGACCGAAACCGGCCATGTGATCCATCTGGATCCGGACTGCAGCTATCTGCACCTGACGGTCCATGCCGTTTCGGGCAGTACGGTGGCCGGTCTGCGGAATTCTTCCGGTGGGAAATATCATGCCTGTGAAAGGTGCAGCTTCCATCAGCCTCCGGGCACCGTGGTCTATATTACGGAACAGGGGAGCCGGTATCATAATCTGGGGAGCTGCAGCGGACTGAAACGGACCATACGTCTGATCAGGGAATCCGAGGCGGAAGGATACCATCTGTGCAGCCGCTGCGGCCATTCCTGACGGCTGTGCCCTGCGGCGGACGGGAGGGATCATGGGAAAAGAACTGGGGATCCTGGTATTGCTGGGAATCAATGCCTGGACCGATGTAAGAAAACGGGAAATCAGCCTTCCGGGCATCCTGCTTTTTGCGGCGGCCGCGTTTTTGTGGAGAACGGGAAAAGAGGAAACCGGCATCATCATGATCTATCCGCTGCTTCCGGGGTTGCTGCTGGCGGCCGCCTCCGTACTTACGGAAGGTGCCGTGGGGATGGGGGATGCCATTCTTCTCTGCGCACTGGGGATCGCACTGGATATGGGAGAGATTCTGCGGCTTCTGTGCATCAGCGCTTTGTTGTGCGGAGGTGCCTCGCTGGCCATGCTGTGCCGCGGAAAAAACCGGAAGGAAAGCATCCCCTTTGTACCTTTTCTGCTGTTGGGATATGTGGGAGGAATGCTGCTGTGATACGAAAAGGAAGCATGACGGTGGAGGCTGCCGGTCTGATCCCGGTGATTTTTCTGGTGATCTTTGCAGCCTTGTATCTTTGCTTTTATGTGCATAACCGGGTGTACCTGACCGCGGCGGCCTGTGAATCGGCCGTCTGCGGAAGCCTGGAGGAAGCCATGAGAACGGGCGGCGGATACGAAGCAGCCAGGGTCCGGAGCCTGGAAAGAGGGAGCACGGGCTTTTACGGCGCATCCGGTCTTCTGTCCGGCGTTCGGACGGGAGACCGGATCACCGTGTGGTATTCGGCGGTCACAAAGGAGGAGACGTTCTCCATCGCCTGGCCGATGACAGCGGAGGGAAGCGCGGTCCTGCTGCATCCGGCCCGGGAAATCCGGGAGAAAAAGCCATACAGCGTCAGAAGGGAGGAACGGGAATGAAATGAAGGCAGAACGTCAAAAAGAACTGGAGAGAAACTGGCTGGTCGTGAAGGGAGAGGAACCGCTTCAGGCGGAAAGCTACCAGATCCGGATGCTGACGGGGAATATGATCCCGTCGATCCTGAAGGTGCGGCTCCGGCATCTGGATGGAGAGAGTTTTCTGTGTTACGATATCACGCTCCGGCATTCGATGGAGGAGGAATACAGGGATGCATTGATCCCGGCCGGACAGATCCGCATGATTCTTGAAAGCTGTCTGCGGGCGGCGGAAGAAATGCAGGAGTATCTTCTGGATATCGACCGGCTGATTCTGAAGCCGGAATATATCTTTACAGCCGTTGGAGAAAAACGGCTGTATTTCTGTTGTGCTCCGGATGAAAAAAAGGAGTTCCGGGTTCAGCTGGCGGAACTGATGGAATACCTTCTGCCGAAGCTGGATCACGGAGATCCCGAAGCCGTTGCAGTGGGATACCGGGCGTACCGGTGTATGATGGAAGACCGTTTTTCCATGGAAATGCTCCGGAAAAGCCTTTTTGATCCCTCCGGAAAGCTGCAGAAAAGGGAAGAACCGAAAAAGCCGGAGGGGGATATGCCCGGGGAGGAACGGTTCGGATCCGGAGCCGGGGATCTCTTCCGGGAAACCGGGTTCCCCGTGGAGAGGGAGGAAAGGACGGCGGCGGGACTTCCGGTGTGGGGCACGGTACTCATCGGGGTGTGCATCTGTCTTCTGCTCTGCGGGGCATGGTATCTGCGCCTGCTCCCTCAGATACCGATGGAAATCCTGCTGGCGCTTCCCGTGGGAGCGGCCGGAGTCGGGCTGCTTCTGTTTCTGGTGATCCGGGCACTGCCGAAAAAGAAGACGGCCGCACAGCCGGAAGAACCGGAAACGGAGCCTCCGGAGGTTACGGATATCTCTGACTTTCCGGGATATGAAGAGGAGCAGGAATCTGAAAAGACAGAGATCCTCTGGGAAAAAGACGGGAAAAAAGCCGGCGGGGCGGTTCTGGTCTCCTGCGATCCGGCCCGGGAGGATGTCCGTCTGGACCGGACGGTGGTACTGATCGGGAAAATGAAAACGGCGGTGGATGCGGCGATCCCCTGTCCCACGGTGAGCCGGATCCATGCAAAATGCCGTGTGACGGAGGAAAACTGCTATCTTACGGACCTTCATTCCAAAAATGGAACCCGGATCAATGATTCCGTATTGGGAGGAGGGGAAGAGATCCTTCTGCGGGAGGGAGACCATGTCTTTTTTGCGGAGGCGGAATATGTATACAGAAGCCATTTTGAATAAAAGACTCGCGGGCCATTACGAACTGTGATATAATAATCCTGAAAGGAGGCAGAAGGGCGGAATCATGAAGGAAGGGAACGGTTTGAAGCAATACCGGATCTATCTGGTCACCATGGTGCTGATCATTGTGAACGCACTGGTCTTTCTGCTGACGGAGGTCACCGGCGGTACGGACAATACCGCCCATATGGTGCAGTGGGGAGCGTCCGTTCCGTCTCTGGTCCGGGAGGAAGGGCAGTGGTACAGGCTTTTCACCAGCATGTTTCTCCATTTCGGGATCCAGCATCTGGTCAACAACATGCTGATCCTTGGAGTGATGGGGGAACGTCTGGAGGTTGTGGCCGGACATGTCCGTTTTCTTCTGATCTATCTTTTGTCGGGCCTGGGCGGGAATGTCATCTCGCTGTTGTTTTACACGAGAAAGAACGAGAATGTGGTGTCAGCCGGTGCTTCCGGCGCCATCTTCGGCCTGATGGGCGCGGTGGTGTACATCATGCTGCGGAACAAAGGACGGATGCAGGATCTGTCTCTGCGCCGGATGGCGGTCATGATCGTACTTTCGGTTTATCTGGGTTTTACGGATGGGGGCGTGGATAACGCGGCCCATCTGGGCGGGCTGGCCTGCGGGTTTCTCGCGGCGGTTCTGTTTTGTTCAAAGAAAGGCCCGCAGGGTCGTATCACAGGAGGATAAAAAGAATGGATAACTGTATTTTCTGCAAAATCGCCAACGGGGAGATTCCGTCGGCCGCTTTATATGAAGACGATGATTTCAAAGTGATCCTGGATCTGGGACCGGCTGCCAAAGGACATTCTCTTCTGATCCCGAAATCCCACGCCGCGAATCTGTATGAGCTGCCGGATGATCTGGCGCAGAAGGCGATCCTCGTGGCAAAAAAAACAGCCGCCGCACTTCGGGACGGCCTTGGGTGCGACGGACTGAATCTGGTACAGAATAACGGGGAAGCGGCCGGACAGACCGTATTCCACTTTCACATGCATCTGATCCCGCGTTATAAAAACGACGGGGCAGGGGTAAGCTGGAAACCGGGTAAACTGACCGATGAGGAAAAGGAGGAAATCCTTTCCAGGGTCAAAGTATCACTTTGACACGGACTCCAGCAGATCGGCGATCTTCCGGATCGAATCCATGGCTGCGCTTTGGGACATCCGGTCGATGTACTGCTGCCGGTTTTCATAAAGTTCATGGATGGCCTTCAGAAGAACCGGACCGGTGATCTCTTCTTCCTCCAGGACCATGCTGAAGCCTTGCTTTTCGAAGGAACGGGCATTCAGGATCTGATCGCCCCGGCTGGCTTTCGCGGATAAGGGGATCAGAAGATTGGGCTTGCGGAGCGCGCTGATCTCACAGATCGCATTGGCGCCCGCCCGGGAGAGGACCACATCGGCCATGGCAAAAAGATCCGGCAGTTCCTCTTCGATGTATTCGAACTGAACATATCCGGGCGTGTGCAGGAGAGTCTCGTCGGTCTTGCCCTTTCCGCAAAGGTGGACCACCTGGAAATCCGGCAGAAGCTCCGGGAGGATCTTCCGGAGATGCTGGTTGACGGAAGCGGCTCCGAGACTTCCTCCGATGGAAAGCAGCACCGGCTTGTCGGACGAAAAGCCGCAGAATGCTCTGCCTTTGGCGGCGTCTCCTTGAAAAAGCTCCTGCCGGATCGGCGTGCCGGTCAGAACGGCCTTCTGCGCAGGCAGGGAAGAAACCGTCTCCGGAAAATTGCAGCACACTTTGGCGGCGGAGGGAATGCACAGCTTGTTGGCCAGCCCCGGGGTCATGTCGGATTCGTGAATGACACAGGGGATGCGGACCCGTCTTGCGGCGCCGACCACCGGTACGGCGACGAAGCCGCCTTTGGAAAAGATGACATCGGGCTTCAGCTCCTTCAGGATCCGGATCGCTTCGTGATATCCCTTCTGGACCCGGAACGGGTCGGAGAAGTTTTTCAGATCGAAATACCGGCGGAGCTTGCCGGAGGAAATACCATAGTAGGGAATGCCGAGCTCGGAGATCAGTCTTTTTTCGATACCGTCGTAGGAACCGATATAGGAGATCTCGAATCCCCTGTTTTTCAGCTCGGGGATCAGGGCAATATTCGGTGTAACGTGTCCGGCGGTACCTCCGCCGGTCAGAACGATATGTTTCATACAGCCTCCATGATCTGTTGTCAGATAATTGTCTGCGGGTATGCTTCATAAGTATGAACCAGCGGATACAAAATGTCAAGGAGGGTGCCCGGCAGGTTCAGACAAAAAAAGAAATACCGGACCTGGCAGGTCTGAAATGACCAAATAATACAAATATTGTATAAAACAGCAACAATTCAGGGGTGATTTCTCCTTTTTTCGGACGTAGAGTGTAAGAGTACGTGCGGCCGGAAAGGAGGTGAAAGGATCACACATTTCATTTACCGGAATCAACAAGGGACGGTCCAAAAAGCAGAGACGCCGGATTATCCGGTGAACCGGCTCTGCGCAATCGGCAGGGCTGCACGTACACCCGTCCCCATCGGAAGAGAGGAGGCAGAAGGCATGAAACTTGTATTTCTTGGAGCGACCCATGAAGTGACCGGAAGCTGTTATTATCTGGAAGCAGCCGGAAAACGTTTCCTTGTGGACTGCGGAATGGAGCAGGGACCGGATTATTATCAGAATCAGGAGCTTCCCGTGTCTCCCTCCGAGCTGGATTTTGTCGTGCTGACCCATGCGCATATCGATCACTCCGGCAATCTTCCGGCTTTATATTCGAAAGGTTTCAGGGGTCCCGTCTATGCAACGGAAGCGACGGGGCACCTTTGTGATATCATGCTTCGGGACAGTGCCCACATCCAGGAGTTTGAAGCAGAATGGAGAAACCGGAAAGGAAAGAGGCAGGGGAAGGAAGCGTATGTGCCTCTTTACACCATGGAGGATGCTCTCGGGGTGATCCGCAGTTTTTCCTGCTGTCCCTATGACCGCATTCTGACGGTCGCGGACGGGATCCGGATCCGGTTCGTGGATGCGGGGCATCTTCTCGGATCCGCCAGCGTGGAGCTGTGGCTTTCCGAGGACGGGACGGAGAAGAAGATTGTCTTTTCCGGGGATATCGGAAACCATGACCAGCCGCTGATCCGGGATCCGCAGTATATCCATGAGGCGGATTATGTGGTCATGGAATCCACATACGGGGACCGCACCCACGGGGAAAGACCGGATTATATTTCCCTGCTCAGCGAGATCATCCAGCGGACCTTTGACCGCGGAGGCAATCTGGTGATCCCCTCCTTTGCCGTGGGACGTACGCAGGAAATGCTGTATTTTATCCGGCAGATCAAGGAGGATCAGCGGGTACAGGGGCACGACGGATTTCCGGTTTATGTGGACAGTCCCCTGGCCAACGAGGCGACTACGATTTTTTCGGAGCATACCTATGACTGTTATGACGAGGAAGCCATCGAGCTGATCCGGAAAGGCATCAATCCCATCGCTTTTCCGGGCCTCAGAACCTCCATCACCAGCGATGACTCGAAAGCCATCAATTTTGTGGAAGAAAGCAAGGTGATCATCTCGGCCAGCGGCATGTGTGACGCCGGCCGGATCAAGCATCACCTGAAGCATAATCTGTGGAACCCGGCCAACACGATCCTTT
Organism: uncultured Blautia sp.; assembly: GCA_946626695.1. Lineage (GTDB taxonomy): Bacteria > Bacillota > Clostridia > Lachnospirales > Lachnospiraceae > Blautia_A. The sequence continues at coordinate 6,661 of CAMOUV010000009.1, forward strand.
TTGTGGGATACCAGGCGGTCGGAACCCTGGGGCGTTCCCTGCTTGAAGGGGCATCCGAGGTAAAGCTCTTCGGCGAGACGGTCGCCGTGGGGGCGGAGATCGTTCAGATGCCGGGCATCAGCGGACATGCGGATGTAAACGGACTTCTGGAATGGGCCGGAGCCTTCGGCAAAACGCCGGAAAGGTTTTTCGTGACCCACGGGGAGGACTCGGTGACCGAGCTGTTCGCCGCCAGACTGCATGAAGAGCTGGGGGCAGAAGCGTACGCGCCTTTCAGCGGGACGGCTTTTGATCTGAAGACCGGAAGCTTTATCCGTGAAATGTCGGGGATCCGTCTGGAGAAGGCAGAGAAGATGCCTTCTTCTCCGAAGGCACAGAAAGCAGCCCGTGCTTTCCAGAAGCTGTTGTCCGTCGGTCAGCGGCTGATAAGCGTGATCCGGAAAAACGAAGGAACGCCCAACAAGGATCTGGAGAAGTTTGCGCGGGAGATCCAGTCGCTTTGCGACCGGTGGGACAGAACCGATCTGTAGACAACAGGAAAAACAAGGAGAGAACAGAATATGAAGCGAATCGGCATTATCGGCGCCATGGAAGTGGAAGTGGCCAATCTGAAGAAGGCCATGAAAAACGAAACCATCGTCCGGAAAGCATCTGTGGAGTTTTACGCGGGAGAGATCGAAGGACGGGAGGTAGTGGTTGCCCGTTCCGGAGTCGGAAAGGTCAATGCGGCAGTCTGTGCCCAGATCATGATCGATCTGTGGCAGGTGGATGTGCTGCTGAATACAGGAATTGCAGGCAGCCTCTCCGCCCAGATCGATATCGGGGATATCGTCCTTTCCACGGATGTCCTCCATCATGATATGGATGCCGTGGGCTTTGGATATCCCAGAGGACAGATCCCCCAGATGCAGGAGTTCTCCTTCCCGGCGGATGCCGGTCTCCGGTCTCTGGCCGAGGAGGTCTGCTGCCGTGTCAATCCGGACATTCATGTTTATCAGGGCCGGATCGTTTCCGGCGATCAGTTTGTCTCCGACCAGCAGGTAAAGGATGATATCGCACATACCTTCGGCGGCTTTGCGGTGGAAATGGAAGGAGCGGCCATCGGCCAGACAGCCTATGTGAACGGGATTCCCTTCCTGGTGATCCGGGCGATCTCCGACAAGGCGGACGGAAGTGCCCAGATGGATTATCCTGCTTTTGAGGCAAAGGCGGCCGAGCACAGTACCAACCTGACTCTTGGACTGATAGGACGGCTTTGAGATGACAGTTACGCTGGAAGAATTTCTGAACGAACAGATCACGGAGAAACTGGAAAATGCGGCTCTGAGTAGGAGCAGGAGCCAGGAAAAACCGCAGAAGATCCGGATCCGCCCGGTACAGGTCCGGGGGCAGGTGCTGTTTCAGCAGTCCTGGACATGCGGAACACAGGCTTTTCAGAAAAACTGCACAAGGGAAGAGACCATCGCTTTTCTTACGGACGCTCTCGGAAGGGATTACCGGCAGCTGCAGACCCGGACCGCGGCATTCGAGGGTACGGTGCTGGCAGGGAAAAAAGGAAAATGTACTATCAGGCAGCGGCCCCGGAAAGAGAAGGAGGGGGAGACACCCTCGCCCAGGATCCTTTCCCACAACCGGGTGAGACAATATCTTCTGCAGGAAGGCGTGCCTGTTCCGTTTCTGATCGATCTCGGGGTGATGACCCGGGACGGGAAGGTCCATGCGGCCAGGTACGACAAATTCAGACAGGTCAACCGCTTTCTTGAGTTTGTGGAGGATATCCTTCCGGCTCTTCCGGAGGATCGGGAGATCACCATTCTCGACTTCGGCTGCGGAAAATCCTATCTCACGTTCGCACTGTATTATTATCTGCACGAGCTCCGGGGACGGGACATCCGGATCATCGGCCTGGATCTGAAGGAGGATGTCATCCGGAAGTGCAATGCGCATGCGAAGGAGTACGGCTATGACCGGCTGCAGTTTCTGCAGGGGGACGTGGCTGATTTCCGTGGCGTGTCATCCATCGATATGATGGTGACCCTGCATGCCTGCGACACGGCGACGGATTACGCCCTGGCAAGGGCCGTGCAGTGGGGCGCCCGGGTGATCCTTTCGGTTCCCTGCTGCCAGCATGAGCTGAACCGGCAGATTCGGAACGAAAGCCTGTCTCCGGTTTTGAAATACGGGATCCTGAAGGAGAGGATGTCTGCGCTCCTCACGGACGGGATCCGGGCGGAGCTGCTGGAATGCTCCGGCTACAAAACGCAGATTCTAGAATTTATTGATATGGAGCATACACCCAAGAACCTCCTGATCCGCGGAGTCTATACCGGGAACCGGAAATCTCCGGAGGAGGCAGTGAAAATGATGCGGGAGCTGAATGTGGATCCTGCACTTTACAGACTCCTGTATGGAGAAGGTGTATGATGGTATTATGGGAAAAATCGTACGAAAAGCAGGAATCCTGCTGTTGTTTTTTTTGATCGGAATCATCGGGACGGCACTGTTCCTGAATATAGAGACCACGGATGACCGTACGGATATGAACGATCCGGTCCTTCCGGAGGTCATGGTCCAGCTGAGCGGCGAGCTGGCGAACCGCATGTGCGGATACCGCCAGAAGATGCAGGTGGATTTTACGAGGGACAGCGTCACACCGCTGGATACCACGAAGTCTCTGACATTTATGATCAATCCTTATTCCACGAAGGTCAATGCGCTCTCGTATGAGATCCGCTCCTGCGACGGAAGCAAGGTGATCGAGAATTACAAGATCAAAAATCTGAAAAAATCGGATACCTATCTCAGCGCTTCCATCGAGATCGTCAGTGATCTGCGGATGAATCAGGAATATTCCCTGCAGATCACCCTGGATACGGAGCTGGGAGATATCTATTACTATACAAGGGTGATCAACCGCTCCAACCTGAATGCCGGGCATTATGTGGCTTTTGTCCGTAACTTCTATGAGATGTGCATGGACAAACGGACCGCGGATGATCTTTCGATCTATCTGGAGCCCGGCAATACGGGAGCCACCACGAATTTTGCAAATATTTCCGTCGAGTCCAGCATTTCCGAGGTCAGCTGGGGGAGCCTGAAGCCGCAGATCGTTCAGAAGGGTGTCCCGATGATCAAGGACATCAACGAGACGACCGCCAGTGTTTCCATCCGCTATCAGATCTCTGCCCGCAATACGGGGGGCGGAACGGATTATTACAATGTGACAGAGTTTTACCGCATGCGGTATACCGAGACCCGGATCATGCTGCTGGAGTTTTACCGCTCGGCACGGCAGATCTTCCGTCCGGGTGACGGCAGCATCACGGAACAGGGCCTGATTCTCGGCATCCGTCCCAGGGATGTGTCCTATATGCTGAATGATGATATCAGCATTGTGGCATTCGTGCAGGAGGGAGAGCTCTGGACCTACAGACCGTCAGACGGGAAAATGGTCCGCGTGTTCAGCTTCCGCAGGGATGACGGCAGCGATTTCCGTGACAGCCGCACCGATCATGACATCAAGATCATCCGCGTGGAAGAAAACGGGGATGTGGATTTTGTGCTTTCCGGCTACATGAACCGGGGCATTCATGAGGGCTACTGCGGGATCTGTGTGTATCATTACAACTGTGACCAGAATGTGGTTGAAGAGAAGGTGTTCATTCCGGGAACCGAATCCAGCGAGTTCCTGAACGAGGACATGGGAACCCTTTCCTATGTGAATCCGGGGAACCAGCTGTTCCTTCTGTTTGCCAGGACGTTGTATCAGGTGGATATCGATCACGACAGCTTCAGGGTCCTGGAGAAGAACATCGATCCCAACCGTTTTGTGGTATCGGACACCAGCGCCCATGCGGCCTGGGAGGTCGCCGAAGGCGATCATGCAGGAGAGATCAAGGAGATCGCCTTTGATGACGGGACCGTCCGGTACATTGAGCCGGAAGAGACGGAACAGCTGCGGACCATGGGCTTCATGAACGAGGACCTGATCTACGGCAGAGTGAAGAATGAGGATATCCTGGAGGATTCCAACGGCCACGTCCGGGAAGGCATCCACACCATCATTATCGAAGGTTTCGACGGCGAACAGAAGAAGGTGTACTCCAAGGAAGGATATTATGTGATGGATACCACCATCAAAGGATCCCTGATGGAGTTCAACCTGGCCCAGAAGAGCAAAAAAGGGTATTCGATCGTCAAAAAAGACAATATCATGAACAACCGGAAGGCATCGGCGAACCAGGTCTCCATCGAGCTTACCAATACTTCGCGCACCGGCACTCTCGTACGGCTTGCCATGGAGGAAAAGCCAGGGACGGACCGTCCTCTGACCGTGTATGCCAAGCTGAAGAGCGTGGAGGACAAGCAGATCAATCTGGACACCATCGTGCCCCAGGATGAGGTTTTCTATGTCTATGCCAAGGGCGGACTGGACATGGTGACCAACGATGCTTCGGCGGCCGTGCGCCGGGCGGATGTCCAGCTTGGAGTCGTTCTGAACCGGGCCCAGCAGTATATCTGGGAGAGAGGAAACCGGAAGGACAAGGCCCAGCTGGTAAACGAAGACATCCCGGCCGTGTTCAAGGAGGGAGTCTGTAACATCGACGAGCTTCAGGAAGGACTGGGTGAGACGGGAACCGTGGTGGATCTCACGGGATGCACCCTGGACAGCGTGCTCTACGAGATCAGCGCCCAGAGACCCGTGGTCGCCAAGACAGGGCCGGATTCGGCGGTGGTCATCGTCGGATATGACGAGTACAACACCTGGCTGTATGATCCGAAGACAATGGAAACCTATCCCTACGGAATGAACGACAGCAAAAAGCTGTTCTCGGAGGAGGGGAACATCTTCCTTTCATTCGTGGAGAATATTGTTTACAAATAAAGTCATTTCAGGTAAACTAGCGGTATGGAAAACAGGTTCGGAACTGCACGGCACGACGGATCTGTATTCCGGATACACACCAAAAAACAGAAAAGGAGAATCCTTATGCTGAGCGGAACGATAAAGAGGCTGGTCGCCTATGGCCTGGAAACAGGGCTGATCCCGGAGGATGAAAAGATCTACACCACCAATCTGCTTCTGGATGTTTTTCATGAGGAAGAGTTTGATGAGACGGACCCCATGCCGGAAACGGATGAACTGGAAGAGATCCTTGCGCTTCTGCTGGATGAGGCGGTCCGCCGCGGTCTGATCACGGACAGCGTGGTCTACAGAGATCTGTTCGATACCCGGATCATGAACTGCCTGGTTCCGAGGCCGGCCGAGATCCGCCGGATTTTTGCGGAAAAATATGCGGTCAGTCCCCGGGAGGCAACGGATTTTTTTTACAAGCTGAGCCAGGATTCCGACTATATACGGAGATACCGGATCCGGAAGGACATCCGCTGGAAAACGGAGAGCCCCTACGGGGACATCGATATTTCCATCAATCTGTCCAAGCCGGAGAAGGATCCGAAAGCGATCGCAGCCGCCAGGAACCGGAAGGCAAGCTCCTATCCGAAGTGTCTGCTGTGCGTGGAGAATGAGGGGTATGCGGGCAGGGTCAATCACCCTGCCAGGGAGAATCACCGGATCATCCCCATCACGATCAATGAGTCGGCCTGGGGATTTCAGTATTCACCCTATGTGTATTACAACGAGCATTGCATCGTCTTCAACCAGCAGCATACGCCCATGAAGATCGAGCGGAATACCTTTATCAAGCTTTTTGATTTTGTTCGTCAGTTCCCCCATTATTTCCTGGGATCCAATGCGGACCTGCCCATTGTCGGCGGTTCGATCCTTTCCCACGATCATTTCCAGGGCGGACATTATACCTTCGCCATGGAAAAAGCACCTGTCGAGAAGAAATTCGCCATCCCCGGATACGAGGATGTGGAGGCGGGCATCGTAAAATGGCCCCTCTCCGTGATCCGTATCCGTCATGCCGACGACAGGCGGCTGGTGGATCTGGCCACGCATATCCTCGAAAAATGGCGGGGATATACGGATGAGGACGCCTTTATCTTCGCAGAGACAGAGGGAGAACCGCATAATACCATCACACCGATCGCCAGAACAAGAGACGGCCTTTTTGAACTGGATCTGGCGCTTCGAAACAACATCACGACCCCGGAGTCTCCTCTGGGCGTGTACCATCCTCATGAGGAATATCATCATATCAAGAAAGAGAATATCGGCCTGATCGAGGTCATGGGACTTGCGATCCTTCCGGCCCGGCTGAAAGAGGAGATGGAGCTTCTTAAGGAATACATTCTTTCCGGAAAAGACATCGCTTCCAACGACCGGCTGGAAAAGCATGCAGCCTGGGCGGCGGAGTTCCTGCCCCGGTATGAGTGTGTGACGGAGGAAAACATCGAAGAGATCCTTCGGCACGAGATCGGTCAGGTATTTGTCCATGTCCTTGAAGACGCGGGCGTCTTTAAATGTACGCCCCAGGGCAGAGAGGCTTTTATGAGGTTCGTTTCCGTCCTGTAAGGGAGGTGTCGTATGACAGAACTGGAAAAGCATCACAGGATAAGTAAATACGTGCTGGTCATGCTGGCCTTTTTCGTGCTTTTGTTTCCCGCCGCATCGGTCCGTGCGGATACGGAGCATTCCCTTACGGTGGTGTTCCTGAACGCATACGGGCAGCTTGCGAATATCGGGAGCATTACCATCGAAGAGGATGGGAGAGCGATGCTTCCCGCAGCGCCGGCAGACCCCTTTGCGACCGGGAGCATCAAAGGAAGACCGGCCTGGAAATCGGCCATCAACGGAACGGATTTCATGGCAGGAGGAAATTATCTTTCCTATGCGACGGCAAAGTCCATCGCCGAGCTGCGGCAGACCGGGAATGTGGTGTACCTGTACAGCACCCGGGCCTTCACGGTTTCCTATTATGACAATGCGGGTACCAAGACCATCGGGAACTCCGTGACGGCTTATGAGGGCACGACCATCACGCTGAAAAAGAACCCGACCTCCAATGTGCTGAACAAAGGCTGGAGCCGGTACAAAAACGGAACGGGCGTGTGGGCGAAATTTGGCGGTGACCTGTATGTGGAACGGGATCTCCGGCTGTATCTCGTGACCTATGCGAGAGTAACCTATCTTACGCAGGATGGAAAGACCACCCTGTCCGTCAAAGAGGTTAAGAAGGGGAGCAGCCTGAAGCTTGCGGCGCCTCCTTCCTACACGAATTACCGTGTCTACGGCTGGAACGTTTATACCAATAAGACGACGGCAAAATATAAAACCGGCGATATTGTGACGATCTCGGCCAATACCCGGTATTATGTGGCCCGGAAGTATCTGCCGTATACCGTGACATTTCTGGACGGGAACGGAAAATCGTCCGCCGAGCTTGCAAAGCTGAACGGACGGTATCTCAAAAACGATGCGGTCCGTATCCCGGAGCCGCCCTCTGCGGCCGGGAAAACCCCGGTGGGCTGGGCTTTGAAGGCCGGAGAGGATACCGCGCAGTACAAGGAAGATGACACCTACAAGGTCACAAAGAGCGTGACCTTCTATGCGGTCTATAAAAAGGCGGCCCAGTACACGCTGACCTTTGTCAACGCAAAGGGCGAAAGCAACCAGAATTTTGAAAAACTGAACAAAAAGGTGTACGCCGGTACGGCCGTCACCCTGCCGGCCCTGCCCGCCAGCTCCGGCAATTACAGCAAAGGCTGGCATCTGACGCTGAACGGGAACAAAAAGCTGTATACAGCCGGCACGGTTCTGAAAGTGAACGGCAATTATACCTTCTATGCCTGCTACGCGGAGGCGGCCAGCGTAGTGCTGCACTACAACAACGGGGATGTGTTCCAGACGGTAACCCTCGAAAAGGGCGATACCTTTACGCTTCCTGCCATGGAAAATCCCACAGGCTATACCTTTATGGGATGGGACCGTCAGAAAAACAGGATGCTTTCTCCTGCGTCTCCCATGGATGTGGATTTTGAAGCCGGGGATACGACACCGGCTGTAAACGGCACCCTGGATCTGTATGCGGTGCTTTTCCAGAGGAGCAGGGAAGGCAGCGTCACCTATTCGCAGCTGGTCAAGGCGAACACAAAACGATGTGCCCGTATTATCTTTGTCGGAGATTCCAGGACGGTACGGATGAAGAGCATGCTTGCGAACAACATGAAATTTACCGACAGCAATGTTTCCTATATCGCTTCCAGCGGGCAGGGACTCTCCTGGCTGCAGGGCGACGGATACTCCAGACTGATGAAGCTGGTGGAACAGGTGAACGGGGAGTCTCCCCAGAAGGTTGCGGTGGTATTTAATCTGGGCGTCAATGATCTGCAGAAGTCTTCGGAATATATCACCTATCTGCGGAGCCTGGGACAGGAGCTGCTGAAAAAGAACTGCGAGCTGTATTTCCTTTCCGTGAATCCCATCAACAGCGTGATGATCCGGAAGCAGGGCTTCGGGACCCGCAGGGAGAGCGATGTCCGTGCCTTTAACCTCGCGCTCAGCAAGGGGCTGGCCGGAATGTACAGCTATATCGATACCTACACCTGGCTTTCGCGTACCGGATACAGTACGGACCGGGGCGAGGAAGGCTACAATACCGGCGTGGACGACGGACTGCACTATGCGCTGAATACCTATAAACGGATTTATCTGCGCGTGATCCAGACAATCTGTTCCTGAGGGATCGGGAACCGGAGATAAACAGCGGTGTATCCGCTGAAGAACAGAATAAGGAGACCAGAACAATGGACTTGATAACCGTAAAAGAGATTTTCAGAAACAGAGACAGCTACATGGACCGGAAAGTCCGCATCGGCGGCTGGGTCCGGAGCGTCCGTGCTTCCAAGGCCTTTGGCTTTATCGCACTGCATGACGGCTCCTGTTTTGATATCCTGCAGGTGGTTTACCACGATACGATGGAGAACTTTGCGGAGATTTCCCATCTGAATGTAGGGGCCGCCATCATTGTCAGCGGAACACTGGTGGCTACGCCGGACGCGAAACAGCCCTTTGAGATCCAGGCGGACACCGTGGAGGTGGAGGGGGCTTCCGCACCGGACTATCCTCTGCAGAAAAAGCGGCATTCCCTGGAATTCCTGCGGACGATCACCCATCTTCGTCCCAGAACAAACACCTTCCAGGCAACCTTCCGTGTACGTTCGCTCTGTGCCTATGCGATCCACAAATTCTTCCAGGAGCGGGGATTTGTGTATGTACACACGCCGCTGATCACAGGCAGTGACGCCGAGGGAGCCGGCGAGATGTTCCAGGTTACCACGCTGGATCTGGCACAGGTTCCGGTCAATGAAGACGGAAAGGTTGATTTCACCCAGGATTTCTTCGGAAAACCGACGAATCTGACCGTGAGCGGACAGCTGAACGGCGAAACCTTCGCCCAGGCCTTCCGGGACATTTACACCTTCGGACCCACCTTCCGTGCGGAGAACTCCAACACGACCCGCCATGCGGCAGAGTTCTGGATGATCGAGCCGGAATGCGCTTTTGCGGATCTGGAGGACAATATGGAACTGGCGGAAGCCATGATCAAGTATATCATCCGGTACGTTCTGGAAAACGCGCCGGAGGAAATGAATTTCTTCAATTCCTTTGTGGACAAGGGACTTCTGGACCGGCTGAATCATGTGATGGATTCGGAATTCGGCCGCGTCACCTATACCGAAGCGGTGAAGCTGCTGGAACAGAACAACGACAAGTTTGACTACAAGGTGTTCTGGGGCTGCGACCTGCAGACGGAGCATGAGAGATATCTGACCGAAGAAATCTTCAAACGTCCCGTGTTTGTGACGGATTATCCGAAGGACATCAAGGCGTTCTATATGAAGCTGAATCCGGATGGAAAGACCGTGGCGGCCATGGACTGTCTGGTACCGGGAATCGGCGAGATCATCGGCGGCAGCCAGAGAGAGGATGATTATGATATCCTCCTCGCCCGGATGAAGGAACTGGGACTCAACGAGTCCGATTATGGCTTCTATCTGGATCTGCGTAAATACGGCTCCACACGCCATTCGGGATTCGGACTGGGCTTCGAGCGTATGGTGATGTATCTTACCGGAATGGGCAACATCCGTGATGTGATCCCCTTCCCGAGAACCGTAAATAACTGCGAGCTTTGATCTGACAGGAGGCGGCAGTGAAATTTATTCATCTTGCAGATGTACATCTGGGCGCTTCCCCCGACCGGGGGAGCGCCTGGAATAAAAGACGGGAAGAGGAAATCTGGGAGACTTTCCGCCGGGTCATCGCGGAAATCCGTGAGAATCCGGTGGATTTGTTGTTTATAGCCGGAGATCTTTTTCACCGTCAGCCTCTGCAGCGGGAGCTGCGGGAGGTGAACGCACTGTTTTCGTCGATCCCGGAGACGCGGGTCTACCTGATCGCCGGAAACCATGATTATATGCGGAAGGATTCCCTCTACCGGACCTTCCGGTGGGCGGAGAATGTCTGCTTTTTCAAGGAAGAGAAGGTCACCGCCGTCAAGGATCCGGTCTGCGACGTGACGGTCTACGGCTTCAGCTTCCATCATCAGGAGATCGAGCGGGAGGTTCTGTTCGGCGTGGTCCCGCAGGAGTCGGAGGGGCTTCATATCCTTCTGGCCCACGGGGGAGACGAACGGCATGTCCCGGTGAATTACCGGAGTCTCAGCGCCGCCGGTTTTGATTATGTGGCCCTGGGACACATTCACAGGCCGAATATGCCCGCCCGTGACCAGATCCGTTTTTCGGGGGCACTGGAACCGCTGGACCGGAACGATACGGGTCCGCACGGATATGTGGAAGGGCAGATCATACGGGGCAGGCTGCGGACAAGGTTTGTCCCCTTTGCCCGGCGGTCCTACCTGGATCTGGATCTGACACTGGATGAAGACACCACCCAGTATTCTCTGGAGGAGGAACTGAAAGAAAAAATCAGGGAACAGGGACCGGACAATCTGTACCGCGTGCGTCTGACGGGGGAACGGTCTCCGGAACTGATGCTGATCCCGGAACGGCTGAAAAGTCTGGGCAATATCACGGAGCTGACCGATGAATCCCATCCGGCTTATGATCTGGAAGCCTTGTGCCGCCAGTACAGCGGAACGCTGGTGGGGGATTATATCCGGCATTTCCTCGCCATGGAGGAACGCACGGAGGTAGAGGAAAAAGCACTGTACTACGGACTGCAGGCCCTTCTGGAGACCGGACATGCCTGAAAGGCGCTGGAAGAGGTTTTCTGAGGATACATATGGTAATCAATACGCTGAAAATCAGAAATTTTGGGAAAATTCATGACCGGACGCTGGAGCTTTCGGAAGGAATCAATGTGCTGTACGGGGAGAATGAGAGCGGAAAGACCACGATCCATACCTTCCTCAAAAGCATGCTGTTCGGGATGGCAAGGCTGCGGGGAAAAGGGGCCCGGACGGATACCTATTCCACGTATGAGCCCTGGGAAAATCCTGCGGACTATGGCGGAACCATCTGGTTTACCCAGGAAGGGTGCGAGTACCGGCTGACCCGGAACTTTGAACGCAGCCATCCGGTCTTTGAACTGGTCCGGCTGACGGACGGGGCCGTGTTCACGGATGAGGAGGAGATCGCAGCCTTGCTGGGAGAAGTGAGCGAAGCGGTCTATGACAATACCGTCTCGGTGGGGCAGCTGAAGAGCGTGACCGGCAAGGATCTGGTACGGGAGCTTCAGAATTATATGGCAAGCTATCAGGGAACCGGAGATACATCCCTGGATCTGGGCCGGGCAGCCCAGATGCTGAAAATGTCCAGAAAAGGGTTCCAGGTACAGGCGGAACGCCGGAAGAAGGAGCTGCAGAAGGAGCAGGAAAAGCTGGATGCGGGGATGGATCTTCTGGAAAAAGAGATGACGGATCTGCAGACGAAACGGGGACGGATCGATGAAAAGGGCCAGTCCCTCCGCCTGGGAGAAAATGGAGGGGATGTTCTGCTCCGGCATATCCGGGAAGCGCGGAAGACAAAAGCCATGAGCATTCTGCTGTTCGGTATCCTGGCACTTCTGGCAGCCGCGGCAGGCCTCCTGATCGGAGATATCCGGGTGCGTATCGCGGCTGGTGTGCTGGCGGTCCTTCTTCTGACTGTCGGTGTGATCCGCAGCCGAAGTCTGGAAAAGGAAATCCGGAAAAGGCAGAAGCTGCGGGAAAGGTGGCTCGCAAAGAACAGGAAGCTCCGTTATGACAGGAGTGTGAGCGATGCGGCCATCGATGACAAGAGGCGCTCCATGGAAAGTCTGCAGAGTGCCCGGGCGGAGATCGAGGATCTTCTGCGGAAGCCCTTCCCCGAGGAGAAAGAGGTCGAGGCCCTGAATCTCGCGATGGAGACCATCGGGAACCTTTCGGGAGACATGAACCGGCAGGTGGGACAGAGGCTGAAAAACCGGACCTCCGAGATCCTGAGCGGCATCACTGGGGGAAAGTATCATGATGTGCTGCTGGATGAAGACCTGAAAATGTCGGTCAATACCAGCGACCGGGTAATCCCGCTGGAAAAGTTGAGCCGGGGTACGCTGGAGCAGATCTATTTTTCCCTGCGGATGGCAGCCGGAGAGCTGTTCTGCGGGCAGGAGCCCTTCCCGGTGATTCTGGATGATATCTTCGGAATGTATGATGAGGAACGGCTCGCCGGTGTTCTCCGGTGGCTGTACAAGGAACAGAAGCAGATCATCATCAGTACCTGCAGCAAGCGGGAGATGGATGTGCTGGAAAAGGAACAGATACCGTTTCGGGGGCTGCTGTTATAAACAGCAGCCCCCGTTTGTCAGGCGTTTTTCTCTTTGTACTGATTGACGCATCGCTTGATGCGGTCCACCGGATTCAGCAGATCGCTGATGGAAAGATCATGGTTCAGGGTGTCGATGATCAGGGCGATGTATTTGCTCATGTCGCAGGAGATGTAATACTCCTTGGCGAGAAGCTCCGGAGACTGGTAGACCATGTTGGTGGTCAGCAGCCGGTCGAAGATGCCTTCCTGATGCGCTTCGTCGAATTTTTTCAGGCCGCCGCTGAAAAGACCGAAGGTGGAGCAAATAAAGATCTTGCCGCAGCCCCGTTCCTTCAACAGCCGGGAAATGGTGAGCACGGTATCGCCGGAGGAGATCATGTCGTCCACCAGGATCACGTCCTTGCCCGCCAGCTTCGGCCCCAGAAATTCGTAGGCCGCGATGGGGTGGGAGCCGTTTTCTTCCGTGCGGGAATAATCCAGCCGTTTATAGAACATTCCCATATCCACGCCAAGGATGTTGGCCAGATAGATGGCCCGGTCCATGCTTCCTTCATCGGGACTGATGATCATGAAATGGTCATTGTCGAGCTTCAGCCCGTCCACATTGTTTAAAAGAGCCTTGATAAACTGATACGCAGGCTGCACGGTCTCGAACCCGTGGAGCGGGGTGGCGTTCTGGACCCGTGCGTCATGCGCGTCGAAGGTGATGATGTTCTCGACTCCCATGTAGGTGAGCTCCTGAAGGGCGGTGGCACAGTCCAGGGATTCGCGTCCGCTCCGGATGTCCTGCCGGCTCTCGTACAGATAGGGCATGATGACATTGAGACGGCGGGCTTTTCCTCCGATGGCGCCGATGACCCGTTTGAGATCCTGAAAATGATCGTCCGGAGACATCAGATTCGTATATTTGCCCATGGAGTAGGTCAGGCTGTGATTGCAGACATCCAGCAGGATATAGACGTCATCTCCGCGGACGGATTCGTTGACGACACATTTTCCTTCTCCGGAGCCGAACCGGGGATTGGTTACGGAGATCAGGTAGGAGTCCCGGTGGTATCCTTCGTAGGAAAGAAAATCTTCGTTTTCTTCCTGTCTTTCTTCGCGCCAGGAGACCAGCCACCGATCCACTTTTTCTCCCAGCTCCTTGCTGCTTTCCAGAGAAATGAGGCCGAGACGGCCGAAAGGAATCGGGTCGACATCTTTGGTTGCAAGTTTTGCCATTTTTAATGTCCTCCAGTGAATTTTTTTTGAATGCGGATATCTTTGCCGATCAGCTTGACCATGGTATAGGCGCTGACAATGCGGGAAAAAGTCCGTTCGGAATAGATGTCCGAAAAATCCTGCAGGGTCAGGTTGGTGGAAATGATGGTGGATCTTCTGCGGAGGATCCGTTCGCTGACACAGGTGAAAAGCCGCGAAGCGATAAAAGCGTTGGTGAGTTCTGTGCCCAGATCATCGATGATCAGAAGATCACAGTCCAGGATCAGATCGGCCTGATCGGGCTCCCCGGTGTGGTCGAAGGTACGGCGGGCCAGGGTTTCGAACAGGTCGTGGGACGTGAAGTACAGGACGCTTCTGGCGCTTTTCAGCAGTTCTCCGGCGATGCAGTGGGACAGAAAGGTTTTGCCCACGCCGGTATCGCCGTAAAGAAACAGATTGTCGAAAGAACGATCAAAATCCCGGACGAACCGCTGCGCTGTCCGGTATGCCTGCCGGGCCGTTTCCAGGGCTGTCAGGCCGGTGGATTCGTTCTTCATTGTATCAGAATAATAATCAAAAGAAAAGTGATCAAATGTATCTTTTTCGAGAACCGCTTCCAGCCCGGACTGATGGTACAGAAGCCGTATTTCGGCCTGCCTGAAACAGGTGCATTTCTGTCCGTCCACATAACCTGTGTCCCCGCAGAGAGGGCAGGTGCAGGGCAGACGGAGGTAATCTTCCGGATATCCGTTGTCGAGGAGGAGCTTTTTCTGCCGCTCTTCGATCTGCCGGATCCGGCCGCCGACGGAGGATCCCGCGTCGTTCTCCCCGAAAAGGGACCGTCTGACTGCATCCGCGCTGACGGAGGCAATCTCTGCATCCAGCGAAGCCATTTCGGGAAGACGGGCATATACCTCCTGCTGACGTTCCTCCTGAAGCCGGCGGTTTTCGATCTGTCTCCGGTTGTAATCCCGCATGATCCGGTCATACTGCGAATTCTGCAATGCCACGTGTTTTCTCCTATTCTGCGGCAGTCTGCCCGTTCAGCAGCTGCTTCTCCACTTCGTCATAATCATATTCGCGCTGATGGAAATTGCTGAAGCGGTTCGGACGCTTTTCCGTCCGTACCGTGTTTTTGGACCGGGCTTCGGCTTTTTCCCGCTGTTTCTGGTATTCGGCATCGATCCGCCGGATATCCTCCAGGGTATGGACATTCTGGGTCTTCCAGTCGGACAGGATGCGGTCGGCGTACGGAAAGCTGCCCTGCCCCGTCTTCATGACGGTCCGGCTGCAGGCTTCACAGATGATGGAAAAATCAAAGCCGTATTTTCCCGTCCAGGTATCGATGTAGCTGATTTCCTCCTCCACAGGGCTCCGGTTGGTGATCCCCAGGGCCTTCAGCACGGAATAGTATTCTTTGGTATAGCGATGGGAAGCCTTCCGGGCTTCCTCCACGGTACGGATCCCTTCCTCGTCCCAGGCCAGGGCCACGGTTTCGATATAACGCATGCTGCGATGGTCATGGGTGACACAGTATTCGATCAGATATTCGATCAGGTCCGGCGTCATATGCAGCTCATCATAAAAATAATAGATCCGGTTGATATCCGTGGGACTTAAGGTCTTGCCAAGGTATCTTTCGGCCAGGAACAGAAGCTCCATCATGACCGGATCCTGCTGCAGGGCCTTGACACGGTCCGGGGAAAGCCTGCGGCTGCCGGGACCCCGCTGGGGTGTTTTCGGACTGTCGGGCAGTGCTGTTTCCGGCGCGACGGTCTCCTTGGCAGGAGGATCCGTAAGGATCAGCTCCGCAGGTGCGCCGTTGGGACCTTCGCGGAACTGGAGAAGACCTTCGCTCTGCCAGTATTTCAAGGCACGCAGAACATCCTTCTCCGTGAGAAAAAGGCGGTCGGCCAGCTTTTCAGGGTGGAGAGCCTCTTCGCCTGCCTGGGCAAGCTGCAGAAGACACAGATAGACCTTCACAAATTCTCCGTTGGCTCCGGGCATGTACTGCTCCAGAAAACGGCGGGGAACCAGGATATCCTGTCTGTTGAACTGTGATGAAAAGCGGATGGTCTGCATGAAAGATCCTTTCTCAGCCTGCTCCCAGCAGGTGTTCTCCGATGACGACCACATCGCCCGCGCCCATGGTGATCAGAAGATCGCCGGACTGGCACTGGGAAAGGAGATGGTTTTCGATCTCATCGAAGGTGGGATAGTAATCACAGGGTGTACCATGGGCAAGGATCAGCTCCTGCAGGTCTGCGGAGGATATGCCGATGGTATTGGTCTCCCGGGCGGCATAGATATCCGCCAGGACCACATGGTCCGCGAGGGAGAGCGCTTCCGCAAATTCCGGAAGCAGGGCTTTGGTCCGGGTATAGGTATGGGGCTGGAACACACACCAGATCTTCTGATGGGGATAGTTTGCCGCCGCGGACAGAGTCGCCTTTATCTCGGTGGGATGGTGGGCATAGTCATCGATGACCGTGACCCCTCCGACGGAACCCTTGTACTGGAATCTGCGGTCGGTGCCGGTAAAGCTTCCGAGACCCTTGACGATCATGTCATCGGGAACGGAAAGCAGCCTTGCGGCGGCGATGACGGTCAGCGCATTGGAGACATTGTGGATCCCCGGAACCTTCAGATAATAGCTGCCGGAGCGGATGCCGTTATGGAGAACGGTAAAGGAGGCATGGCCGTACCGGTCATAGGTGATGTCCGCAGCCTGATATTCTGCCGGATGCTCCAGGGCGCAGGTGATCACATGGCAGGGAAGATCACGGATGATCTCTTCACAGCCGGGCGTGTCCGCATTGATGATCAGGGTCCCGTCCTCCGGAAGAATCTCCGCAAAACGGCGGAAGGACCGGCGGATGTCATCGATGTCCTTGAAGAAATCAAGATGATCCGCGTCGATGTTCAGGATGATGCTGAGCTTCGGACGGAAACTGAGAAAGCTGTTGGTGTATTCGCAGGCCTCCGCCACAAAATAATCGGAGCGGCCCACCCGGATGTTTCCGCCGATGGCGGGAAGGATCCCGCCCACGCTGATGGTCGGATCCAGATCCGCCTGCAGCAGGATCTGGCTGAGCATGGAGGTGGTGGTGGTTTTTCCGTGGGTCCCGGCTACGGCGATGGGGAGGCGGTAATTGTCCATGATCTGTCCCAGCAGCTGGGCTCTTGTCAGCATGGGAAGTTCCATGGAGACAGCCCGGGCATATTCGGGATTGTCCGGATGGATGGCGGCCGTGTAGACCACGAGGCCTGTGTCTTCCGGAATGTTGGAAGCCCGCTGCCCGTAGAAGATCCGGGCACCTTTGTCAGAAAGAGCCCGGGTCAGCGGGGTCTCCTTACTGTCCGAGCCGGAAATGGTGAAGCCTTTATCCATCAGGATCTCTGCGAGGCCGCTCATGCTGATGCCGCCGATCCCGATAAAGTGTACATGGACTGGATTCTGAAACTGGATCTGATACATATGATATCTCCTCTGCGGATACAAGATTTTCAAATTCGGTTACGATGATTATACTCCCAATCGAAGAAATTGAAAAGGGGCAGTTGCAGGAAGAAAAAGGCCGGAAATCCCGGGAAAACCTGCATGAGATATACCGTTTATTGCTGAAAAACAGCATATTTAACAATAATTATTGCAAAAGAAAAACACATTGTTCTACGTGAGTAGACATTTACCATAAAAAACAAGTTAATAATAATTGTTTTTTGTAAAAAATGTTCACTATTCTGGGGAAATGTGGTATACTATAAAATCATAACATACAAGAGGTGATCGCATGATGAAGAAAGAAATGATAGCCATGCTTCTGGCGGGCGGACAAGGCAGCAGACTTGGCGTCCTCACGGAAAAAGTGGCTAAGCCGGCGGTTGCATTCGGCGGGAAATATCGTATCATTGATTTTCCGCTCAGCAATTGCATCAACTCCGGCATTGACACGGTAGGTGTCCTGACCCAATACCAGCCTCTTCGACTCAATACGCACATAGGCATCGGAATTCCCTGGGATCTGGACCGGAACGAGGGCGGTGTCACTGTACTTCCTCCCTATGAAAAAAGCTCCAACAGCGAATGGTACACCGGCACGGCGAATGCCATCTATCAGAACCTGGAATACATGGAACAGTATCATCCGGAATATGTCCTGATTCTTTCCGGAGATCATATCTACAAAATGGATTATGAAGTCATGCTTGACTTCCACAAGGCAAACAAAGCGGATGTGACCATTGCCTGCATGCCGGTCCCCATGGAGGAAGCCAGCCGGTTCGGCATCATGGTGACGGACGACAACGGCCGTATTCGCGAGTTTGAAGAGAAACCGGAGCATCCCAGCAGCAATCTGGCCTCCATGGGAATCTACATTTTTACATGGAAAGCCCTGAAAGAAGCGCTGGTCGCGCTCCGGGACCAGAACGGCTGCGATTTCGGGAAGCATATTCTTCCCTACTGTAAAGAAAAAGGCGAACGTCTGTTTGCCTATGAGTACAACGGATACTGGAAGGATGTGGGCACCCTTGGTTCCTACTGGGAAGCCAACATGGAGCTCATCGACATCATTCCCGAATTCAATCTGTACGAGGAATTCTGGAGAATCTATACCAAGGGAGACATCATTCCGCCCCAGTATATCTCTGCGGACGCGGTCATCAACCGGTGTCTGATCGGTGAAGGTGCGGAAATCTACGGGGAAGTCCACAACTCCGTCATCGGACCGAACGTCATCATCGGGAAGGGCAGCGTGATCCGGGATTCCATCATCATGCGCAATACCTCGGTCGGTGAAAACGTGACCATGGACAAAGCCATCGTGGCGGAGGATGTGGTGATCGGAAACGGCGTAACGATGGGCTTCGGGGAAGAGGTGCCCAACGTGGAAAAACCGGCTGTGTACGCCTTCGGCATTGCGGTGGTGGGCGAACGCAGCGTGATCCCGGATCATGTCCGGATCGGCAAGAACACCGCCATCTCCGGAATAACCACACCGGAGGATTATCCGGACGGAGTCCTCGCAGGCGGCCAGGTTATTACAGCAAAGGATGGTGAGACAGCATGAGAGCGATCGGTATTATTCTTGCAGGCGGCAACAACAACCGGATGAGGGAGCTTTCCAACAAAAGAGCCATTGCGGCCATGCCTATCGCCGGCAGTTACAGGGCCATCGATTTTGCCCTCAGCAACATGGCGAATTCCCACATCCAGAAGGTGGCGGTGCTTACCCAGTACAACGCGCGTTCCCTGAACGAACACCTGAGCTCCTCCAAATGGTGGGATTTCGGGCGGAAACAGGGAGGCCTGTTTGTCTTTACGCCAACCATTACCAAAGAGAACAGCTTTTGGTATCAGGGCACGGCGGATGCCATCTACCAGAATATCGAGTTTCTGAAGAACAGCCATGAGCCCTATGTAGTCATTGCCTCAGGCGACGGCGTATACAAGATGGACTACAATAAGGTTCTGGAATATCATATCGCCAAGCGGGCGGATATCACGGTGGTGTGCACCTCCATCAAGGATCCGGCCGAGGTGGAACGTTTCGGGGTCCTCCGGATGAACGAGGACTGCCGGATCGAAGAATTCGAAGAGAAACCGATGGTTTCTCCCTACAACACCATATCCACCGGAATCTATATCATCCGCCGCCGGCAGCTGATCGAGCTGATCGAGAAAGCAGCCCAGGAAGGCCGGAACGATTTCGTCAAGGATATTTTAATTCGGTATAAGAATCTGAAGAGGATTTACGGATATAAGATCGACACCTTCTGGAGCAACATTTCCACTGCAGATTCTTATTATAAGACCAATATGGCTTTTCTTGATCCGGAGATCCGCAGCTACTTTTTCCGGCAGGAACCGGCGATCAAGACCCGTATCGATGATCTGCCTCCGGCAAAATACAATCCCGGCGCAAATGTGCGGAACAGTCTTGTGTCCAGCGGATGTATCATCAACGGAACGGTAGAGAATTCGGTGCTGTTTAAAGATGTTTTTGTAGGCAGCAACTGTGTGATCAAGAATTCCGTCATATTGAACAATGTATATCTCGGGGATAACACCCATATTGAGAATTGCATAGTGGAGAGTCGCGATACCATTCGTGCAAATTCTTACTACTGCGGCGACAAGGGCATCCGGATCGTCGTGGAAGAGCATGACAGATATACGATCTAAATACACTAAAGGAGAAGAAGCAACATGAATATTACTGATGTGCGTGTGAGAAAGGTGTCAAAGGAAGGCAAGATGAAGGCGGTGGTATCGATTACCATAGACGATGAGTTTGTGGTACATGATATCAAGGTGATCGAGGGCGAGAAAGGCCTGTTCATCGCCATGCCCAGCCGGAAAGCAGCCGACGGAGAATACCGGGACATCGCGCACCCGATCAATTCGGTCACAAGAGACCGGATCCAGTCCATCATTCTGGACAAGTATCAGGAGGCACAGGCTGAAGAGCCGCAGGAAACAGATGCATAAGCGCTTCCGGAAACGCTAAGACTCAGCGTGCCGGAGGACCATAGGCATACCGAAAGGAAAAAAGGGATCATTCCTCTGTGGGATGGTCTCTTTTTTTGCCGGAAAAAGTCTGTCCGGCATTGATTGTAAACCATAAAAATCGAAAAGGTTGACAATTAAGGATGTTTGTGCTACAGTACACACGTTGTCTGTACACTGCCGGCCGTCAGCCGGCGGAAATATCAATCCATCAGGAGGAAAATGATCATGTCTTCATCTGCTGAAAGATTCAAAACGCTCGATCTGGTTTACATTGCTGTATTTGCCGTACTGATCGCGGTCTGTTCCTGGATATCGATCCCCACGACCGTTCCCTTTACCCTTCAGGTGTTTGCGGTTTTCCTGGCTCTCGATGTTCTTGGCGGAAAAAGGGGAACCATGGCCATCCTTGTGTATATTCTCCTGGGTGCGGCAGGTGTTCCGGTTTTTGCCGGATTCTCTGCGGGTATCCATGTTCTTTTGGGAACGACCGGCGGGTACATTGTAGGACTGCTTCTGGCCGGAGTGCTTTACTGGATCCTGGAAAGACTGGTTGAGAAGAACCGCTGGTTCAGGCTTGTTGTGATGCTTCTGGGGCTGGTGATCTGTTACGCTTTCGGTACGCTGTGGTTTATCGTCGCATATGGCAGAAGCGCAGAACCGGTGGGAATCCTGACAGCCCTTGGCTGGTGTGTATTCCCCTTCATCATTCCGGACCTGATCAAGATCGCCCTGGCCTTCACTCTTGGCCCCCGGATCCGGAAAGCCGCACAGATCCGATAAATCAATCTTTCCGTTTCCTGGGCTTCCTTGCTTCGGAAAGATATTCCTAAATCGGGATGGTGTTCCATACTCAGAAAGTGTATTCCAACCTCTGCTTAACCGACAGCTCCGTAAATTGGGAGCCTGGAGTGACGCTTGCGGGGAGGGCTCCTCCGGACGGGGACAGGCCGACACCGGGGAGGTTGTGAGTTCTTTTCGTCCGCCCGGGCAACGATCCGCTGAACTATC